>MHBL01000429.1 GCA_001803235.1 Lentisphaerae bacterium RIFOXYA12_64_32
TCACCTACTCCGACGTCCAGGGCGGCTGGACCGGCACCGGCAACCTCGATGCCGACCCGCTCTTCGCGGACGCGGCCACCAACGATTACCACGAGAAGTCTGTCACCGGCCGCTGGGCCGGCACGCAATGGGTCGTCGACGCTGTCAACAGTCCCTGCATCGATGCCGGGGACCCGACCTCGGATTTCAGCAACGAACCGAAACCGAACGGTTCGCGCGTCAACATGGGCGCCTACGGTAACACGGCCGAGGCCAGCCTCGGTGCCTCTACCGTCCAGTTCAGTGCCATCCCGCCCGTCGTCAGCGTGCCGGAAGGGGCTACGGCGACCTTTTCGCTGGTTCTCGATGTCCAGCCGGCGACCGATGTCCAGGCCACGGTCCAATGGCTCTCGGGCGACACCGATATCAGTGTGAGCAGCGGCGCGTCCCTGACGTTCACGACCACCGACTGGAACGTCCCGCAAACCGTGGTCCTGGTCGCCGCCGAGGACAACCTCGACGCGGCCAACGGCACCGCCATCATCCGCGTCTCCGCCACGGACATCAGCCCCCTCCAGGTCAGTGCCGTGGAGGAAGACAACGACGTCACCTTGACCGTGAACGGCGGCACGCCAGCCGGAACAACAGTGCATCAGGTCGGCGATGTAGTATCCATCTCGGCCACGCCGCCGGAACACTACCACTTCACCCAGTGGACCGGCGACACGGCCGGCATCGCCGACGTGAACGCGCCGGCCACAACGATCGCCATGACCGCCAGCGCCACGATCACGGCGAGCACCGCACCGAACTCCTACACCATCACGACCCAAGCCGACCACGGTGCCGTCACCGGCGGCGGCGTCTACCCGTACGGCGTGGTCATCCAGCTTGCGGCCACGGCCGACCCGGGCTACGAGTTCTTCGCCTGGCGCGGCGGCGTGCCCGCCGGCCACACGGGCGACAATCCGGTCTCGCTCACCGTCGGCGGCGACCAGACCATCGAAGCGTACTTCCTCCAGCAATTGACAAATCCGACTACATTGACATCGCCAACGCTCATCGACGATGGCGACACCACCTACGAAGGCGCTGAACTGGTCGTCGATGGCACGACCGTGACCATCAACGGCGCCCACTCCTTCAGCGTGCTCCGCGTCCTGCGCGGCGGCGCCGTCACTCATTCCGCGACAACGACGCAACACGAGTATCGCATGGAACTCACGGTTTCCGGCGAGGTAGTGGTCGATCCATCCAGCCGCATCGATGTGTCGGGTCGCGGCTATGGGCCCGGGCGGACGCTGGGCAACGCGACGTGGAACGCTCAAGCGGCCGGCGGCAGCTACGGCGGGTATGGCGGTGTGGCCGCCGACTGGGGCGGCGCCTACTGCGGCGTGTACGGCGACTTCCGCGACCCGAATGAGCTGGGCAGCGGCGGTGCAGCCAACTACTATGGCGGGTCGGGCGGTGGTCTGGTGCGGCTGAGCTGCACGTCGCTGGTGCTGGACGGGCAGGTTCTGGCCAACGGGCAGGACTATCAGTACGAGAGCCACTCCAGCGGGGGTGGCGGTGGCGGCATCCGGTTGAACGCCGGCACGCTGAGCGGTGCGGGCAGCATCTCGGCGAACGGCGGCTTGGGGTACAACCC
>MHBL01000430.1 GCA_001803235.1 Lentisphaerae bacterium RIFOXYA12_64_32
GGCGCGAGTAACATCAACCTATGATCGGCCGGTCCGCCGGCCGGGGGGCGCTGACGCATTGCCTGAGACTTGCTCAAGAGCTTGACTTTCAGCCGAACCCGTCCCATATTAATGCAACTTGTTGCGGCAATCGTTGCGGAGCGCCCATGAGCCGGACACGCCCAGCCACTGTCTCGATGAACGACGTTGCACGGGAGGCCGGTGTTTCCAAGTCGACCGTTTCGCGGGCACTCAACAACAGCCCCATGATCTCGGAGGCGGTCCGCAGGAAGGTGGCCGCGACCTGCGAGCGCCTCGGTTACCGGATCAACCCGAGCATCCAGGACCTGGTGCAGAAGGGGCGCAACGGCCGCACTCGGAGCCTGGCCTTTGTTCAAGTGGGTCATGAGTTTGCGAATCCGGCGTATGCGCCCATCATTGACGGGCTTGCCGAAGCCGCGGGAGAGGCCGACTACCTGCTGGGCCTGGCGCGTTTGACCGGAACCGAAACGCAGGTCTACGATCTTCCCCGAATTCTGCGGGACCGGCGGGTGGACGGGTTTCTGGTCTCCGGGTATCTGACGGCGAAACTCACGCGGCTGTTCGACGACCTCGGGTTGCCCTACGTTGTGCTGGGCTCCTACGGCGAAGCGGTGGTGCGCAACTGCCTCTGCGTCCACGGCGACATGGACGCCGTGATGGCCGAACTGGTCGAGGCGCTGAAGCGTGATGGACGGCGTCGCATCGCCTATTTCTCGGAAGAGAAGGACTTGTTCTCCTCGCGCCGGGCTCTGACTGCATTCGAGATGGCGGTCAGGGAAACCGGTCTGGAGTATCGTCCCGAACTTGTCTTCACCGGGGACGGCCCCTATTGCGGCGCCGTCAGGTTTCTCGCCGCCCCATTCCGCGAAGAACGGCTCGCCTTTGACGGCATTGTTGTGTACGACTACCGCAACGCCCTGGAGGTCAGCCACCTGATCGCCGCTCGGGACGGACTGGGCTCAGCCCGGCCCAAGGTCATGCTGGCGACCGTCCGCCCCTATACGTACTATCATCTGCCCATTCCCGCGATCTATGCCGACGGGAAAGGCGACGAAGTCGCGCGGGTCGGCGCGAGGCAGCTTATCGACTGCATCAACCGCGGCGAGCCGTGCCGGCCGGGCAAGATCATGGTGCGAGTCCCGGTCTGTGACCCGCAGCCGCCTGGCCAAGAGCGCGACGCAACATCCCCACGGACTGCGGCGGAGGCGACATGAACGCATCACATGAACACACGGCCGCCCAGTTCACACTCGTTGAACCCTTCGACAGGCTCAGGGCTCATTCGTTTACACTCATTGAGCTCCTCGTCGTGATCGCGATCATTGCGGTGCTGGTGTCCATGCTGCTGCCGGCGCTGACGAACGCGCGCGCGACCGCCAAGGCGGTCGAGTGCGGCAACAACCTGCACAATCAGGGTCAGGCCACGGCCCTGTATGTCGACGATCATTCCGATTTCCTGCCGTACAACCTGCACCCGGGCGGCGGGGCCTACACGTTCCCGGCCCACTACTGGCTGATGGCGCCGTACGTGGGCGTGCCGTGCCAGCCGACCACTGCCGCATGGGGAAATGCGCGACTGGCCGTGACCGCACCGACCGTGTTGCACTGCCCGGCGTTCAACGACACGCGTGCCCTGTACGGCTCGTTCACCAGCAACTTCGAGTACTCGCACTACACGCCGCCGTATCCGGTGGCCGCGAGCGCCCCGCTCTATGCGACCAATGGTCCGCTCGGGGCCGGTGCGTACTACTGGGCGCGTCTGACCCGGGCCGTCAATCTCGCCGAGAAGGTCTGGCAGGTCGATTCGCCAATGAACCGCGGTTCGTGGCGTGTGGCGGACCCGGTGACCGAAGTCAATTACATCCACCCCGGCAGCAGTGCGAACGTGCTGTTCCTCGACGCGCACGTGCAGCGGCAGCCCATGGGGACGGTCGTGGCCAAATGGCCGGGCTGGCGGAACCCCTATGTGCCATGATCCCCAATGTGACGGAGGATCCATCATGAGATCGAGGTCCGTGAACCGGAACACAGCCGTCCTTGTCACGGCTGCCCTATTCAGTGTCGCGAACGTCCCGCCGAGCCACGGCGCCGAGCTGGTCCGCGACGGCATGGCGGTCGCGGCGATCGTGACGCCGGAGACGCCGCTGCCGGTGGTGCAGGCAGCCGCCGAAGAACTCCAGTACCACGTCCGCAAGGCGTCGGGCGCCGAACTGCGCATTGTGCCGGAGAGCCAGCGGCCGCAGAGCGGAGTCTGCGTCCTCTTGGGTGAGACGGAGGCGGCGCGCGCGGCCGGGCTTGCGGTGTCCGCGGATAGCCCGAATGCGTTCGTGATCAAGTCCATCGGCGACGTACTGTACATACTCGGCGACGACTCTGACGGCCCGGCGTTCTGGATCTTGCACGGCAACCGCACTCGAGTCGGAACGCTGTTTGCGGTGTACGCATTCCTCGAGAAGCAGCTCGGGGTGCGCTGGCTCTGGCCGGGCGACCTGGGCACCGTGGTGCCGCGCACTGCCACCATCGTGGTCGGTGACTGGCCGGGCGAACTCGGCAAGCCACCGTTCATCCATGCGCGGTGGCGCGAGGGCGGCGCCTACATGGCCGGTCCGCAGGGCTGGGCGTCGCAGGAGGTCCGCTCGCGCTTCCTCAACGAGCAGGGCAAGTGGCTGCGGCGGCACCGGTTCGCCATGGGCCTGAACATGGACATGGCGCACTCGTACACGGACTGGTGGGACCGGTTCGGCAAGGATCACCCCGAGTACTTCAACCTCCTGCCCGACGGCAACCGCCGCTCCGATCTGCTCTACCACGGTGGCAGCAAGGAACTGATCTCGATGTGCGTTGGCGAGCCCGGCGTCTGGCGGCAGAAGGTTGCGGACTGGGCGGCGCGGCGCAATCCGCAGCGCCCGTACATCGACGCGAGCGAGAACGACACGTCCGGCAAGTGCGTGTGCGACAAGTGCCTGGCGTGGGACGAGCCCGACCCGGAGTCGGGTGTACCATTCGACCAGCGCGTCGCTGTGGCGCGCGAGCGGTTCGGCAAGGGTGAGCGCGAGTGGGCCCAGGCGCTGGGCTCGCTCTCCGACCGCTACGCCCGGTTCTACCTGGCGATCCAGAAACAAGCCGAGGCGATCGACCCGCAGGCAGTTGTCATGGGCTACTCCTACGCCAATTACGTCACGCCGCCGCGGAACACGAAGCTCAACGAGCGCATCATCATCGGCATCGTGCCGGCGCTCATGTACCCGTGGACGCCGGAGAAGCAGAAGCGTTTCCGCGAGCAGTGGGACGGCTGGGCCAGCGCCGGGGCCCGCGTCTTCCTGCGCCCGAACTACACCCTCGACGGGCACAACCTGCCGATCTTCTTCGCGCGCAAGCTCGGCACGGACTTTGCCTACGCCGCGGCGCACGGCCTGGTCGGCACCGACTTCGATTCGCTGAACGGCCAATTCGGCACGCAAGGCCCGAACCTGTACATGCTGGCGCGGTTGCATGACGATCCGTCTCTTGGCGTGGATGCTGTCCTGGCCGAGTACTTCACTGCGTTCGGCACGGCGGCGGCCGCGGTGCGGGAGTACTTCGCGCATTGGGAGCAGGTGTCCGACGCCGTCACGGACGAAGTCTGCAAGATGCCGGACTTTCACTTCACCTACTTCTACCGCAACGCCGATCGCATCTTCACACCCGCGGTGATGGCCCGAGGTCGGGCACTGCTCAATCAAGCCAAGGCGGCAGCGCAGGGCGACACTGAAACCGAAGCCCGGGTTGCGTTCCTTGACAACGGCCTGCGCAATGTCGAGTTGACCCTGGCCGCACAGCAGGCATTCGTCAAGAACCGCGAGACGGGCGATATCGAGGGATACGCGCAAGCCCTGACGGCGCTGGACGAATTCCGCGCTCGCATCGAGGGCGACTGGGTCGCCAACATGGCTTGCCTCGCCGGTGCTGAGAGTCGGTCCTGGGACCGGACCCTGATCAAGCTGATGGCTACGCCCGGCACGCGCCTGCCCGATCCGTGGCAGTTCAAGTGGGACCCGAGAGAAGAAGGTGTAGCCGCCCAGTGGTTTGCCGAGGCAGTCGATGCGACGGACTGGCAGGAGATCGGGACCAACGCCGCGTGGGAGGAGCAGCCGGTCGGCAAAGCGTGGAAGGCCGAGCACGGCGGCGTGGACTACGACGGCATCGGATGGTACCGGACGACGTTCGCGGTGCCGCCCGGGGAGGGTGCGCGGCAGGTGCGGTTGCTGTTCGGCGCGGTGGACGAAGCGTGCACCGTCTGGGTGAACGGCCAAACGGTGCTGGAGCGGCCCTACCCGTTCCAGGGCAACACGGAGTCCTGGCGTGAGGGGTTCGAGGTGGACGTCAACGGTGTTGTGCGCGGCGACCGCCCGAACACATTGGCGGTGCGCGTCGAGGACCGGGCCGGTGCGGGTGGCATCTGGCGTCCGGTCTGGCTGGCGATCTCGAACGCACCCGCCAGCGATGAACAGAACCTGATCGGCAACGGTGGCTTCGAACAGGGCGAAACCGGCTGGCTGAGAAGTACCATGTGCGGCAAGTTCGATTTCGCCATCGACACAGCCCAGTCCCACAATGGCAAGGCATCGGCCCGCCTCACCTGCGTCGAAATGGTTACACCAGGCCCACAGGAACCGGACCAAACCCGCGCCTGGGCGCGTTGGTACCGCAAAGACGCCCGGGTCCAGGAGGGCAAGCCCTGCACGTTCCGGGTCTGGGTCAAGACGTCGAAGGATTTTACCGGCAAGGTGAAGGTCTTCCTGACCGGTGACAAGACCGGGACGACGCGGACTGGCGAGATGCTGAACACCCAGGGGCTGTGGCGCGAACTGGTCATCCGTGAGTTCGAGCCAAAGACTGCCAACGCCGCCGTGTACTTGAACGTCTACGACTCGTCCGGCACGGTCTGGTTCGACGATGCCGAACTGGTGCAGAAGAAGTGACAGAACTTGTGCGTGTGAGCTTTGAGGAGGCAGACCACATGAAGGCAGCTTGGGAGACGCAGCGTGGAGACACGACGAGCTGTGCGCGTGAGTCCAGCCGCGCAGAAAGACGGCTTGTCCCGGCCAGGATGCGATCGAGCGTGCGGTGGCTCGGCGCGTCCCGCGCCGAAGCGGGGTGCGCCGGCCGGTCCCCGGCCGAGGGCCTCGGTCCGGGACGGACCCGAGCACCCTACCGCGGTCCCGGAGGTCCCGCGCCACTGTCGCTCGGTGCATTTCCTCGCACAAGTCGAGGCTTCACGCTCATCGAACTCCTGGTGGTGATTGCGATCATCGCGATCCTGGCGTCCATGCTGCTGCCCATGCTGACCAATGCACAGAACGTGGCCAAGCGCGCCGCGTGCCAGAACAACATGAAGCAGTTCGGCACGGCCATCATGGTATATGCCGACGAGAATGACGAGTACATGGTCCCGAACTACGGCAATGCGGCGTACGACATCAATCGGTTCTGGCCCTGCCTGCTCGCGTCGCACCTTGGCTATGCGGTCGACATATTCGCCTGTCCGGCCCTGGACCGAACGCGTCTGACGTACGAGAACGCCGGCAACCAGACGGTCAACGGACTGCGCATCGTCAGCGGCTACGCCAAGAACGTGCAGACCGGGCACGGACCCGCGTTTGGCGGGGTCACGTACAAACTCAAGCAGTTCACGGACCCCGCCAAGACGGTCGTCGTGACGGACGGCAATCACGTGAACATGGCGTCGTGGGTGGCAGACTTGGGCGCGGTGGGCCAGTACACCGAATACTGGCACAACCTGACGCTGAACCTGCTGTTCGTCGATACGCACGTAATGTCGGACCGGTCGCCAATCTCCGTCAAACACCGCTGGACGCCGTGAGGTGGGATTGCCGCCAAGATGAACGTTGGGGTTCCACCCCAAACCCCGCCGGGGAATCGTTGACTCCCCGGACCCCACATTCTCAGGTTGCGGACTGAGGCGATGGACATGAGCGCAATGACTTGATGACCACGCTTCTCTCCATCGCCTCAGTCCGCAACCTGATATTGGGAGGTCTGGAGGGCCAATGGTCCTCCAGCGGGGGTTTGGGGGCGGAGCCACCCAACGCTCATCTTGGCGGCAAACCGGCATCAAAAGGAGGCATGCATCATGTCACTGTCGCGTGTGTCTGGGCTGTTGTGTTCCGTGGTGTTGGGGGTGGGCGGCGCATTGGCCGCGGCGGCCGCGGAGCCGGAGAACCTGGCGCCGAACCCGGGGTTTGAGCAGGCGGACCTGAAGGCGACCGGGTACGGCGTTCAGGCCAAGGCTGTGGTGGTCGCGGAGGCGCCGTACCGCGGTCAGTCGTGCCTGCGGCATGAGGCCGTTGCCGGGCACGCGTGGAACTGCGTGCAGATGTTGGGCGGCATTCCTGTCGTGCCGGGCAAGCTCTACCGGCTGCAGGTGCACTGCCGCAACAACCTGACGGCAGGTCAGGCGTTCTTCGGGCTGCGCGAAGTGCCCAAGACGGGCGGGGAGCACACGCTGCGGTACACATGGGCGGCGGTTGCCGCGGGGCAGACAGCCTGGACGCCGTACGCCCTGATCCTGCGGCCCCTGGCCGAAGCGGCGACGCTGCAGATCTACTTCCGTCTCTCGTCGGACGCCGTGGGGACGGTCTGGTGGGACGAGGCGAGCCTGACCACGACCACTGACCCGTTCGCCGGCGTACGGCCGGGTCTGGTGCAGGTGCTGCCACTCGAGAACCTGGTGCTCACAGCCGCGAACGGGCACACCACTCCGGAGTCACTGCCGATCACCATGGACGCTGCGCCGGACGCAGAGGGCGGGACGTTCACGGCGCGCGTGGTTGCGGAAGCGGCGAACGGGGACGTGGCCCCGGCGCCCTGCTGGCAGACGCAGCAGCGCATCGGCTCGCCGGGCCTGTTCGAGAGCGTGGTTCCCACCGCCGGCCTCGCCGAGGGGCGGTATCGACTCGAGCTCGAAGTCGCGACCGTCGACGGGCGCGGCGCCATGAGTCTGAGCAAACCGCTGGCGGTCATCCCCCCGCCGGCTTTCCCGCCACTGCCGCCCGTGCGCGAGAGCCGCGTCACGCCGGACGGGTTCCTGCGCGTGAACGGCGAGCCATTCCTGTCGGTCTACTACTTCCACAACCCGCTGACAGCAGACGGGATGAAGATGCTGCGCGAGGAGTACGGCGCGACCACGGCGCAGGTGTGGGGCGGCGACTCGATCGACGCGCTGTGCAAGAACGTCGATCTGGTGTGGCAGGCCGGCGTGTACTCGTGGGCCGTGCTGTTCCATCCGGCCATGTTCGACATGGAGCAGAAGCGCTGGAAGGATGCCGAGTTGACCCAGACCATCGAGCGGCTCAAGGCACACCCGGGGCTCATCGGCTGGGACCTGATCGACGAGCCCGACGGGTTGAACGTGCCGCCTGAGGAAGTGCGGCGCGCCTTCGATATCGTGCGCCGGCTCGACCCGAGCCACGCGATCTGGGTCAACTACTGCCTCAAAGACAAGTTCGCGGCCTATGCCGGGCTGTCGGATTTTGCGTCGTACGATCACTACCCGCTGCAGGGGAACCCGCTCGGGCTGCTGCGCGAGTACGACCGGGCCATCCGCGAGGCGTTCCCGAACCGGCCGCTGCTGTCGTGTCTGCAGACCTGGGTGGCGCCGCGGCTGGGCATGCCCACACCCGCCCAGCTCCGGGCGCAGGTGTACATGAGCATCTGCCAGGGCATGACCCTGTTCCACTACTACTCCTGGTACGACCCACCGCCGAGCAGCTGCCTTATGTCCAACCCGGAACTACGCTCGTACACGCGGCTGCTCGCCGCCGAACTGCACGCGCTCACGCCGTTCCTGTTCGCAACTGCGGTGGTACCGGTGACGGTCGAGGGGGTTGCCCCGGAACGAAGCGCGTGCCTGGCGAAGCGGGTCGGAGACGCCATTGAGGTGGTGGTGGTCAACCTTGAACGCGAGCCTGTGGTGCGCCTGCAACTTGGCGTCAGCGGTGGTCGTGTGTGCGCGGCGACGCCCATGCTCGAGCCGCCGCGCGAGGTGCGCATCGAGGACGGCCAGGTCGTTGACCATCTACCGCCGTACGGCATCTGCATGTACCGGCTGCAGGTCTCGGGCGACGCCAGAACCGCCAAGCCGACGAAGCGGGGCTGGTGGCCGTGGTGATAGGCAACCGTTGACGATCGTCAACGTGGGGCGTGCGGCGACGGGATGTCCATGGGGACGGCCCTGCTGCAAGAGATCCGAAAGAGTAGCCAACCTGTGCGGAAAGTGCGCAAAGCGGCAGTGGCGCGGGACCTCCGGGACCGCAGCAGGGTGCCCTCGGGGCCGTCCCGGCCCGAGACCCTCGGCCGGGGATCCACCTTCGCCCGTGTGGCTTCGGCGGACAGGCCCGGCCGGCGCACCCCGCTTCGGCGCGGGACGCGCCGAGCCACGGCGCGCCCGATCGCGTCTCCGCCGAGGCAAGCCGCACTCCTGCGAGGCCGGATTTCCCCGTACAGGTCGAAAACAGGCCACTATAGGCATGGGAGTCAAGAGCTATGCGGACGCAGGTATCGGGCGTGATGCGCGTCTCTCTTCTGGTGACGGTCCTCGTCCTGGGAACCGGCTGGGCCCGCGGCGACGAACGCCCTGCCAATCTCCTCCGGAATCCCGGGTTCGAGGCCTCGGCACTTGGCTTTCCCAAGGACTGGGAGTTCTTCGAGGCGAATGCCAAGAGCATGTTCTGCCTCGACGGCGAACATGCTGTGGAAGGCCAGTACTCGCTGCGTGCCGACGGGCAGCCCGACGCGGCGTGGGTGCCGCTGTTCTCCAGTGGGCAGGTTCGCGTCACCCCGCATGAAGAGATCTCGCTGGGCGGGTACGTGAGACCGGAGATCGCGGCCGGCACGATCCTGTTCGCCGTGCGCGAGATCGGCGGGGATGGGAAATCCCTTCGCTTCGACGGCGTCCCCATCCCGGAGAAATCGGACTGGGTGTTCTGCCGGAAACAGATGCGGATGAGCGACAAGACCGTTGCCGCGCAGGTCTTCATCGTCATGCAGAAGTGCGTGGGCCGCGCTTGGTTCGACGATCTGCGACTGGTCCGGGGCGCACTTCAGGACCCTGGCCCGAAGCCGGACATCGGCAAGCCTGCGGAGTCCGCGCGGCTCCAGATCGCAGCCGGGCAGAACCTGCTCGGGAATGGCGGACTGGAGCCAGGCACGGCGGGTGGGAATGTCCCGGGCGGTTGGCGCTTCGATGCCGGCGCCACGGGCAGTCAGGGCGCGATCGATGCGGTGGCACGTGTTGCGGGCGCCGCAAGTTTCCGCATGGACCACGCGGAGGGCGGATTGCCGGGCAGTGCGCTGGCGACCGCCGCGCCGGTTCGGGTCCTGCCCAACCGGGACTACGCGCTCTGGGGCTGGGTGCGGACGTCGGCCGACGGCCGCAGCCGCTGGACGACCGTCCCCTCGGACCGGGGCCGGCGCGTCGAGGGCGCCGTCCTGCAGATGCTCTTCAAGGACGAATCCGGGAACACCGTGACGCAAGTGTGGAGTCCCGCACTGCAGACCAACGGCGCCTGGCAGCGGACGGTCGTCTCCGGTCTCGCGCCGGGAAATGCCGCGAGTGCAGAAGTGCGACTGTTCCACGGCGATTTCAAAGGCGCCACCTGGTTTGATGCCGTGCGTCTGGAGATGGTCGATGACGCGGCGGCCGCCGACGGGGCGTGGCGTCTGCCCGCGGACACGTACGATGGCGGCGGCTTGCCGCCGGGGTTCCGTGTCGCGCAGGATGCGGGGGTGGTGGACGTCTCGCTCCAGGCCGGCGAGGAAGGCAAGGAACGGTCCGTCCTTGTCAAGGCAGGCGCGCGAGCCAAGTGCGAACTCCGCTTCCCCTTGCTCGACAACTCGTTTCCCGGGACCTTCACCGTCTCCGGCGAGTTCCGGTGGACGGAAGCGGCGCAGGGCACGACCGCCAGGCTGGTGTTCCGTTCCCTGGACGCCGACGGCGCGGCGATCGCCCAGCGCGAGGTCCCTCTCGCCGGTCAGGAGCAGCAGTGGTCGTCACTGAACGAATCGGGCGTCGGACCCGACCCGGCCGCCGCGGGTCTGGCCGTGGTTGTGGCCGTTGAGGGCGGGCCGTGCGGGCTTGAACTCCGCAACTGGCATGCGCAACGGCTCACGCGGGTAAGCCTGGCAGACTATGCGGGTCTCGCGGTAACCGGTGCCGCTGGAACGGCCCCCCAACCCTCGCCTGCGTCTGACGCGAAGGCGGGCACTGGCTTTCCGGACGTGCAACTGGGGATGACCGGCGGCGCACCCGCCGTTCGGATCGACGGCAACCCGGTGTACTTCAACCAATACTGGTACGCGGCCATGCCTCCGGACGAAATTGCCCGGAACTGCCAACGCGCCGGGCTCATCCAGGTTCTATCCATCAGTAAGATCGACTGGTCAAAGGACCCGCCGGCGCTGAACTACGCGGACGAGGTGGACCGGCAGGTCGGCCAGGTGCTGAAGCACGACCCTGAAGCACGCATCATCCTCGGCCCGGACACGGCCACGGAACACGGCTCAGTCTCCTGGGCGTTCCACCATCCCGCGGAATGCTATGTCAGCGACGGCGGCGGCAAGGCGGTCCAGGACTATGGCGGTTCGGTCAAGACATTCCCCTCCTTCGCATCTGCCGCCTGGCGCAATGACGTGGATGCCATGCTGACCGGCCTGGTCAACCATGTGAAGCAGGCCGACTATGCGCCGCACGTGATCGGGTACCTGCTGTCCGGGTACGAGTGGTTTCACTGGGAATGGATGGAACCGCAGGCCCGCATCGACATCAGTGTTCACATGCGGGACGAGTTCCGGAATTGGCTGAAGGCGAAGTATGGCACTCCCGCGGCGCTGACCACGGCCTGGGGCGGGAAGGCTGCGGACTTCGCAACGGTGGAAATCCCCTCTGCAGAAGCACGGCGGCACACGTCAGACGGCGTGTTCCGCGACCCGGCGGTGGACCAGCCGATCATCGATTTCTCGCGCTTCTATAGCGAGGTCGTCGCCGACGTGCTGATCCGCCAGGGGCGAACCATCAAGACCGCAGCCGGCAGGAATACCTTGGTGTTCCCATTCTACGGCTACCTGCCGCACTTCTTCGACAGCCAGGCACGGAAATCGACGGGGCACTTCGCCATCCGGAAACTGCTCGATTCCGGCGTGGTGGACATGACCGGCGCACCCTCGGACGGGTACCTGTTCGAGCGCGCCATCGGCGGCGCCGGTGCGTTCATGACCGTACCTGGCGCCTACACGGTGCGGGGCTCAATCTTCATCGACCAGCCCGACTATCGCACGCACTGGGCCGACCAGGACATTGAACGGACGAATACAGTCAGAGACGACATCCAGCTCTTCCGCCGCAACTTCGCCATGAACTTCACGAACCTGGCGGCCATCCAGTACCTCGACTTCTCCAAGTTCTATACCTTGGGCGACCGCCGGATCGTCCAGGAATTCGGGCGCTACGCAAAGATCGAGGCATTGGCGCGGCAACTGGACCGCACGCCCGACGGCGAAGGTTTCGCGGTCGTCTTGAGCGAGGACTGCGCCGACCACATCGGCACCGACGCGAGTCTCTTCGGTGGCGGCGTGACCTATCACCAACGGCCGCTGTTCTTCCGGGCCGGCATGCCGCACCGCTGGTACCTGCTCAGCGACCTCGCCAATGCGCGCCTGCCCGACTACCGGTTCTATGTCTTCCCCAATGCCTACAAACTGACCGCGGCGGAGATGGCGTTGATCCGGCAGAAGTGCATGAGAAAAGGCAACGTCCTGCTGTTTGTGTACGCACCGGGATACACGGACGCCAAGACCTGCTCGGTGGCGAACATTTCGGCGTTCCTGGGCATGAACGTGGCCCGGTGCGCGGAAACGCGGAAAGCGGCAGTGACTGTGGTACCGACCAACGCCGCCATGCCGTGGCTGAGCGACTCGCCCGGCATGACGTTCGGCCCTGGCTCTGACTGGCCGCTTATGTTCCGCGTGGAACCCACGCCGGGCGTTCAGGTTCTCGGCCACTACACGACCGACGGCGTCCCCGCGTTGGCGCTGCGGGACGTGGACGGCTGCAAGATCGTGTATTCCGCCGTGCCCCTGCTACCGCCAGACCTGTTGCGCGACCTCGGCCGGCTGGCCGGCTGCAATCTGTACCTCGACACCAGTGACGCCCTGTACGCCGACCGCAACTTCGTGTCCGTTCACTCCAAGTCCCCGGGGACCAAGCGCATCCAGTTGCCACGCCCGGCGGCGGATGTATACGACCTGATTAGGCATACGTCCCTGGGGCGGAACACGGACGCGTTTACCGTAGACATGGACGCCCACGAGACGGTTATCTTCTACGTCGGCACAGCCCCGCTTGCCGCGGGCCGCGCTGGGGCAGCATTGACCCCAGCCCCGGCGAAGCGCCGCTGGTGGCCGTGGTGAATTCCTGAACCGTAACCACCGAACCCTCTCTGACCCCGGAGGACCGAAGCATGGTAAGACATCTGGTACTGGTCACCCTGGCTCTGGCAGCAGCCCAGCTCATGGCCGGAGAACCCGCGATCGACGGCCGTTCCGCGCCGCAGTGGACAGCCTGCACGGGTTGGGTCAAGAACGCGCCGGCCAAGTATGATGTGGCGAATGACAAGGGGACGCTGGTATTCTCAGCCGGAGGCGCCCGAACGGAGATGCCATGGCTGTTTGACCTCAAGGGCCTCGGCATCACGGGCGACGAGCGCTACCTGCTGGTCCGGTACATGGCGACCGGGATGTCCACCGGTACGGGCGCCTACTTCCTGCACGGCGAGGAAGGCACCTCCGGCGGCCGCAGATACGCCGGCGCCGAGGCCGTCAAGGCGGACGGTGAATGGCACACGCTGGCGGTGGATTTGGTTGCCGTCGAACCGCTCGAGGTCACGCATCGTCTGGCCGTCAAAGTCGTTGTCGGCGATGGGCCGGCGGCCAAGCTTGTCATCGAGAAGATCTGGTTCGCCGAGCGACTTCCCGATGGCGCCGAACTCGCGCCGGCGCCACCGCGCCCGCCCATCCAGAAGGTGGCCATCGAGTGGGGCCGGGCCGGCGAGATGGCGCCCCGGCCGAACTGGACCCAATCACCGGCAACCACGTTCGCCGCAAAACTCAACGGCACCGCCATGGAGTTCTCGGCCCAAGGCCAGGGCAAGGGCATGCGTTGGCTCATGAAACTGCCCGAGCCGATTGACCTGGCGAAACTCGCCTGTCTGTCGCTGCGCTACAAGGCAACCGGGCCCCTGAACGCGACGACCTACGCCATCTGGCTGGGCGACCAGGAATCCGGCAGTGGCGGACACTCCGCGGTACCCCTGTTCGCCAAGGACGTGAAGGTCGACGGCGCCTGGCACACCGTGGACCTGAAACCGAAGCTCGGCTTCACGGCAACTCATCTCGCGGTCGGGTTGGACTGTGCAGGGGCCGAGGCCACGTTGAGCCTCGACACCTTGACGTTCAGTTCGCGACCCGCACCGTGGCGAATGGCCGACCTGCTGGCGCTCGAGGCACGCCGCGAAGCCTGGCCCGCGGGCAAGGACGGCTTCATCGCCGAACCCGCGGCTGTCGCCGGCGGCAAGCCCTCACCCTTCTTCCGCCAGCGCCTGAATCTGGACGGCTGGTTCGACACGGATCAGGTCACGATTGACGGCGTGCCGTTCTGCGTCCACCGGGAACCAGACAGCCTGCCGCTGACGCCGATGGATGGCTTCGCCACACTGTCCGTGGCGCTTCCGGACGCGGTGAAGGAGGTCTACCTGCTGACGGCCGCCGCAGCGCCCGCGACCGAACCGTGGGGCATCGACTGGAAGAACCCCAAACCGGTCGAGATGCTCGATGTGCCCGAGAAGGTCTTCTACGAGATCCGGTACGAGAACGGTCCGCCGGACCGGGTTCTGCCGCTCGACGCCGCGACCGGGCAGTGGGGGATGAAGCGTGGCATCAGCGTCAACGTGGTCCACCCTGACCCGGCGCGGCGCGCGACCGAACTGGTGCTGCACGACCGCATGCAGACCGCGAGCTTCGCCATCGTGGGCGTCACCATGCGGACGGAACCGCCGCGCATCGCGGAACCGTCGTGGAGCGGCCTGGAGTTCGGGCTTGCGCCGACAACGACCGCGGCCGTCATTCCGAAGGCCGAACCCGGAACGCCTTCGGATGCGGTGGTTACGGGCGGCGGACTGCAGGCGCGATTCGATACCGGGACCGGGTTGACCTGGGCGCGGCTCGGCATGCCGGGGATGAGCGAAGGCCTCGCGTGTGCGCCGGGGCCGGTGTTCGAGGTGCAAGTAGGCAAGGACAGCCTACCGAGCGACCAATGGGCCGTGTTGAAGATGGAGAACGCCGGTGACGGACGCCGGTTCCTGCTCCGGCATGCCGCCGCCGGGCTTGGGGCCACCATGGAGTGCCTCCCGGGCCACGGCAACGAACTGCTTCTGCGCCTGACCCTGACCAACGAGGGCGCCGACGCCAAAACCGCGACGCTCCTGTTCCCGGTCCTGCGCGGGGTGCGGTTGGGCGAGGCCGCGGACACGTGGTACCTCTGCGGCAAGCGCGGCGGCATCGTCAACTCTGCCAATGCCAGCTTCCGCGAAGCCTTGGGCGATCCGCATCCGCTGCAGATGGACGGGTTCTTCAGCCCGAAGCTCGGCCTGGCTCTGGCTTGTCTCACGCACGACACCGTGGCCCAGCATCACTTCATCCGTCTGGCCAAGACGAACGCTGGCGGGGAATGGGCGGTCGAATACGTTCAGCGCGACCTGGCACCGGGACAGAGCTTCGCCGCCACCGAAGCCGCGCTGGTCCTGCGCGAAGGCGACTGGCGTGCGATCTTCGCAGCGTACCGCGACTGGCTCGCCACCTGGTTCAAACCGGTGGCGCCGCGCCACGCCTGGTTCGAGAAGGCGTTCGCGCTCGTGTCCGGCAACGTGCAGTACGACGCCGTCTCCGACCCGAAGGTGCGTGGCGCGGTCCAGCCCCTCATTGATACGATGCTGAAGTACATCGGGCTTTGCGACTACGTCCACCTCTACGGCTGGGGCGCGTCCAAGACCTACGGTGAATGGGGTGACTACGACCACTACGACGAGAACGTCGGCGGCAAGGACTATTTCCGCGGCAACATCCAGCGCGTTCAAGACGCCGGCATCGCGGTCAGCCTGTACCTGGACGGCTATATCAGTTGTGACAAGGGCGCGTTCGTGGGCGCCAAGGCAAAGGACTGGGCGATGCGGCATCCTGACGGGTCACCGCAGTATGTGCAAGTGTACGGAGGCTTCAATCAGTGTCCGTACATGACCGGCTGGCAGGACTACCTGGCCGGGACCTACCGACGCGTGCACGAGGATTTCGGCTCCAAGATCCTGTACATCGACGAATACGGCGCCACCGATGGACGGTGGACGTGTCGGGCAAAGGACCATGGTCACAACGGCTACGAAATTCCCTACGCGGGTGAGGTCGCCATGCTGAAACGTATCCGCGAAGCGGTCGGACCGGAGGTTGCGCTCTACACCGAGTACCCACCCGCCGAAGTGACCCGGCAGTACACGGACGGGTCCATCACCTACCAGGCGCTGTGGAGCGCCGAGCAGGAACCCCTCGCCCCGCACTTCATCGATTTGCCGCGGTTCGCCTTCCCTGGCTTCAAGCAGATGCACATCATCTACTACGTCGGCACGCGCGCCGGGAACTGGTGGCTTTTCAAGTTTCCGTTCTTCAACGGCGAAGTCTTCCGCATCGGCGAACCCAATCTGGCTGGCATGGACGAGCCGTCGCTGGCGTTCCTGAAACGGGCGGTGCAGGTGCAGTGCGCGCACCGGAACGCGTTCTCGTCCCACACGGTCGAGCCCCTGGTGCCGACCGACGTCAGCGGCGTATTCGCCAACCGCTTCGCCGGCCCGACGGAGACAGTCTGGACGCTGTACAACGCCAACGGCCGGAGTGTGGACAAACCCGTGTTGCGTGTGAAGCACGTCGACGGCGCGACGTACACGGACGCCTGGGCCGACACGCCCATCACCCCCGAAGTGCACAACGGCATGGCGCTGATCGCCGTCGAGCTTGACCCGAAAGGTATCGGTTGCGTGGTGCAGGCGTTGCCGGCGCCGTAGGCATGGCCCGAATCGGTTTGACCCTGCGAACGGACGAGGAGAAGAGAAACATGCCATCGTCGCCAACGGCGACGCGCGTGTCCAGCCCAGGGTTGGACAACCCTGGGATTGTTGATGCCACCCAACCTATTGCACCCCAACGGTGTACCGCGTGTCGGAGCGCACGTCAGGCAGGGCGCAGACATGTGCCTCAGACACGCTCGTCCCCTTTAGGGACAGTGCCACAGCGGTGGGGGCGGATGTGTCCCTCTGGACTCCCCGTATCCCGGGGCCGGATTCTGAACGGCGTGACAGGAGATGTTTGAATCCGATAAGCGCCCCGCAACGCCGTTCAGAATCCGGCCCCCAATATGGGGGGGCAAGGGGGAATCATTTCCCCTTGCGGGGTTCGGGGCAGAGCCCTGATCCGAATCGTTGACGAACAGCGAAAGGTGGCCCATGAAAAGCTTCATCGCCCAGTACTTTCTCAATCACCGGCTTGATCCCGCCGAGATCGAGTGGCAGATGCAGGAGTTTGCCGCCCAGGGTTACGAGGGCGTTTACGCGCACGCGCGGCCCGGCATGCTGACCCCCTACATGTCCGAGGAATGGTGGCAGGCGCTGGACGCGATCCTGGCAGCCTGCAAGCGGCACGGCCTGGAGTTCTGGATCTGGGACGAGGACTATTATCCCAGCGGCCTGTGCGGCGGCCGGGTCGTCTGGACGGAGCCCGGGTTGGCGGCGCGCCGGCTCGAGTTCACGGTCGTGCAGGTTGACGGCACCCAACCGGTGCAGGCGGACTTTGCGCCGGGCCTGCTGCTGCGCGCGTTCGCCATCGAACACAAACCTGACGGGACGTACGGGGCCATCGTGGACGTGACCCGGTTCTGCGGGACGCGCCGACAGAAATGGCCTTGGCGCCAGCAGCTCCACCGCGCCTACTCGCCACTCGTCAACCGCATCGGCCATCCGCACTGGCGTACGGCCATGGACGACAATCGCTTCGCACTGGTGTGGACGCCGGACAAACCGGCGTCGTACACCATCTGCGCAGCCATGCTCCAGAACCTGCCCACCACTCACCCGGACATCCTTCGGCCCGAGGGCATCGCACTGTTTCTCAAGCTCAGTTACGAACCCTACGCGGAGCGGTATGGCGCCGAACTGGGGCGGTCCATCCACGGCGCGTTCACGGACGAGCCGTCGCCGGGCGCCGGGACCTATCCGTGGACAGCCACATTCCCCGCGGAGTTCGCAACCGACCATGGGTATGACCTCAACGAGCACCTGCCGCACCTGGTGCTGGACGTTGACGCGCGCAGTCCGATGGTTCGCCACCACTACCGCCTGACTCAGCACCGGCTCCAGAAAGCGCACTACGTCGAGCAAGTGGCGCAATGGTGCCGGCAGCACGGGATCCGGATGGCGGGGCACCTGACCCGCACCGAATGGCTCACTCTGGTGGCGGCGTGGTGGCCGAACGAATTGCGCTGCTACGAACCCATGGACATCCCGTGCTGCGATCCACTCGGCGCCAGCGAGGGCTGGCCGGACGCCGCCGCGTACCACACCGGCGTGAAAGTCGCCTCGTCGGCCGCGCATCTCTTCGGCAAGACTCAAGCGGGTTGCGACTCCCTCGCCGTGATCGGTGACGAGGCGTCGATCCGCGACCTGAAGTACCACCTCGATTACCAGATGGTGCTGGGCATCAACCACTTCACCGTCCACGGCCTGAGCTACTCGAACGACGGCAACCGCAAGGACGAAGTCCCGCCATCCATCTTCTACCAACACACCGAGTGGCAGCACATGAAGGCCCTCACTGCGCACCTCGCAACCACGTGTGCCGCCCTCACCGGGGGTCGGCACGTGTGCGAACTGGCGCTCCTGTACCCCTCGACGAGCCTTGCCTGCCAGCTCAAGCCCGGCCCGGCTTTGGCCAACGGCCCGCTCTTGCCGGACGAAGAACGAATCCACGAACTGGTGGAAGCACTGCTGAGCCACCAGCGTGATTTCGATTTCATCGACGAGGTGGCGGTACAGACTCAGGTCGACGACACCGGCCGCATCCATACCGCGGAAGCCTGCTCCGTGATCGTTCTGCCACACCTGCGGTTCATCGATCAGGCCACGGCCCAAGGCCTCCTGCGGTTCGCGAAGGCCGGCGGCCGGGTCCTGGCGGTGGGAACAATGCCGCAAGCGATCTCGCGCGACCTCAATGCGCCGCTGACCGACTGGGCGACCCCGTCAATCGAGTTCCACACCGCGCTCGACGAACAGGCCCTGGCGCGCCTGCCCGGCGCCACGGTCCGAGGCGACGGCGCACGCGACGTCTTCGTCCTCAAGCGCGAGCGGGACGGGCACCCCATCGTCTTCGCCTTCAACCGTCGCGAAGCCTGGTTTGACGGTGAGGTGGAAGGCCTGCCCATGCGGATTCCGCCTCGCGGGGGCGTGCTGCGGGGCCAGGGCCAAGTGGAACCTGCCCCGCGCCTGCTCGAGGACAGCACCACGGCACTCGACCTCTCCGGGGACTGGCAGGCGTCGTTCGAACCCAACCACATGCCGCTGTCGTTCTGGCATGTTTCGACGAGCATGGCGCAACCGTTGCCCGTGTTCGAGCACGGGACCGGGTACGACCTCATGCGGCGCGAGCCCGATCCGGCGGGGAAAGGCGACAACCCGGTGCGTTACTACTGCCGGTTCATGCTGACCGGCGCCATCGCCGACGCGCGGCTGGTCATCGACGACAGCACGATCGCCGGCCAGTGGCGGGTGCTGGTCAACGGTGTCCCGATCGAGGGGTGGACGCGTGCCAGGATCTCCGATTGCCGGAACCTCGAGGCGCCCGTCGGGCACGCACTCCGCGCCGGTTCGACCCCGACGCTGAACGTGGTCGTGGTCGAGACGTCCGGGCCCGGCCGCGGCCTGTGCGAGGTCCCGCACCTCTACGGCTCATTCACGTGCGAGTACCGGTACGGCCATCTGTCCTATCCGTTCGTTCGGGGGGCGGCGGGCGACGTCTCTCTTCCCGGCCTGCAGCCGTGGGACGTTCTGGGGTATCCGACGTACTCAGGCTCTGCGGTCTACCGGCGCCGCCTGTGCGTCGAAACGGCCGGGGACTACGTGCTCGACCTGGGCCGGGTCGAGGACGTAGCCGTCGTGTCGGTGGCTTCGCAGGAAGCGACAATCCTGGCGTGGCCGCCGTACCGGTGCCTGCTGAAAGGGTTGCAGTCCGGCGCGCATGACCTCGTCGTGGCAGTCTCGAACCCGCCCGCCAACCGCAACCGCGCCGCGGGGCTCGCGTCGGGCCTGCTCGGCCCGGTCCGAATCTGGCGCCTGCCGGCACTGGTGCTCGGTCGCCAGAAATGATCCAGCAATTGCGCCACCTCACGGACAGGAGAGCTAACGCCACCGGGCCGAGGCTGCCGTAGCGCCACCTGCGCAATCAGGCCCGGGCGTTTCTTCCGTCGCCAACGGCGACACGCATGTCCAGCCCAGGGGCGAACGACCCTGGGCGGGTGACCGGACACCGATCCATCCGTCCCTGAAGGGGACGAGCAGGCACGACGTCCAGGCTCACCTGCGCGGCACGATGCTCTTCGTTCCTTGGGTCATCGGTCTATCGGTTTGAGCCACTTGGGCGCCTGCTTGCTCGGGCCAACCCGCTGGCTGTTCCGGAAAACGGCGACCAACCGGAACGGGGTTCGCAGATCGTCGTTGTCGAAGATCCACACGTGCGGGAGTTCGCAGATGGCGGTCCGGAGATTGGCCAATGTGCGGGGGTAGCGTGTAATCAGCTTTTCCGTCGGCACATCGTGCCCGCCCTGGGAAACGCGCATGGCCACACGCTCCTGACGCATCACGGGACCGGTGCCGACCTACTCGCGGCTGCCTTCGGAATGCCCGCTCAGCTCCCGGACGATGCGGCAGGCCTGCGCGACGCGGTCAACCATGTCGCCGGTCAGCAGGTTGGTGTCGCGGAAGACGAACTCGACGAAGTAGTCCTGGCCAATGTCCAGCGTCTCCTGCAGGTGCGCCCGGAGCTCGCCGCTGTCGAACGTTCCGCCGCAGAGCTTCAGGGGCACGGGTTTCCGGCACCAGATCACGTCGTCGCGGCAGTTCCCCGCGAGCGCGTTTAGGTCGCACCACGGCGTCACGCTCACCTTGCGCAGGCCGTGCAGGCGCTGGAGGTGAGGCATCAGGGCGTGGACCGGTTCGCAGCAACCGAATTTCATGAGCTTGAACCTGTCGGCGAACCGGGTGAAATGCGGCATCAGGAACTCGTCGAACATGCCGGGTGAGATGCCGGCGGACTCCTGCGACTCCAGGTACCCGTAGCGGTCGGTTGACGCCACCTTCGCCCCCGCCGCCACGGCCGTTTCGTCGGAGTATTGGGAGCTGCCCGAGCAATAGCCCTGGTTGCCGTCGTGGTTGAGGGTCAGCAGCCCCTGGTCTCCCTCCCACCGGCCCAGGGCCAGGTTGTCCTCGGCCAGGAACGTGAACAGCCGGTGCACGGCGTCGGGGTTCATGGCCATTTCCAGGTACAACTCCTGCATGCCCATCAGGTGCACGGCCGCGTTCGTTATCCCGTTCGAATACAGCGAGCTCGGCCGGCCGAGTTCCACCGGCAGGAGCCCCGCAAAGACGTCCTTCGCCAACTGCAGCCGTCGTTCGGTCCCTTCCTTGTCGAGGCGGATCGTCCGGTGCTTCAGTTTGCCGAAGTCCGCATCGATGTCCTTGACGGGCTTGTTGGTTTCGTAGCCCAGCTTGCCGCCATGTCCGTCGTCGGCACGCGTAATCCGGAGCTCATCGCAGAGTGCCGTCATGGGCGTGGACCAGTCGACCAGGAACCGGTCGGGGATGATGCGGTCGTCGTTGATCTTCTCGTAAGAAACGAGTGCGTACAGGAGCCGCGCCTCCAGCGCCCGACACTCGCCGTCTTCACACTCGAGCGGCGGCGTCAGGTCCCTGAGGTACGAGCCGTTGTCCTCGATGTGGAACGGAACCGTGCGCTCCTGCAGGCGATTGTGGAGACGCCACTTCTCCCGGCGCTGGGCCATGGGTGCGCCGCAGGCGTACTCGGCGTATTTGCAGGCCAGGTCTCTCAAATGGGTCTTGTCTCTTGTTGTCATGCCAGCTCCCTGCATTTGCTGATGGAGTTGCGTTCCGGAACACGTGCCGAGCGGCCGAGCTCGGCGCTCTGCCTACCAGTCCACGACCGAGCCGTCGTCCGGTTGGTAGCTCTCCGGGTTGCGCCAGTCGTGGTCGAGCCGGCCCTCCAGTGCATCGTCGTCGAGCTCGATACCGAGGCCCGGACCGGTCGGCAGCTCGATACAGCCGTTCTTGGCGACGAACGGCGTTTTCAGGTACCCCTCCCCGAGCGTGGTGTGTTCCTGGGCAATGAAGTTCGGGATCGACGCGTCGAGCTGCAGGCACGCCGCCAGCGAAATCGGGCCGAGCGGATTGTGCGGCGCAATCGCCGCGTAGTACGCTTCCGCCATGCCGGCAATGATATGCGTCTCGTGAATGCCGCCGGCGTGGCACAGGTCCGGCTGCAGAATGCTGGCGGCGTGCTTCTCGAGGATTTCGCGGAACCCCCACTTGGTGAAGACACGCTCGCCGGTCGCGATCGGCAGGTGCGTGCCGTGCGCGATCTCCGCCAGGACGTCGACATTCTGGCACTGGCACGGCTCCTCGATGAACATGGGCTGGTACGGTTCCAGCGCCTTGATCAGCAGTTTGGCCGTCTGTGGGCTGATGGCGCCGTGGAAGTCGATCGCGATGTCCGCTTCCGGCCCAGCCGCCTCGCGCAGCGCGGCGAACTTCGCAACCGCGCGGTCGACGAACGCCTTGTTCTCGACGATCCGCGCCGGGCGCCCGCCGGCCACACCGGTCTTGAACGCCGTGAATCCCTTGGCCATCCACTCCTTGATCACCTGCGGTTCGCCGGCGTGTTTGTACAGGCGGATGCGGTCGCGCGTCGGGCCGCCGAAGAGTTGGTAGATCGGCACGCCGAGCGCCCTGCCGGCAATGTCCCAGAGCGCCTGTTCGACGCCGCTCAGCGCGCTGGTCAGGATCGGGCCGCCGCGGTAGAACGCGTGCCGGTACATCGCCTGCCAGTGGTGCACGACACGCCGCGGGTCCTTGCCGATCAGGTACGGCGCCAGCTCCGCGACGGCCTCGGCGCACGTCTTGGCGCGCCCCTCGAGGATCGGCTCGCCGAGTCCGACCAACCCCTCGTCGGTGTGAATCTTGAGGAACAGCCAGCGCGGTTTGACGAGGAAGGTCTCAAGCTTGGTGATTTTCATGGTGCGCTCGCTTTCGTGAATGGGGTGGGCGGGTGTTCAGGTGTCGGGTGTCAACGGGGTGCGGGCGGCGGCCCTCGTTCATTTCGGAGTGAGAGCAGCGCCTGCACCCGGTACACGCTCGGCGATCAGCAAGCCGCCGGCGGGCACGTCCAGCGTTACGTCCTGCCCCTCCGTCACGGGCACCGTGGCGGCCGGTCCCGTGCCGGTTCCGTTCGCGTCGTAGCGGAGCAGCCGCAGCGTGGTATCCTGGCCCTGCCAGCGGAACGTCCGCGAGACCATGGTGATCAGTCGTTCCTTCCCGACGATCCAGCCCGGCCCCAACTCGCGGACGGTGAGCGGGTAGAGCTTGCACACCACGTTGTCCGGCCCGTCCAGCAGCAGGTTCACCGACATGGGCGAGTACACGGAGCCCTGAGCCAGGCAAACCTTGACACTCTGAAACACTCCCTTCAAGCTCTTCTCATCGCCCAGGTTGCCGAGGATCAACGGCGTTGGACTCAGGTGCCCCTGGCCCATCATGCTCACGCCATTGCCGCCCTCGATGAACCGGGCGTGCGGCAGGCTGCCGACGCTGCGCAGGGCGTTTCCGCCATTGTTGAGGAAGAACTTGCCGCGGTCCAGCAGCAGGTGAATCACCTGCAACTGGCATGACTCGGTGACGACCGCGTTGTCGCTCTTGAGCCGCAGTACCGTGCCGGATTCGTCGATGTCGGCGGAGTACCCGTCCCAGCGCCCGTAGTCGTAGCGGCTGTATCCGCGCGAGTTGTAGGCCCAGGAGAATTCGTCCGAGTAGAGCCCATCGAGGCCAAGCTCGTCCAGGGCCTGGCGTGCCTCGTCGAGGACATAGCGCAGGTAGGCCGAGCCGGGGCGCGGCACGTAGTACTGGACCGCCCAGTCCCTGGCGGCCATGTCGTGGAGCCAGCTCCGCGAGTAACCGGCGCTCTCGAAGGGCTTGCCGTCGGGCGTGAGGATGGCCTCGGCCGCAAACGGCCAGCGCGTTTGCAGCGGCCGATACACGGTCTCCATGGAGGGGTGCAGCATCTGCATGACCCGGACCTGCGGCGCGACGCGGTGGATGGCCGCCACGGCGGCGCGCAGATTGTCGAGGTAGGGTTGCCGGTGCGCGAAGGTGAGGAACGCATCCACGTCGAGGTCGGGACAGGCGCCCGGAGCCCGGGCTGCATCCGTGGGCAGCTTCGGGTACTTGCCGGCGGTTACGGCGCGGGCGTCCGGCTCGAGGCGTTGCCACGGGCCGAGCACGACACACGCGGGCCCGAGGTGGCCGAGGGCCTTGGCGTATTTCTCGTCGAGCGTGCCGTTGCCGGCAGGCAGCGCACAGCCCCAGAAGATCGGGAACTTCTGCGTGATGCCGTTCACGCCCCAGCGCGCGCGCACGTCGTTGATGAACGACCAGTAGCCGCCGCCGGCGACCGGCGTGACGGTGAAATCGAAGTCCACCGCGGTTCCCGGCGCCAGGACCAGCGTATCGGAGAACATCTCGCCAACCCCGGCATTCGCCCGCAGGCCCAGGAGCAGCCGCACCCAGTCGCTCTCGGCGGTCAGGCCGAACCCGGGCCCGTTACTGGCCGCGCCCCCTGACGCGATTGGCGCCTCGAGGAATAGGGTCGGGTTCGCGGCACTGCCGCCGAGTGTCCCGTCGGCGTCCCAGCCCCCGACACAGAAGCGGGTCCGGCCGTGGCGCAGGAAGACGCGGTGGCGGAACGGCACACTCCGGATCGCCGCGCCGGTGTTGGTCCAGCGTTCGCGCCAGGAGACGAGCCCGTCCTCGAGAGAGACCGTACGGGTCAGGAGCAGGTCCGGCCACGTTGCGGTGAGGTGGAAGCCGCAGCACCCCCACGGCGCGACGGCGATCCGGACGTCGGCCGCCGCGGCCGCGCTGTCGTCGGCGACCAGGCACGTCGGCGCCGACGGCGTCATGCCCAGTCCGGTCTCGACGAGGAGTTCGGGCCCGCCCGCCATTGCGATCACGAAGCCGCCGCGGTCGCTCTGTGCGAGGGTGAGCATCCGGTCCTGCGCCGGAATGTCCACATCGCCCAGCACCCGCATGGTGCGCGTGACAGCGCGGTTGACCCCGCTGCGTTCGGGGACGGCATTGGGCGGCGGCGGCAGTGTCGCACGGTCGAGCCAGCCGAGGGCGATGTCGTCGACGCGGAGATCGCCATTGCTGCCCGGCAGCGCCTGGGGCAGCAGGTTGCGGAAGCTGATCACGTTGCCATCCACGCCGCGTGCCACATCGCTGATATCGAGGGCGAAGGTCGCGCCCAGGCCGTCGGTGGACATGGGATCGCCCTTGCCGACAGAGGGCGCGAACATGATCATCACCCGGTCGCCGTTGAGGACCGGGAAGCCGAGATTGCGCTGGGCCGAGAGTTCCAGGCTGGAGGCACGGCCGAGCAGGCGCACGTCGCCACCCGCGGTGCGGCCCCCGAGCAGCGCGCCGTTCAGCAGGACGCCGAGGTTGTAGTTGCAGCCGCCTTCGGTCGGGTTCACGATCACGGCGCGGAACCGCAGGACCGTCGCTCTGCCGGTGCGGGCCGGCAGTGCCGGCACATGCAGCTCGACCGTCTGGCCCTGCGGGACAGTCTGCGGCTCGATCCGGATCAGGTCGTCCAGGAACAGCTCGGCCGGCGCCGCATTGGCAGCCGCCGACACCAGCAGCATGGCGGTGGCCGTGACGACGAGGGACGGTACGCTGAGCATAAGACCTCCTGAACCCCCTTCGATCCGCCACGGCGGCGTCAGGGCCTGAGGCTGAACCTTGAGTACAACCGTTTTCCCGTACGAATTCCTCCACCCCGAATGTATCCTCCCCGTCGTCCCTGGCAAGCGCCCCCCGATCCCGGCGTCACGTAATGCGTCAGTCGCGGGTGGAGATAAGGTCGAAGTCTGACCTGGGCTGACGCCTGAAGTGGTCGGAGCGGCTCGCTCCGACACCCGCGGGAGCGAGCCGTCCCATGAAACTGCGGCCCCGGAGCCCGCGAGGACGCGGGCGCTCCAGCTTGGATGCGTACCGACTTGGAGCGCCCGCGTCTCGCGGGCTGCTTCCGGTGGCGCGGCGGTACCCCGCGAGCCAGGCATCCCCCCGTGACCCGCGTCCTCGCGGGCTCCGGGGCGTCGTTGACAGTTTCACATCGGTATGATCGGGCGGTGCGCCGGCCGGGAGCCGCTGAGAACCCGTGAAGAAATCGCCTGAGACGAATGGTCGTCTCG
>MHBL01000431.1:0-101292 GCA_001803235.1 Lentisphaerae bacterium RIFOXYA12_64_32
GGGGCGGTTCCGACCCCGCGGCGGGCGCCGGAACGACGGCCGTGCTTGGGGGGCATAAGGGCGACGGACCGGCCTTCTGGTCCGTCGTCGTCGGCAGCGTTTCGGGTTGGCCCGCTGTCGCGGGCGCGTCGAGCTGTTTTTCCTCGGCCCCTTTGTCCGGGCCGCCGCCGCCGGCCTCGCCGCCCTTGTCCTGCGCGCGAAACAACCGCCGCAGGCTCTCTCCCGACAGGTCGGTCTCGAAAAACTCCTTCACTTCCAGGACGATCTGGCGCCGGAACTTACGAGTCCTGCCCTGCAGTTCCCGGCGGCGCTTCCGGACGTACGCCCTGATCTGGGCCGTCACCTTGGGCATGGACCCCTGGCCCGCAAACGCCCGCGCTACCGCCTGCGCGTCGGTGGACAACAGCGCCTGCGCCCAACGCCGCATCGTGCGGTGCTCGTGCCCGAACGTGCGCTCCAGTTCCCGCAGCCCAAACCCGCCGTTGACCAAGCGGCCCACCAGCATCTTGCGGTTCAACGCCCGCGGGTCGGCCCGCACCCGTTCCAGCCGCGCCACGCCCAGATACACGAACAGCCCGTCATTCGACTCCGACGTGTAAACGCTCAAGTCCGTCGTCGTGCCCTTGCCGCCGGCCAAAAGCAGTTGTAACTTCTCCATGAGCAGACCTCCGTTAGCGCTTTCCGTGCTTCGCAAAACCCGGAAAGATAATGGATGGTCTGCTCGTTTGCCGTGAACGGCGGCGGAACCAGCCTGGAGGGTTCGATCGTTCCAGAGGCGCGACGCGGCAAAGCGACGGCCGGCACACCACCCGATCGTCGGGCAGGCCTTGGCTTTCTTCCTTTTAGCCGCAGTCTTCAAAGGGCACGGCGAGAGCGTCGTTGCCGTAAATGCCGTGCAACCGGAAAGGACCGCGGCGGAAGGCGTCAGGTTCGACGGTCACCGCAGGGACGGAGAACGGCCGGCGGAACGCCGAGGCCGGTAATGGCCGGCGACAGAAACCGCGCGTCGCACCTGACCGGCGATGCCAGCGTGTGGGTGAATGGTTGCGCTGCCGCGGGGCCGCCGCCGCCCGCCCTCCCGGGCGCGCACGCAGGTTCCCTACCGCGGGCATTCAAGTTGCGCGCAACGGTGAGGTCTGGTGACATTCGCCGGCGTCGAGTTCGACGCCGTCCCGCTGCCGCACCCGTCCGGCGCGTCCCCCTGGCACCGCACCGAGCCAGGGAAGTCGCTGTTGGCGCAGGCACTGGGGCTAATCGCTAAGCACCGCGCATTCCGGCAGATGAACGGGTGAGAGGGTTGCCGGGAGGGCATTGCCAAGGAGGGTCCAGCTCGTCTATCAACCCCGGAATCCACCGGCACAGGTAGCCGAGAAATCGCGGAGCACGGGGCTCTAGCCGATCAGCACGGTTTCTTGGTCGCGAACGTACCGGGCGAATGCCTCCGGGCTGTCATAGGGGATGTCGACCTTGAAAAAGGCAGCAATCTGATCCAAGTGGGTGTTGAGCAGTTCGAAGTCCTGACGGTCGAGGGCTTCGTTCAGGCCGGCACGCATTTCCTCGAAGTGCAGCCGCTGAGCCTTGAGCGTCTCGGTAGCAGCGACCTCGAAGTTGCGGGTGGACTCCCTGATGTTCGCTAGGCGGGCGTCAAAGATCTCCCTGATGCGAGCCAGACGCCGTTCAGACTTCAAAGAAAACAGGTCAATCTTGTCGATTACATATATGAAGATGGAACCGGCAACCGCGCTAATCGCAATGGCCAGGAGGTCCGAAAGGAAGGGTGGCACACCGAGGGCCTCAAGCGCCATGGCGCCGAGCTTCTCGCCGGCGATGGCAAACACCGCGCCGCTGGCGAGCTTGACTAGGGCGTCCCCTTTTTGGCCGGCCGACAACTTGCTGGACGGTGTGCAAAGCACCTTGATCGCTTGGACGAAAATCCCGATGCCGTCCCGCACGAGTTCGAATAGCCGCCCAAGCACCTCCTTGAGCAGGGCAACCGCCAAGTGCAGGAGCATGCCCAGGAGGTCGTCGAGGATGCCAGCTATGGCCTTCGCGGACTTCTTGATGCAGTACTTCGTGAGTCGCGCGAGCCGCTTTGACAGGGCCTCAACCGGATTCCTGGTGTTCATCGGCGGGCAGAGACCGTTCTTGGTGATGTCATAGATCTCGTACCCAAACGGAACAAGGACGACGATCAGCAGGTCGCCTATGCCTTCCTGGGTCTTGGCTAGCTTCTCAACAGCAACAGTCTTGGAGCCTTCCCACGCCATGAGTCCCGTCGTGGCGACTCTGGCCTTCGCGTCCTGTGCCCGCATCAGCAGCGCCTGCTTGCCACCGATGCCCTTCTTGCGAATGTACTCACCGACCGTGGCTTCACGCTTCTCGCTATTGGTGCTCTGGTCAATGACCGCGAAGTTGGCGCGCGTGTTGGCGACGCGTTTCTGCTGTTCGTCATCGAGATACCTGAAGTCGACGGATGTCTCGTGCAAACGTTTGAGGGGAACGAGGTGTTCGGTCGTGGCCACGTACTTCGCCTGGTTGTCGGACCGGATTCGATGGTCAGCCGCAACCGCGGCTTTGCTCTGCCGCAGCGGCCGACCACGGCCGAAGTCGTCGTCCACTCGGTTCTGTCCCCCGAACCGTTCCTCCTTGTATTTCTGCATCTTGTCGCCGTCCTCCAGCTTGTTCCGGTCGTACGCCGGATCGCTCATGGGGCGGCGGGCCGCAGGCGCCAGTGTTCTGGCATCGTATGGTGGACTGGTTCCCGGCGGTGCCTCGGCCGTCTCGTCCTCATAGCGGAAGGACTTGATCTCGGCAACCAACTGGCTGGCCCAAGACGGTGGTTTCTTGGCGTTCGGGCTGGCCTTCCCGTGGATCCGGAGGCCGGCCTCAACCAGGCTGGTCACGAGCGGTATGGCAATGCCTTCACGAACTTGGGCCGGGTCTCCGAACTCCGCGTAGACGCGGTCCAAGACGCGGAGGGAGTCCTCCATGTCATAGACCTCGTAGTGCCTCAGAAGGCCCGGCAACGCGAGGGGCGAAACACCCTCGAGTTCCTGGCGGATCTGCTCGACGGTCTTCGTCGGACGCGGCGCAGTGGATCTGGTCTTGCTCATCTGCCGTTTCCCCTGCGTGCAGCGATGGAACCCTCGGTGCAAATGGATCCCTACGCGGCGATGCCCAGCTTCTCGGCCATGCACTTGGACTGGTCGGCTGCGTCTGCCAGTTCGGCCTTGTCCTTCTCCAGCAACTGGCATTCCGCGTTGAGGTAACTGAGCTTCCGCATCTGGTGCAGGACACGCGTGAGTTTGTCGGCCCCCATCAGGCACAGCAGATGCTGGCGCGGCAGGAAGTAGATGTCCAGCTTGGCGGCAGGGGCAGCCCGGTTCAGAGAATAGGCTGCACCCAGCATGCTCACCGCGTACGCCAACTCGTCGAGTAATCGGTCGTAGATCGTGACCAGTCCTTGGAAATACTCATCGATCTGCTGGAGCGACGCCAGCACGACGTCCAGCCGCGCCTTCTCGGCGTCCAGTTTCGCCAGTTCCGCCTTCAGCACACTCTCCTGCTCCTGGACCTTGATGAGTGTCTCCTTGGCCCGCTTGCGGCTGAAAAGGCCAAGGAAGAGCAGATGTCCGGCGCGTTTCGCAAACCCCATGCGATCGAAGTCGATGAGAAACAGTTCGTCCCGAGCGCGCAGCTTCACGGTCTGGTTCGACGCGCGCTTCGCGACATCCAAGGTGATTGCATCATTGACTTCCCAGTTGGCGAACCGGTTGGCCAGGACGACAAACCGGGAGAACCTTCCTTCTTGCAGGGCGGTCTTGGTCTCGTTGATACGGTCGACCACCTCCGCGATTTCCCTTGTGCGGTCGTCGACAAACTCGTCGAACGCCTTCTGCGCCTCCTCCGCCTTGCGGCACAGCTCCTCATAGAGGGCCTTGGCCTGGTCATACTTGTCCTTGCCCGTGACCCGGCCGTAGAGCTTGGCGCCGCCCTCATACATCGCCTCGGCCGCGTCCTTCGCGAGGTCCACGCCCTTCTCAGCGACCGCCTTGACCCAGCTAGCAACTTTGCTGCAACCGGACTTGACGGAGTCCAACTTGTCTGACCACCATCCCATGGCTATCTGCCCTCCTCTAGCGGTCCGACCAGCCGGTAGCCGTCGGTGACGATGTCCAGAAAATCCTTGGCCCAACGCGTCAGGCGTCGGTATTCGCTCGGGTCCACCTGCCAGGTATCGGCCAGGCGTTGCATGAACTGACGCTCCTTGTCGGCGAAATCCTTATCCGCGAGCAGCATCCCCATGAGCTCCAATATGACGACGCGATGGGTCCGCCGGGGCGCGGGCCGCAGCTCTTCGATAATGGCCTCCAACGGCCGGATGGAGACAACGAACTCAGGCATGCCGCACTCGTAGCGGTAACTGGCGAGGATCTCCTCCTCAAGGGGAGTGCACTTGCCGTCGGCGCTGATGGCGCGACTCGCCAGCTCGAGGAACCCTTTCTTCTCCGGGTCGTTCAGTGAGCTCAAGAACATGGTGGAATCCCCGCTGTGCTGGTTACTTCGCCTTGCCGCTCTTGGTGGCAACCCGCTCGCGTTTGGCTACCTGTCCCATCTGGTCATACTCGAAGCGCACTTCCGGCGTGCCGTCTTCGCCGCAGAGCAGCCCCTCCAAGGGTGCGCCAAGCGCCGTCGAATGGATGCGGTACCGGGGGACGCCGGCGATCAGCACCTGGCTCGTGACCGTGCCGTCCTCCTGGTACTCGAAGACTGTTTCCGTGGCGTTCGCCGTATCCACCACCTTCTTCAGGCGGCCCGGCTCGAAGACCTGTCGGACTCCTGAGTCCTCCAGCGTCCACTCGCGGTTGGTAGGAATGTCGCCGGCCGCTTGCCGTAGCCGAAGCAGGGCCTGAGTCAACACCTGGACCGCACCGTTGCTCTGGGCGGCGGCGGCATGCGCGGCCAGGACGCCTTCGGCGGTGTCCTGCGCGATCAGCTCGACGCCCTCCCTGACCTTGGCCAGTTCGGCGGAGAAGTTTCCAACGGCTTGGGCCGTGGTCTCGGTACGGGTGGCGATCTGCTTGAGCAAGGCATCGTGCTCCTGCTGATGGCCGAGGACGGTCTCGAATCGCTTGCCGACTTCGTCGGACAGGTGGCCCAGGTTCGTCGTGTGCTGTTCTGCCGCTCGCGTCAGGTCGGCCCGCAGTGTCTCCAGAGCCGTGCCAAGGGCCGACAAGTTCCCCTGGGTTCGGCTGAGCAACCCCTGGAGATCCGCCAATGCTTGGGCTTGGTCGGTTGCGGCTTTCTGAGCGCGCTGGGTCAACAGCCCAGCGACCACGGCAAGTCCGACGCCGACGACCGCGGCGACAAGGTTGTGGACAGTGGCCGTCGGGCCCCAGTTGGCGGCCACCAGCAGGAAGCACAGTGCCACCACAGTGACCCACGTCAAGGCAGCGACGCCTGAAGACGTCGACGCCGGTGCTGAAGATGCCGCGGAGGCTAGCGGAGTCGAGGCCATTTGCTGTTCCCCCAAGAGACGCTCTTCCAGTTCGGGTGTCGCCGGATCCCCACCACGGTACCGGCGGCCACGCAATAGTGCAAACACTATCACAGCAACGAAATGGCGTCAAGGGGACTCTCATCGATAGGGCCTTTGGGAACTGGCGTCCCAAGGGCATGCGGCAAGCACCGCGTCTGATGGCCAATCTGTGCTGCCGTCGCTCGGTTGTGCGGCATGGGTCGAGTCGCGGCCCGCTCGGTGTCTGGCGGTGAGTCCGTCCTGGCAGTGTCTTTCTACGCGCTTCTGCCGCCGCCGGTCCGATCGCCCCGGCGCGAGCGCAACGCGGTTTCGCCACCGCCAGACGCAACGGACCCAAGGCCCGGTGCCTCTGCGCGGCAATGGCATGCTGTGTAGGCAGTTCCGACAATGACCTCGCCGCCACCGGTCCGGGGGCGGTCCGCGATGGCGGGTTTGAGACCGGGTCCGTGCTCGGCGCCCGGTCCGCCGCGGCCGCGTGGCGACTCGCGAAACGGCCTGGACGGCTCTACCGTTCGGGACGTGCACGACCCGTTCCCACGGCCCAAGTCCGGTCCGTTCCGCGCAGCCATCGCTTGCGGCCCTTGGCTTGCCGTTCGCAACCGAGGTCTCTCTATCGGGTTTGCTGGTGTTCCACCTCCTTCGCTGCGGGCACTGCGATCCCGGGGTGGTTCCGCCGGGGGCGACTCGCGAGAACGCGTGGCCGTGGCGGACGCGTGGACGTGGCCGGCCCGTCCAGGGCAAGCACGAGTGCCGCCGCCAAGGGCCGGTTCCCCCGCACCACTCCCACCGCGGCGTCGGGCAGGAGTTGCGTCAGGCAGTAGGCCAGCCCGACGGCCCCGCGGAACGTCCGGACCGGGCCCAGCCAGGGCGCCGTGCCACCGCGGCGCGACGGCGTGCGGTACACCACGCAGTAGCCCGTCCCGCCCTCGCCATCGTCCGCGTCGACGTCGCCCTGCAGAACGCCGGTGCCGGCCCCGCACTCGGATTCCGCGCAGCCACTCAAGTACGACATGGGCGGGCTGCTGAAGATGCTGGTCTGCATTGTCATCGTCAGGCTCTCCTTCTGGGCTGGCTCGTGTCTCTGCTCAGCACCCGGGGTCCTGATGGGCGCCTGGTTCCCACGGCCTTCCGCCCGGAAGGGGGGCCGCCACGCCATGCGGCGGACGCGCTTCCGGGCGTACTCGGCCTTCACCGCTTCCTGTCGTTCCGCGTCTTCTTCTTGCCTGTCCTCCGTCTCTTGCGGGCCTGCCTCGGTGTCTCGTAGTACCCGATCGGGACCTCATCGTTCTCGACGGAATCGTAGATGCGCCACTCCGACTCGCCGGTCAGCGCCGCGAGGCCGTGCACACGGACGCGGGCCTCGTCGATGTCGTCGGACGTGGAGACCAGCCCCGCTTCAGGGGTGGATATCCTGTAGCGCCCGAGGTCCGGCCCGGCATGGTTGCCGAACTCGGGCCCCACCAGATCGAGGTTGGTGTTGAGCGCGCCGATCTTGATGTCGGGAACGATGTGCGAGAGAATGTACGCTGCTTTGACTGCGACGTGTTCCGCCATCGGCCAGCCGATGCAGGCGCTGCCGCGGGGGTCGCCGTGGGGGAACACGAACGTGACCCATGCCTTGAGCTCGGACTCATCAGCCTCAAGGTGGGCGTTGAGAACACGATCCCTTTCAGCGCACTTTTCGCAGTCGCGCGGCTTTGCGAAGTCCGACACGAAACGTTTCATCCTTCAATCCCTTCCTAGTTGAGTGGTTTCAGTCGCGGCGCCCGAAGCGCCAGTACCTTCCGTCTCCGGTGTGTCATTCTTGGTTGCCTCTCGGCTTTTCGTTCACTGGTTTGCCGGTGTTCCGCCTCCTTTCCCGCTGGACGGGGGCGCTCGGCTCGCGCTCTGGCCTTGGCCTTCTCCCGCCGGCGTGCCTCGCCTTGGGTTTCCCGGGCGATGGGCGGTCTGCCCGCATGGGCGCCGTCCCGGTCCCGGTGTGGTTGGTGTGCCTCAATTACATGTTACCTTTTTCGGCGAGGCAAGTGTCGGGGCCGGCGGCGGGAGCGGCCGGAGGCGGGGCCAGCGCCGTCCGCAGCGACCCTGGCACGGGAAGCCCGGTCGCGCCCTGGACTCCGTCCCCGCCCCGGCCGCCCGTCGCCCGGCACGGGCGACGCCGGAGGAAGAAGGCCATCCCCGGCGGGTCGGGGATGGCCTGTCGTTCCGGTCCTTTGCGGGCCGTCGGGCGGCGGTACCTACCTGCCCGCGCGCGCCCGGCCTGCCGCCTCGGCGTCGAGGTCGAGGACGATCTTCTCTTCCAGGGCGTCGTACAGGCGCCAGTCGTTGGTGCCGTCGATCACGGCCAGGCAGCGCACCTTCAGCTCCGCGATGCGGCGGTCGTCCTCCGCGGCGGCGCGGCTCATTCCGTGGAGGATGTGGTACCGCATCCCCCTGAGCTGCTCGTGGTCGATCGGCCCGCCGTAGGACTCGATCGGCGTGGAGCCCGGCTCCGGCTCGTCGTTCTGCCAGATCTCGAGCTGGAGGTTCGGCTCGATGCGGAGGATGAACGAGACCAGCCTCCGGAGCTCGGCCTTGGTCGCGGCGGACGGCGTCCAGCCGTCGCCGAGGACGCCGTCGTCGTAGTCGAGCGTCATGGAGTAGTTCCTGCGCGGCGGGTCGTAGACCGGCTCGCCGGTGTCGTCCTCGATCGGGCGGGTACTGTCGTCGGCGTCGGCCGGGCGGTCCGTTTCGGGGTCGGGTCTCTTCTTCATGTCTGCGTCCTCCGTTGGCGGGGGTGTGCGGTCCGCGCGTCTGGGGCACCGGCGCGGACCTGTTGTGGTGGGTGTGCCCCAATTACATGTTACCTTTCTTGGCGAGGCGAGTGTCAGGACCGGCGGCGGGACGGGGCAAAGGCAAGAACAGCGCCGGCTGCGGGCGCGGCGAGGGCGGGAGGCCAGGGACGGATTGGGGTTCCGGGGCGCCAGGGGGCGCGGCGGCGGCTGGCGCCGAGGCGGGTTGGAGCGGGACCGGGCCGGCGGCGGCGGCCGGATGCCGTGCACGGGCCGCACGGTTCCTGAAATACCCGGAATTACCGGGGAACCCGTCGCGGTAATCCTACGAACCGAGGACGGCGGGACAGTCCATCGCCTTGCGCGGCAGGCGGGGCCGGGGAACCGGGCGTGTCGAACGGGCGGGAGAGGGGACGCGCCGACCGTCGGTCCGGGGCGACCCCGGCGCTGCGCGGAGGCCGTACCACTCCGGCCATCCCGGACTGCCCGGCCTTACACCGGCAGTCACGGCGGGCCAGGGCCGGGCCGCAGGAGGGGCACGTGGAGACGGCCCGCGTTCGAGATGCGATGGCCGCGGCGGGTGATCCCGGTCGGGACGCTGGCCATCGGCCTGCTCCTGCCGGACGCCGGCAAGCTGGTCGACGTCGTGGGCCGGCAGTTGCGCGTCACGTTCGCCGGTGTCGAGTTCGACGCCGTGCCGTTGCCGCACCCGTCCGGCGGGTCGCCCTGGCACCCGACGGAGCCCGGCGCCATGCCGGTTACGCGGGCGATGCGGCTAATCGCCGAGCGCCAGGCGATCCATTTGCGCCGGGGTTGAGCGGAGGAGCCGCGAGGGCCAGTACCACCACTTCCCCATGGAACACACTTGGGGCCGGTTTGCCCGACTGCCTCATCCAACCAGGCCGGGGCCAACACATTCTCCGCCTGATTCAGCCTGTTTGCTGGCCCTTTTTCGCTTCGGTGCTGCCAAATGGACCAGCCCGATCGTACGACTGGTGAACTCGTCAGCATGACGAGGCGTACCACCTGTCGCTTTCGCAAGCAGGACGCCGATCACCGCCTCAGGCTTGAAGTCCACCCCGACGGCATCATCAGAAGTCCGTCTTGACCGTACCCACACATACTTGACGAACCGATACGCAAACAACAGACGGATGATTCTGCGCGGGGTCAGCCATGTTGGCTGTTGTGACGCGGTTGGGTGAATCGCCTCAGCGAGCCATTCCTCCTCCTGAGGCGAGAAAACCACGTCGTCGAGTTTGTCTCCTGTCTTGTCGCTGTCAGGTTTCTTGTGGTGATCGATGGACAAGCTCTTTAGGCCGATGTCCCAGAGAAAGGAACGGAGGCGTGGTCCGTGTACTGGAGGAACGACGATCTCCAGGGAGAAGAGCTTCTCGAAATATTCCTCTCGGTCCCGAGTCCGGTTCTTGATGACTCTGTCCAAGAACCGCTTGTCGACAGAGATGAAGGAGACGAGATGCTCCTTCGCGCCCTCAAGCGCCATGAGGGAGAAGATCTGGTCGATGATCTCAAGACACCGCCCAGGGGGACACCGATCGAGATTGTCGACGAAAAGGAAAACGCGTCGCCCCTTTCCCCCGCCATGAGTCATGGCCAAGAACAGATTCTGCAACAGCTTCTCCTGAGTGTAGGCGTACCCCAGGGCGGTGGTTGTGTCCGGCAGGCACAGTGCGCCCCTCATCATGTCATACACCATAGGGTGGCGGGCGAAATGAAGAATGCCCCGGGAGACAACCGCAAATGACGGGATGGCAACGGTGACGGACACGCACCAACCGAGCAGACGGATAATCGTTGGGAAGCTGTAGTCCCAAAGACCGAAAGCACTGAAGGCCCCGAGGTATAGGGCAGCAACAAGCACAGCCAAGCCGAGAAAAGGCGCCAGCGTGGTCCAGATGACGTCACTCGTGTGGCGGCGGAGTGCCGCCCAGAAGAAACGCAAAGCCCCCAATGGTCTCCGGTGTTGCTGCTCGTACGTCCGGAAGAAGGCGTGAACAAGCCGTGGTCGGATATCTTCCCCGTCGGGGAAGCGGCCGGCATCGAACTCCACGATGTAGGCGGGCCCCCTTCCGGTGTAGTGTTTCCGTAGTGCAGTTCGGATCTGCTGGAGAACCTTGGTCTTGCCTGCGCCATAGCGACCAGTCACGCCAATCGTGAAAGGGGGCGCGGACGCGGCGTTCACGCCAACGCCCGCAAGGGCCTCCGCGATAACGTGGAATCCTGCCTGGTCTTCCCCGCCGTCCGGCTCCTCTCCTGTAATGGTGAGATTGCGGTCGCTTTGACGGACATAGAAGCCATGCGGGTGCACGCCCGCAGTATCGTCATCGACGGCCAGCCCCCCCGCCGAGGGCGTCGGTGTGGGTTCCACGACCACCTCGATGGCGTCTTCCGACGTGCTGTCGCTGGGGAGCACACCCTGCGGACCACGAACGCCGCCAGTACCTGAGACCGCAGGCGAACTAGAGCTTCCATCCTCGAACGCGGCGGACTGAGGGCCCGTCACGCCCGCTGCAAGGGAAGACGATGACGAGGACTGCGGACCAGTTGGTTCCGTCGGGCCCAAAGGGCTCCCGGGAGAGTCATCGGGTCCCGTTGTTCCATCATCGGCTCCTGACGAACTCTCCCCCGACTCTTCGTCCTCTTCAGACGATTCGCCTTCTTCCAGGTCGTCATCATTTCCGGCCATGGTTCACCCCATCGCTCATTTCCACGCTTCGTCGACCTGCTCGTGCCTGGCTCGGCCTGAGCCAGCACCGTCCGAGTGGCCTGATCACACCCGCGTGTCGTCCAGGAACTCCGACGCCGGCTCGACGCTCGTGACCAACAAATGGTCTCGTGCCCGGGTGCAGGCGACGTAGAGCAGGTGCCGCTCGGTGTCATACACTTCCTGCAAGTCGGCGTCGTCGCCGACCGTCTCGATGCGCTCCTGCAAGGGGAGGATCTCGTCGTCGCAGGCCATCACGACCACGGCGCGGAACTCCAGGCCCTTGGCGAGGTGCATGGTGCTGATCGAGACGTGGCCGCTGGCGGTCTCGACGTGTTCGTCGAGAACCTTGAAGGCCAGGCCCGCTTCCTGGACGGCAGCCCGCGCGCGGTCCAGTTGCGCGGCGGACCGGACGAACACGCCGAACTCGTGCGCCAGCACGCCGGCCTTGGCCCGTTCCGCCATCCAGTTGCCGACGGTCTCGACCTCGGCGTCTTCGCTCTTGAGCGCGAGAATCGTGGGCGGCGGGCCGTTGAACACGGACACCGTGTCGCTCCGGTCCTCGACGTTGCCGTCCACGTCGGTCACGACAGGGCCGAGCAGGCGGTCCGCCTGCGTGCGGATCTGGTGCGATGTGCGGTAATTGACACGCAAGGTGCGCGAGCGTCCCCGGATGTCCACGCCGAGCGCCTTCCAGGAGAAGGGCTGCTGGAAGATGCGCTGGCCCAGGTCGCCGGCGAAGAAGAGCGCGTTGGGCCGACCGCCGCCCAGGGCGGCAAAGAACCGGATATGCGCAACGCTGATGTCCTGCGCCTCGTCCACGACCGCGAAGTCGAAGACCACCTTCTTGCGCTTCGAGATCGCGGCTGCCAGCGAGATGAACAGCTCCGCGTGCGTGATCAGTTTGCGCGCCCTCAATCCTGCGCGAACGCGCTCGAAGATGGTCCACAACACCGTCCGCTGCGTCTCCGGGAGCCGCGTCTTCCGTCCCAGACGCACGACGTCGCGGTACGCCTCCCAGTCACCCAACTGCCACGCGTCCACCACTTGCTCCCATTCGGTGAGCAGGAAATGCAGGCTGAACTTGTGGTTGCCCACGGCCCTCGCTGCATCCTGGACCACCTCGCGCACGATCTCGCGGCTGACAAGCGTCGCCGCGCCGGCGTGCGTCTTGTAGAGCCGGAGCCCTATGGCGTTGAGGGAGTGAACGTCAATCCGTTCCGCAAGCCGGGGCTCGTTGCCCAACAGCCGACGCAGTTTGGTCTGCAACGCGTTCGCCAGGGTGTCGGAGAAGGTCGTCAGCAGGACGCGGGCGTCGGCATGCGTGCGCGCCAGATGGGCGGCCCGGTGCAGGGCGACGATCGTCTTGCCTGTGCCCGCGGAGCCGGCGACGCGAGCCGGGCCGGTGTAGTCGCGCTCCACCCATTGCCGTTGCTCGGGGTGCAGGAAGACCGTCCACTTCTCCCACGGGAAATCGAGGGCGCGCTGCAACTCCTCCACGTTCGTCATCACGCGGAAGCGGCGCTGGGCATCGGGATGGTCGAACGGATTCGCCACCACCACGGCGGCCTGGGGCGCGCGGGGTTTGCCCCCCGTCGCGAGTTCCAGCAGCGCCTCTGCTGCCTCGGCAGGCAGGTGGTCCGCCAGGGCGAGCAGCGTGTCCTCGGTTGCCTTCCGTGCGTCATCGAGCCAGTCGGCGGGCACGCCATACGCAAGGAGTTCGTCGTCCGCCATGTTGGCGAAAAGTGGCCTCTTCTGGACGGCCGGTTTCGGCGCCGCGGGAAGCTCCATCTGCACATAGACCGGGACAACGACCTCCGTGACCGTCTCGCGTATCTCGACCAACTGCGCGGCGCCCGTCTTGGGATGCGTCTCCAGCCTGCGTCGCCGCGCCCAGTCATAAGCCTTGTCGTGGTGGCCAACGTAGCAGAGCAGAAGGCTCGTATCGCTCCTGTGAACGATCAGTCGGATGTCGCGCCCAACCCGCACCGACGCGAAGTTCTTGTCCTTCGCCTTGTCGAGCTTGTGGAACTGCATCCCGGGATGGGCCGGATTGAGCTGCAAGTCGAATGCCGTCGTCTTCACGGCTTTCTGCTCGTCGCCGGTCAGGCGCGCGAGGCTGTCGGTGAAGGTGTCGGCGATGAGAAGTTCCATGCTACGCCCGAGGACACCGCTACACCGGTGAACGCTGGACCTCATTACGCAGGAGCGGCGCCCCGGCTGAACTGACAAGTTGGAGGGCGAGTGCTTTCTGCCTTGCCTTCTGGAGTGCCGGGTCGGCCTCGATCCATGGCCATCCTCGGATGGCAGCGTGGTATGGCGGCGGTTCGGCAGCGAGGACGTCTAGCTGGGCATCCCTGACGGCTCGTGCTTTGAGGATGGCCACCCCATGGAGGTTACGAGCGCCCGCTGCCTCAGCCCCAATTGACCAAAGTCGTTCCTCCGGCTCTCGGCCGTGCCGGGAAACGGACGTTTCGCGGCCCTTGACGCTTGGCAGGAACGCCGCGGGTTTCACCACCGTGGCGGTATACTGGTTACTCTGCGTGAGGAACCTGGCCAGATATTCCTCATCGCCGACGTGTTCAGGCAGCCCGGAGTCTAGAGTGCTCATAGCCTATGACGGCCTTGATGGCAAAGAGGATTCGAGGAGGAATGGACACCCCGTCGAAGCTCTCCACACCGTGCCCGCAATCCGCCCCGTCCAGCCACGCGTAGGCCAGTCGACTACTGGGTCCCACACTCAATGAGAAGATGCGATGGGAAGTCTGAATCCAGTCCAGGGAGATTGAGCCGTCGGGTTCCGCGGCGCATTCGGGCAAAGGGAAACTGTCGGGTAACGCGCGCACAAAGTCCTTTGAGTTCCGCAGGGCGGTCCTATCTATCGGACAGGCATCGGCGCCATCCCAGCCCTGATCTGCGCAATCAGCGGCAAGTCGTTGGAGAAGAGAGAGAGCCGCCGCCTTTTCCCCAAACAGAGACTGCGAGTCTTCTGCCGCCTGTACCACAGCACCGGCCGCCTCCATCAGAGCTCCGGCTTCGTTCGAGACGCCACTACTGTAGCGGGCATAGCCGTTCAGTGCGGAGTAACCCAACCAGCAGACGCCTAAGGTTGTTGAAATAGGGTCAGACATTTTTCGGTCAACGTCTTTCTGAAAATGCGGTTCTTCAGGGCTCTGAGTGCCTCGATCTTCGCCAGAATCCCGGCCCAGTCCCCTGGTTCGTATCGGTCCTGTGAAGCTACCCAGTTATCGAATATCACCGGCAACCTGTCACGCTCTGGAGGTTGTCCAGTCAACACAATACCGACTAGGTGCTTCGTGTCAACCTCAACAGCAGACTGTTGCTTCAGGAAACCGACCAATGTGAGCTTCTCTCCTTCTGGCAGCCGTGGGCCGAGCTTGAGGTAGTCATCCAAGTCGACCGCACCTGCCGAGAGAGGCAACATGATCCGGTTGATGTAGCGCAATCGAAGTAACTTGACCTGGACAGGCGACGCAAGCCTGACATAGGACTGCCAAGTGGCTTCGATCTCCGGAAGGTAATCGTCCAAGGTCGCGTAGGGCGCGAGCCGATTGAATGAGTAACCTTGGGCCCTCACTTGCACGAGTTGCTTCTCATCCGGAGTCAGGAACTGAAAGGCCCACACGTCCTGGCGCTCCTGAGAGAGTCGCGGCGGTTCCCCGTTCTTGCTCTCGAAACGGTGCTCCTGCACAAGTTTCGTCCGCACCTTGGGGTAACGGCTGCCATAGCACTCGCGGGCAGGCCCTTCGAGCGCTGCGATCTGCTGCCCTGGCGGCAGGTCGCACTCAATATCGAGGATCGCCTCGACGATCGGCGGGTACGGCAACTTGAACTCGTTGGCTGTCATGGATTGAGACAATATAGCAGGTCAGTTGACCTTGAACACCTTCATCACCTCGTCGCCGAGGTGGTTGATGACTTTGACGGCGATGCGGCCCTTGGGCGGTTTGTCGAAGGGGCGAGACGTGTCGCTGTGCAGCGTTGCCCAGGCTTCTTCGTTGATCTCGGCTTTCAGGGTGGTCTTGAGGGCGCTGTAGGGATCGTTGGCGCCGAGGAAGTACGCTTGGCGGACGAAGAAGCTCTCTTCGTTGTAGTCGGTGTCGACGAACCAGCAGGCAATGCCGTCGGGGCCGTCGCTGCGGACTTCGCCGGTCTGCGGGTGGAACACGTCCACGCCGTTCACCTTCACGCGCAACTTGCCGTCCTTCTCGTTGAGGAGGGTGATGTCCGGCTCGCCGAAGATGACGAACAGGTTGCCCTTGCCGGTGTTCTTGAGGTCCTCGGCCATGTGCAGGTCGGCGTTCATGCGGGCCTTGAGCACGGGGAGTCGTCCGAGCTTGCTGAACTCCGTGGTGTGCGCCTCGTAGTTGAAGGCACAGGCGATCAGCACGTCGAACCCGGCATCGCCTGCCTCGCGGGCGGCGGCAACGAGGTCGGCGCGCTGGACGGTGCCGAACTCGGGGCCGATGAAGATGGCGGCCCGTTTCTCGGTCTGGCCCTCCATGTACCGGCCGTCGGCGCAGACCAGTTCGCCGGGCCACGGCGTGAGGGCCGTGAAGGTGATGCGGTCATCCTTGTGCGCCTGCTGCACCCCGGCGGCCTTGAGGTTCTCCAGGATCATCTGCGGGAAGGTCTGCTTGGCACCGTATTCGCCGCCGCTCTCCTTGACCTCCATCGGGTCGATCAACTCATCGTCCTCATCCACGCCCAGCACGCGGTGCGGGCTGAGGCTCTCGACGGTGAACGGACCGGCCACACGGACCGTCTTCCTGTCCTCGTAGGGCTTGTCGTAGAGGTACTCGAACTCGGCCTTGGCGGCGATGGACGCGTCGATCTCCTTCTGCCGGGCGATGCGCGCCTGCCAGAAGGCAGTGATTAGTGGCTGAGTGGCTGGTGGCCAGTCCTTCGGTTTCTCCCTCGGTATTTCCCACTCCTCCAATTTCCTTTTCTGGCCACTGACCACTGACAACTGGCCACGGAGCGGTTCGAGTTCTCTCTCGAACCGCTCCCAGATGACATCGATCTCCGCGTTGTTGGCGATGGACTTGAGTGTGACGTGCGGCACGCGCTCATAGACAAAGCCGTGGCGGATGTTTCCGTGCACGGGTTGGGAACTCGGTGCGGTGCGGGTGATCTCGGCTTCCTTGATCTGGCCTTCGCGGGAATCGGCCAACAGGTAGAACGGATAGCGCGCCCCCATGATCCGGGCACGCGCCAACGCCAGCGCCACGCGCGAGGTGTCAACCGTGATCCAGCGCCGCCCCCATTGTTCGGCGACATAGGCCGTGGTGCCAGAACCGCACGTCGGGTCGAGCACAAGGTCGCCGGGATCGGTGGTCATGAGGAGGCAACGCTCAATAACCTTGGGGAGAGTTTGGACCACATAGACGCGGTCAGAACCGAATCCGCTGATTTGAGTATCGGTCCAAAGGTTGATAATCGGGGTGACAGAGTAGTCGTAAAGATAGTTCACGAACCGCAGAGTCTTTCCCTGAGCCAGAAAACGGTCGCACTTCTCCACCCTTTTCAGTCCGTCTGTGTGCGTCTTCCAGTGAGCGTTGCTCGAAGGAGAATAGGGCGTGCCTCGCCACTCAAATGGGAGGTCTCTTGCGGACGGTCCATCGGAGAACATTGGGTAGGGTTGCATGATTCTCGCGCCCACGGGAATGGGGAGATCGCCGGACTTCTCGGATGCCGTCAATGGACGGCGGTTCCCGTTTGCCTCTTCAATCCATGAGTAGTTTGTGGCTCCTTCGTCACCAGGGCTCTTGGGCATGAACAACGCTCGGAATTTGCAGCTACGAACGTCCTTAGCAAAGAAAAGGATGTAGTCAGAAACTGCGGCAATTTGCGCCGAACTCTGACCACCCGTCTTCTTGAACGTGATGGTGGCGATGGAGTTTGCCTCCCCAAAGACCTCATCCAGGACCGCCCGTACCCGATGCAAGTTCTCGTCCCCGATCTGCACGAAGATCGAGCCGGAATCGGTGAGCAGGTCGCGGGCGACGGTGAGGCGGTCGCGGAGGTAGGTGAGGTAGCTGTGGATGCCGTCGCGCCAGGTGTCGCGGAAGGCTTTGACCTGTTCCGGCTCGCGGGTGATGTGGCCGGCGTTGCCGTCCTTCACGTCGCGGCTGGTGGTGGACCACTGGAAGTTGCTGTTGAACTTGATGCCGTACGGCGGGTCGAGGTAGATGCACTGCACCCGCCCGCGCAGGCCCTCGCGCTCCGCCAGGCTGGCCATGACTTGGAGTGAGTCGCCGAGGATCATGCGGTTGGACCAGTTCTGGTCGTGCTGGTAGAACTCCGTCTTGTCCGCGCCCTTGGGCATACCGTTGAAGTCGGCGAAGAGGTCGAGTTGGGATTGCTCCGCTTCCCGAGCGGCCTTGGTCTGCGCCAGCAGGTCGTCAATGAGCACCTTGGGGTGGACCTTCTCCTGGATGTAGAGCGGCGGCGCGTGGACGACGAGGTCGCTCCAGTCCTGCTCATCCTTCCCGCGCCAGACGAGCTGCGGATCGAGGTCGGTGTTGCGCGGGTAGCGGATCGCCTTGGGGGCCTGCTGTTCCTTCTCAAGCACGGACTGGTACTCCGCCGTCGGGATGTTCTTCCGTTTGTCGGCGTCGTGCTTGAGGGTCTCGACGGACTTGGGGGTGGCGGGTTTCTTCGGCATGGGTATCCTTACGGTCTTGAGCCATGTTGGCCGTCTATGAACCGAGTCATGGGCGCCCTGGGCCGTATGCGGCCGATTGGCGAGAATGGACGACCGGGCCAGCGGGATGTCCCAAATGTCCCATAACTGTCCCATTTCGATCGGTCGGCTGAGGGCTGAGCCTGGAATCCCGAGGAGTGCATATGTCTCATAACTGGCTCATTTCTTTCCGCTCAGAACGTAGTGGCTGCCGCGCTTCTCGCCGACGCGGCGCAGAACGCCTTTGACCACGAGGACGTCCAAGTCGCGAGCCGCTGTCTTGCGGGTTGCGCCCGCACACTGCTGGTAGTCGGCGTTGGTGATGCGTCCGTGACGTTTGACATGCGCGATGGCCCGCAACTGCCGTTCACTCAACGCAAAGCCAGCCAATACCTCATCCGTGAGCCAGTCGCGCCAGAGTGTGAGGACGAACGATCCCTGCCGCAGTTCATAGTCCGGTTCCGGGAGTCCGGCCTCGAGGCACAGCTCGATCATGCGCTGTGTGCCGGAGCCAGCCTTCTCGATGTAGCGAGTCAGATACAGCGATTCGGCGATGAGGGGGTTGAAGGGAACGGAGGGATGATCGCGGTGCAGGCTTTCGAGCGTCAGCGTGCCCGGGAGCGTTCCGGGGTTCCAGACTTCCAGACGGTCGACGAAGAGACGGACCTCGACCGAGGCGTTGCTGTTGTAGTCTCGGTGGGCGATGGCGTTCACGATCGCTTCGGCGATGGCGTCGGGGGGCAGTTCATAGGTGGCCGGGGCGGTGGCGCCGGCCGCACGCGTGCCCACGGCGCGGTCGATCTTCCCGAGCACGAAGTCGCGTGCCTGGTCCACCTGTTCGAACAGATCGCCGGTGTAGATCTGCTGGGACGCAAAGGGTCGGCGATACTCGGTGCCGTGGCAGCGCACGCACTTGGTTTCGGCCGTGCGGTGGAATCGCTGCGGCGCGGTGCCGAAGAGCAGCATGGCCGCGTTGGTCGGCTTTGCGCCGTCCAGCAGGTTCAGGTGCGAGAGGAGGGACTTGGTTTCGGTGTTGGACTTGAGCGGGAAGCCACGCTCGCGGCGGGCGGTTTCCAGGAACCAATCGACACGCTGGCGCGAGATGTCCTGGAGCGATGCGCCATGGCAGGCGGAGGTGTCGAAGGGCGGCACGCGTAACGCGCCGCGGTTGTCCAGGTACTCAACAAGGCTGGCGTAGACTTCGGCGGTCAGGGCGCTGGCGTCCGTAACGCGGCGACGGATCAGTTCGTGGCCGGCTTTGTGAATCAACCGCAGCATCTTCGGCGCGCGGTTCGTATCCTGCCTGCCCCACACGTAGACCAGTCGGGTCTTGCGGTGCTGCGTGGCGCACAGGTACTCGCGCTCGGTGGGCGAGAGACCGTCCTCGTCTTCGCCGCCGTAGTCGTTGCCGAAGATGCCCAGGTAGACATCGCAACGCTTGACTTCGTCGAGGTACACCTCGTCGGTCCGCCGATCGCCGGCCGGCAAGTCCTCGAAGAGGAAGACCTCGGCGACGAAACGGCGCAACACGGCGTCACCGAGAAGGAATGCCTTCAGGTCCCGGCGGACCTGCGGGAACTCCTTCTGGACGCTGCTGACGAAGATCCTCAGACGGGTAGCCGGCATGGATTCAGTCCTTCGGAACTGCAACGCTCGCGATCATCTTGCTGAACTCGCTCTCGACCTTGGCGGCGAAGTCGGCCTCGATCTGGTACACCTCGGTGAACTCGGCGAACGCCCAGCGGCCGTAGGCGCCGAGATGGTTCACGCCGGGCACCCAGTAGGTGTCCATGGTGGACTTCTTCTCCTTCGCGTCCTCGCGGCGGTAGCCCTTGATCTCGACCACGAGATGCAGCGGGTCATCGGGGCCGTGGCCGTCCTCCACCAGCACGATGAAGTCGGGGAGATACTTCCGCGTCTCGGAGCCGTAGCGGTAGGGCACTTCGAGGCCGAGGTTGTGGTTCTTGGTGTAGGCGATCACTTTGGGGTGCGATTCGGCGACGCGGCAGAACTCGGCCTCCCAGTCGCTGTCGAGCACGACCCAGTTGACGTGGTTCTTCGGCGGCGGGCCGCCCGTTTCCCAGCGGTCGGACCGCGAGGTGTTGAACCGGACGTGCACGGTGGAGCCGGTGGGGTTGTACGGATCGAGCAGCGCCTTGATCGGGCGCTCGCCGAGGAACCGCCGGGTGATGGCTGCCGTGATGCGGTTGCAGGCCATGTCGGCGAGTTCCTGGTACATGAGCAGCGCGGGGTGGGTGTCGCCTCTGCATACCAGGCAGGTGTCGAGCCACTGCTTGGTGATGCGCTTGAGCTGGCCGAAGAGGTGGAGCTTCGGCTCCTCGCCTGGGTCGCGCCATTTCGTGTAGAGCAGACGCTGGGTGACGTGGAACACGAGCGTCGAGGGCCGCATGTCGCCCAGATGCTCAAGGCTCATGTCCGCGCCTTCGCCGATGATGCCGGAGTTGCGGGTGATGGACGGCCCGACCAGGTCGGGGCTGAGTTCCAGGATGGAGTCCTCGTTGAAGTCGGCGGTCAGCCGTTCCTCGGGCAGTTCCACGCGGTAGCCCTCGACGCGGGGGAAGCGGATTTCGAGGGCGTCGCGCTCGGGGCGCACGGCCCTGACCTGGACGGTCGGGCGCGGCGGCTGCGGCGGCGCCACGACCGGCTTGGCCGTGAAGTCGAACGGGATGCCGAACACGTCGGCGTATTCCACGTTGAACAGCTCTTCCTCGTTGAGGTCGTAGGACTGGCGGCGCAGCGCGCGGCCGATGACCTGCTCGCACAGGAGCTGGGTGCCGAAGGCGCGGATGCCGAGGACGTGGGTGACGGTGTTCGCGTCCCAGCCCTCGGTGAGCATGGAGACGGAGACGACGCAGCGGATGGCGCCGCCGAGCTGGCCGGGTTTGCCGACGGTGTTCATGACCTCGCGGAGCAGTTCCTGGTCGGTGAGGTTGTCGCCGGCGCGCGCGTCGCCGGTGCGCTCCACGATCTCGCGGCGGAACCGCTCGATCTCGTCGGCGGCCATGCTGCGGAAGTTGTCGTCCAGCGCGTCGCCCGCTTCGAGCTGCTCGCTGTCGACGAGGATGGTGTTCGGGCGCGGGAGCGGGTTGCCGGTGGTTTCGTCGAAGTTCCGGAACAGAGCGAGGCGCCCGTTCTCCAGCGTGGTGGTGCCGTCGTCGTTCTTGCGGTGGAAGCCGGAGATGAAGTCGTAGACGAGCTTCGAGATGGCGGTGTTCTGGCAGACGATGATGAAGCACGGGGGAACTTTGATGCCCTTTTCCTCCCAGAGCCCGAAGGTCTTCTCGTAGTGGCCGTAGAGCGCTTGCAGGGCGGTCTGCAGTCGGGTGGGGAGCTTGAGCGGGTCGAGTTCCTCGCCCTGGCCGCGGCCCTTCTTGGGCATGTCCTTGCGGATGTTCTCCCAGAGGTTGCGGAACATCGGCATCTCCTCGCCGGGGATGTTCTCCGCCACCGGGACGCGCGGCAGCTTGACGATGCCGCACTCGATGGCGTCCATGAGCGAGAAGTCGCTCATGGTCCACGGGAACAGCGTGCCCTCGGCGTAGCCGGAGCCGCGGAGGAAGAACGGCGTCGCGGACAGGTCGATGACGCGGCTGAGGCCGAGCTTGCGGTTGACGGCTTCGAGGCCGGAGATCCAGAGGCGCGCCGCCTCGTTGTTCTTCTCCGCCTCTTTCCTCTCGTCGCCTTTCAGGTCCTCATCGTCCGCGTCTTTCGGCTTCTCCCGGTAGCAGTGGTGACCCTCGTCGTTGATGACGAGGATGCTCTTCATGCCCATCAGGTCGGGCATCACGCGCTGGAGCATCTGGCCCTCGGTCTCCTGCGTGTTGAGTTCGTCGCCGCCGCGGCCCTGAAGCAGCGAGCGGCCGCCGGCGGACAGCTCGATGCGCTCGCGCAGCTTGAAGGCGTGGTAGTTGGTGATGACGATCTTGGCCCGGTTCACGTCGTCGAGCATGTCGCCGGGGACGAGCTCGCGGTCGGCGTAGTAGCTGTCGGGGTCGTTGGGCTGGAGGACGCGCAACCGGTCTTTGATCGTCAAGCCGGGCGCGCAGACCAGGAAGCCGCGCGTGAAATGCTTGCTCGCCGGGCGGCGCACCGCGTTGATCGTCTGCCACGCGATGAGCATCGCCATCACCGTCGTCTTGCCGGCGCCGGTGGCGAGCTTCAGCGCCATGCGCACGAGTTCGGGATTGGCGTCCTTGCTGGCGGAGGCGAGGTGTTCGAGGATGCGCTTGCCGGACTTGGACTGGGGCGCGACCTCGGCGAGCCAGATCGCGGTCTCCGCCGCCTCGACCTGGCAGAAGAACGGGCGCGGACCGCTGAACTTGTGGTGCCGCCAGTGCTGGAGGAGGCGGGCCGTCTCGGGCGTCACCTGCCACTGGCTGGGGTTGGGCAGCGAGCGCCAGGCGTCCACGAGGCCGCGCACTTCGTTGATGATCGACGTGGGGTCGTATTGCTGCGCCTTGGTCGAGAGCCCCTTGCCTTCGTCGAAGACGAACTCTTCCTGCGCGGCGGCCTTCTTCCGCTTCTTCGGCTTCGGGATCGGCGTGATGAACTCGGCGCGCCGGCGGATGTCGAGAATCTTCTGAGTGGGTTGCCCGGACTCGTCCAGTTCCCAATGCCGTACAGGACTCACATAGGGGGAGTTCAGGATGGGATGGTCGAAGAACGGGTTCGGCGTTGTCTGTTGTGGGCTCACATCCCCTCCGCGACTGTGCTCATGCCGTTCGACCCGGAGCAGGAAGCGCAGACCCAGTCCGCGTCCACCCTGATCACGCGCTCCAGCGGCAGCGCCACCAGGCTGAGGCCCGCCCCCGAACTGACCTGCTGTGCTGCCATGTCGATTCCCCGTCGGCGACCGGAAGCGGACCCGTCAAGTTGGCCGCCGCCGCGCTCAGCCCGCGGCCCGAACAGAAGAACCGTCCGCCCCTTTGTCTGCGGGGGATGCAAGCCCGGCCCCCGCAGGCCCGTGCAGAAGGAACATGGGATACCATGGCGCGCGAACGCGGTTTTCCCAGCCTGTGCGGGCGGAAAGGGAGGCCAACGCCCGGTGCGGCGTTGGCCCATCCTCCGTCGTGGTCTCCCGCCGCACGGCGCCGCGGCCGCGGTCAATCCCGGCCCGTTGGCGCGTCTTCCCATGCCCAGACCTGGCTCGCGGCCGACAGCGGCACGCCGGCGTAGTGCCGGGCGTAGTATCCCGGCTTCACGGCGCGGGTGAGCCGCCGCGACTCGCCCGCCCGGCCGGTGGGGCGCCGCGTGTAGGCCCGGACCCTGCGGAGCGGGCGCAGCACGGCCGAGCGGCGGCAGATCAGGGCTCCCATGCGGGCCGGGTGCGCCGAGGACAGTTCCTCTTCCGTCGCGAACTCGAAGAACCCCGTCTCGACCCTGAGCCACACCACGCCCGGGATGGCGGCGGCCACGGCCGCGAGGATGGCCTCGGCGTGGTCCTGGAGGTCGACGGTGGGCCGCAGGTCGGGGCGCAGCAGGTGGTAGGCCCTGACCCCGGCCCTGCGGTCCCCGGTCAGCCTCCTGTGCACGTCGGTCGTTTCGATCGTTCGCATGGTGCCTTCGTCTCCTTTTTCTGCGCTCCGTTGCGGACCGGTTCGGCTCCGTCCGCCGAGGGGCGGGTCCGGCGGGCGCGGTTGGCGTGGCCCCGGCCGGCGGCGCGAGCGGCTGCCGATCTTCCGAGGCCCTCAATGGTATGTTGTGAGTAGCGTGCTTTTCGGGCAAAGCGGTCATGGCTGGTTCGGTGCGGTGCGGGCTTGCGAAAGCATGGCGTCGGTCTCGGACCGGCCGTGCCCGAAACCCCAGCCGCGCCCTGGCTTCCGTTCCCCGGTCGTCTCTCTGTGCCGGGGCGGCCGCCCGGCGAAACGGAGAGGGCCATCCCTGGCTGGGATGGCCCGTCCTTTCCGGTGTCGCGGTGCCTGGTCTAGGCCTTGCGGGCCGCCGCCTCGGCTTCGAGGTCGAGCACGATCTTCTCTTCCAGGGCGTCGTACAGGCGCCAGTCGTTGGTGCCGTCGACCACGGCCAGGCAGCGCACCTTCAGCTCCGCGATGCGGCGGTCGTCCTCCGCGGCGGCGCGGCCCCCTCGGCGGAGGATGTGGTACCGCATCCCCCTGAGCTGCTCGTGGTCGATCGGCCCGCCGTAGACGTCGATCGGCATGGAGCCCAGCCCCGGCTCGTCGTTCTGCCACGTTTCGAGGTAGAGCCTCGGCTCGATGCGGAGGATGAACGAGACCAGCCTCCGGAGCTCGGCCTTGGTCGCGACGGACGGGCCCCACCCGCCGCCATAGCCGCCGTCGTCGTAGTTGAGCGTGAGGGAGTAGTACCTGCGCGGCGGGTCGTAGTCCGGCGAGCAGCCGTCCGTGTCGGCTGGCGGGGCCGCGTCCTCTTCGATGGGGGCTGTTGGCGAGAGAGATTTCTTCTTCATCTTTCATTTTCTCCGGTGGCGTTGTGCTGGGCCCGACGCCGGCCGCCGGTCTCGGCTGCCGAGTTTGCGTGGTCCCCAATGGTATGTTGCGGACGCCACCTTTGCGCGCAAAGTGGTCACGGCCGGTTCCGGGCGGGGGCGGTTCCGGGGAGGCCAGCGCCGGCCGAACGGGAGATGACCAGGGGGACGGGGGTTGGCCTGTGCCGGACGGAGGAGAGAGGCGGCCATCCCCCGCGCGGGGGATGGCCTGCCCTTGTCGCTGCTTCGGTTCCGGTGCCTAGGCCAGCCGGCCGCGCGGCGGCACCGCCACCTTGCCGCCGTCCTGGTAGTCCCCGACGTTCCAGTTCACCCGCGGGAAGAGGGCCCGGAGGCACGCCAGGCGGGCGAGCACGGCCTCCAGCCTGCCGGAGCTGGTCACCCGGACGACGGCGTACGTCGGCCTGCCTGGGGGGACGAAGCCGACGACGAACCGGCAGCCACCGCCCGCCTCGCAGGCGGCGTTGCCGACTCGGGCCACCTCGACGTGCTGGGCCGGCCCGCGGCCGACCCGGGCGTGGATGCTGAGGAGGGCGTCGGGGCAGACGCGGGCGGCCGCCTCGCAGCGCGCCTGCGCGGTCCAGAAGGTCTCGACGGAACCCGGGGCGGGGTGCTGGTTCCCGGCGTCCCCCGTGCAGAAGAAGACCCAGAAGACCTCGGACTCGGGGCGCAGGCCCCAGGCCAGCACGTTCTCGACCCCGGTCGGCGCGATCACCTCCAGCACCTCCAGCCCGTCGTCCCCGGTGTGCTCGTTGCTGTTCGATTCTGACATCTTGCGTTCCTTCCGCTCGGCTTGCGCTGAGGCCCGTCGCCGGCCGCCGTTCTCGGTGGTCGAGTTTGCGTGGTCCTCAATGGTATGTTGCGAACGCCACCTTTGCGCGCAAAGTGGTCACGGCCGGTTCCGGGCGAGGTGCCGCAGGGCCGAGCCGGGGCGGCGCCTGGCGCGGCCGCCGGGGGCGGCGGAGGGCGGCTCCCGGGCGCCGGGCCCCTGGGAATCCTGGGCCGTCGGCCGGGGACAGGGGCCCCGACCTGCCTCGCCCCCGGGGCCCGTTGCGGACACCGCCTTCGCGCGCAGAACGGCCATCCGCGGTTGCCGGACGGATGGGCGCCGGGGAGGGCCAGCGCCTGCGGCCGGCGCTCGTTGGGTCGGGTCGGGTCGACCTGGGATCCGGGTCGCTCCGGCCTTTTCTGGGGAACTTGGGGCTCGGGTCTTGCTCCCCAATTGGGCGGCGACCCGGTCGGCCCGGCGTCGCGCGAGGCGACGGGCGGGGGGCCATCCCCTTAAGGGGATGGGCCGACCCCGCCCGTCCTGCGCGACGCACCCGGCGGCCGGCCCCGACGGCCCCAGCCCGGGGGCCGGAGGCCCAGCTTGCGGCGGCCCCAAGGGCCCGTTGCGGCGGCCACACTTGCGCGCGGAGCAGCCGTGGCCAGCACCGCCCGGACGGACGCCGCCCCGGAAAGGCCGGTTGGCCCCTGCGTTCCGCTCCCCGCCGTGTCGATCGGCAGCGTCGAACAGATATCACTCCCTTGGCCTGGACCGCGCCCGCGCCTGGGCGGTCCCGTGCCCCCCGTGCCGGTCACACCGGCGGGCGTGTCCTGCCACCAACCGCAAGCTGAGGAGGTCCCCGATGCGCTTCTTCAAATCGATGGACGCTGTCCGAGACGCCCGCGATCTGAGCCCCAGAGTGGCGGGCTGCCTCCGCAAGGTGGTAGCCAATTTGGAAAAATGCCTTTCCTCGCCGGAGAGGCCCTGGACCCCGGACGACGATGGTTTCGCCGTTCTCGTGGAGCCCACCGATTCGCATGCCGACTGGGAACGACAGTTCGGCGCGCCGCCGGACAGGATCGGGTTGGAGTGCGTCACCTACGACCGCGAGCACGGGTGTTTCGTCGCCATCTGGGCGGCGAACAACCAGTTTGTGCAGTCTCTGATCGTGCCCGACGAGCCATGGCTCGACCCGGCCGGCAGGCTTCATCTGCTGGACAACATGTACGAAGAGGAAACCAGAACTGTGCCGCCAGCCCCTCGCAGCTCCCACAATTCCCGCAGTCCGGCCCGGCGCCGCTGACTCGGGGACCGGCTCCCGAAATACCCCAAGAAGGCCTCGGGCCCTGAGGCCGTCCGCACGTTCGCGGACCGAGGCCGGTTCCTGAAATACCCGCAATTCGGCGGGAGGCCCGACCCCGCCCCCGCTTAGTTCCCCGCCACTCCGAGGAGGATGACTATGGCCAACCCCGTGCCATCTGCCCAGCTTCGACTGCCCCTGGGTCTCGATTACACCGCCGTCATGGAGGCCTACAGCAAGTATGTGGCCGAGGAGAGACCCCGTTTGGTCGCCCCCGCCGATGTTGCCGCGCTGATGCGCCCGCTGCTGGCCGGCAAGCAGCAGGAGGAGTTCCACGTGCTGCTCATCGACGCCAAGCACGGGCTGATCGCCGACGAGCTGGTCACGGTCGGGCTGGTCGACCGCAGCCAGGTGCACAGCCGCGAGGTGTTCCGCCAGGCAATCTGCAAGAGCTGCTCGCGGATCATCCTGGCGCACAACCACCCCAGCAGCGACCCCACGCCGTCCGCGGAGGACATCGCCTGCACCCGCGACCTGGTCGCGGCCGGCAAGATCGTCGGCATCGAGGTCATGGACCACGTCGTCCTCGGCGCTCGAACCTCGGGCCGGCTCAAGGACTACCTGAGCTTCCGCGAGGAGAACCTGCTGTAGGCGCGGCGGGAACGTTGCGCCGCCGAACCCGTCACCCCAACCCCTTGACAAGAGGAGACCCTCGATGTCGATCACACTGCGCTCCGACGAACTGAAGAGCCTGGTCAGGGCTGCCGGCAAGGTGGTGCCGCGCAGCACGTCGCTCCCCGTCCTCGGCCACGTCCGGTTCGAGTCCCGCGACCGCCGGGCCACCGCCACGATCACGAACCTGGAGGAGACGCTGGTCTACGGTCCGGCGACGGAACCGGACGCAGACGCCGCCCCGTTCCTGTGCCCGCTGGACGTGCTGCAGAAGCTGGCCAGGCAGGCCGTGAACGGCGACTCCGTCGCCCTGGCGCCGACCGGGCCGGCGGCGCTGCCCGCCGTCGCGGTGACCGCCACCCTGAAGGGCCAGGCCATCCGCTCGGAGACCGGCACGATGCCCGCCGACGAGTTCCCGGACCTGCTGAAGGCGATCCCGACGGACGCGGCGCCGGCGGACGAGTTCCTGGCCGCCTGCCGCATCGCCGCCGGGTTCGCGTCGGCGGACGAGACCCGGCACACGCTCAGCGGCGTCTTCTGGGACGCCAAGGACCGCGCCGTGGTGGCGACCGACGGCCGCCGCCTCCTGGTGCTGCGGCTGGCCGGCGTCCCGATGGCGACGGACTTCATCCTGCCGGCGTCGAGGCTCTTGCGCAGCGGCGTCCTCGGCGGCGACGGCGCCATCGGGGTGCTGCAGGGTGACGACGTCCAGCACATCGAGATCGCGTCCGGGCCCTGGCGCTACCAGGCCAAATGCATGGACGGCACGTATCCGGACTACCGCGTCGTCATCCCGGCCGAGGCCGGGCCCTTCGCCGGCCGCCTCACCGTGGCCCCGGAGGACCTGCCGCTGCTGAAGACGGCGCTGTCGCAGTTGGCGGATGCCGGCCACGGCACCGTCCGCATCTGCGCCGACTCCGGCGGCGTCGTGGTTCTCAGCCCGACCGAGGGCAGCCCCGCCCACGTCGTGCTGCCGCACAGCCGGTGCGACGCCACGGCCCCGATCGTGCACGCCGTCAACGCCGGGTACCTGCGGCAGGGCCTCGACGCCGGGTTCAACGTCATCCGGCTGCCGGCGGACTGCTCACCATGGCTGTGCACCGGCAGCCGCGACGGCCTGCACGTGATCATGCCCTGGGGCATGGCCGACGACGAGAAAGCCGCCGTGGTCGCGTTCGTCCGGAGCCTGAAACCCACCCCCAGCGAAGGAAGGGAACCCACGATGTCCACCCCGAAGCACAAGACCGCGCCCGAAGCCCCGTCCGTCCCGCCCGCCGCCCCCTCGGGCCAGACCGCCGCGGCCCCCGTTGCCGCGGCCGCCGCCGAACCCCAGCCCCAGCCCCAGCCCCAGCCCCAGGGCGCCGACGCCCGGCCCGACGCCGTGCTGCCCTTCGCCCCGGGCCCGCAGCAGCCGCCGGCCGACCCGCTCCAGGCGCTCGCCGGCGCCGTCGGCCTCGCCGAGGACCTGGCCCGGCAGGCGTACGCCGCCGCGCGCGACCTGAAGGCCAAGGCCCGGGCCGTCGACCGCTTCGTCAGGGCCAAGCAGCGCCTCTTCGTCCGCGGCGAGAGCGTGCTGGCCCAGCTCCAGAAGGTCGCCAGCTTCTGAGGCCCGGACCGTTGCCCCCGCCGCCGGGGCCGCTGCCCATCCCCGCTCGGGCGCGGCCCCGGTTTCCCCAACCCCATGTCATGCCATGCCCAGGAGAACCGCCATGCTGAAACTCAACAGCTCGTACAGCAAGAAGGTCCCCGTCGAGGGCCAGGACTTCTCGTCGCAGAGCTACCACGCCTCGGTCGAGGTCGAGCTGCCGGACGGCCTGACGCCGGACCAGCTCAACGCCCGGATCCACGACACGTTCGATCTCGTCCGCCGCAGCGTCGAGGCCGAGCTGAGGAACGGCCGCGCCGTCCCCGGCCCGCAGGCCGTCCCGCCGGCCGCGGCGCGTCCCGCCCAGGCGCCGCCGGTGTCCGCGAAGCAGGTCCGGTTCCTGACCGACCTGGCGGTCAGGCGCAAGCTGACGCTGAACGACCTCAACGACATGGCCAGGCTCCGCTACGCCGTCCCCGGCGTCGAGGCGCTGAGCCGCGGCCAGGCCTCGGCGTTCATCGACAGCCTCACCGCCGACCTGAACGGCGCCCAGCAGCGGAGGGCGGCCTGATGAGGACGCCCGATCTCGCAACGCTGCGCCGGGCCCCGCACTGGTCGTACTCGTCGCTGAACACGTTCCTGAACGTCTGCTCGCTGCAGTGGGCGTTCCGGCACGTCTACGCCGCGGAGCCGCGGTTCACGCCCGCGGGCCTCGCCTTCGGCGGCGTCTTCCACCGCTGCCTGGAGTACCTGGCCCGGCTCCGGCGGAGCGGGGAGGACGCCGCGGCCGGCCGCGCCCTCGACCTCTTCAGCGACCTCTGGGGCCAGGAGTGCCGGATCGCGGCGCCGCCGCTGCGGTTCGGCGACGGCGACGCCGACGCGCTGGACGCCCTGGGCCGCAGCATGCTGGCGGCGTACGTCGCCGGCACGGACCCCGGGGAGACGGTGGTCGCCGTCGCCCTGCCGTTCTCGGCGCCGCTGGTCGACGCCGCCGGCCGGGCGCTGAAGAAGCCCCTGATCGGCGAGGTCGACTGCGTCGTGGAGTCCGGCGGCAGCGTCACGCTCGTGGACTGGAAGACCGCGGCACGGCGCTGGCCGGAGAGCAAGGTCCGGCTGGACCTGCAGCCGACCTGCTACCTCTACGCCCACCGTCGCAACGGCGGCGGGGCCGCCGCGTTCAGGTTCGACGTCGTCACGAAGACGAAGGCCCCGGCGGTGGAGCGCCACCTGACGGCGCGGACCGAGGACCACTTCGCCCGGCTCGTGGAGACCGTGAAGGTGGTCGACGGCATGGTGCGGGCCGAGCACTTCCTGCCGAACGACCAGGGCTGGGCCTGCGCGGACTGCCCCTACGCCGCGGCCTGCGCGGCGTGGCACCGCGACCGCAGCCGGTCGCTGATCAACCTGCGGCTGGTCGCCTGAACGAGACGCACGAAGACCCGACGCGGAGCGGCCGGCGTTCCGGACCCCAAACAGTGGAGGCTACAGCATGGACCCCGAGAACAGCACCTTCCTGGACGCCCTGACCTGCCGCGGCGTCCTGCTCAGCGTCAGCGTCCGGTACTGGCGGGCGCGGCGCCGGCTCAACCCCGAGGACCTGGGCCTGAAACGCGACCAGGTCAACCCGGCGCTGATCAGCCTGGGCCACAAGCGGCTGCTGCCCCGGGAGAGTTTGGAGCGGCTGGCCCTGACGGCGAGCCGGGCCCACGCCGTGGTCGACGAGAACACGTTCCCGTTCCTGGGCGGCGTCGCCCGGTACCTGCCGAACCGTCGCCTGCAGGAGGTGGCGGAGACGCTGCGCGGCCTGCGGGGCGAGTTCGAGCAACGCCAGGAGGAGTTCATCGGCCGGTACGCCGTGCTGCGTGATGCCGCGCTGCGGCAGTGGCGCGAGGCCGCGACCGCGCTGGTCGATGACCCCGAGGCGCTGGTGGCCGCGGTGGCGGCGGCGTTCCCGCCGGCCGAGGCGATGCCGCGCTACTTCGGGTTCGAGATCCACACCTTCCAGGTCACCGCCCCGGACGTGCCGCAGGCCGAGCTGGTCGAGCTCGGCACGCGGCAGGAGCTGATCCAGGCCCGCCGGGAGGCCGCGGCGGCGGCGCGGCGCGAGATCGAGCAGAGCTGCCGGGCCTTCATCGCGGAGTGCGCCGCCACGCTGCGCGCGGAGACCGCCACGCTGTGCGGCGAGATGCTGCAGACCATCGACGGGACCGGCTCCGTGCACCAGAGGACCCTGAACCGGCTGCTCAAGTTCATCGACCACTTCCGCGAGCTGAACTTCGTGAACGACACCGAGATGGACCGCCAGCTCGAGGACGTCCGGCGGCAGTTCCTGCAGCACGCCGCCGCCGAGTACCGGGACAGCGCCACGGCCCGCGGCGCTTTGGTCGGTGGTCTCACCGCGCTGCGCGCCAAGGCCACGGAGCTGGCCCAGGCCGACGCCCGGCACCTGGTCGACAGCTTCGGCCAGATGGGCCGCCGCCGCTTCACCCTGGCGGCGTGACCCCGCACCCCATCGCTTCCCCACCCCAACCCCCAACCCCAGGGAGATCCGCACCATGACGGCCCCGAGCACCCAGGTCGACATCACCGCCGTGGACAGCCTGACGCTGTACTACCGCTCCGGCGCGGCGGACAAGGTCTACACCGCGACGATCGTGCCCGCCGGCGACGGGCTGTTCTCGGTCGCCTTCGCCTTCGGCCGGCGCGGCACCACGCTGCAGACCGGAACCAAGACCACGGCCCCGGTGCCCTACGCCAGGGCCCGTGCCGTGTTCGAGCGCCTGGTCGCCGAGAAGACGGCCAAGGGCTACACGCCCGGCGACGACGGCGTCCCGTACCAGAGCACGGCGAGGGCGGCGCGGCACACCGGCGTGGACTGCCAGCTCCTCAACCCCATCGAGGAAGCCGCGCTGCCCCGGTACCTGGACTCGGCGCGGTACGCGATGCAGGAGAAGCACGACGGCCGCCGCATGCTGGCCCGCAAGGACGGCAACAACATCAGCGGCATCAACCGGCTCGGGCTGACCGTGGCGCTGCCGCTGCCGGTGGCCGAGGCGGTCGGCCGCATCCCGTGCGACTGCGTCCTGGACGGCGAGGCCGTGGGGGACGTCCTCCACGTCTTCGACCTGCTCCAGGCCGGCGAGGCCGACCTCCGCGGGCAGCCCTACATCCAGCGCCTGGCCGAGCTGGCGCGGCTGGCGATGCCGGTCTGCTGCGACAGCCTGCGGGTGGTCAGCACCGCGCTGTCGGCCGCGGACAAGACGGCGCTGTTCCAGCGTCTCAAGCAGGACGGCAGGGAGGGCGTCGTCTTCAAGGACCTCAACGCGCCGTACACGCCGGGCCGGCCGGCGTCCGGCGGCGCCCAGCTCAAGTTCAAGTTCTGCGACACGGCGACCTGCATCGTCACCGCGCAGAACGAGAAGCGCAGCGTCGCCCTGGGCCTGCTCGCCGACGGGAAGCTGGTCGCCTGCGGCAACGTGACGATCCCGCCCGACCAGCCGGTGCCCGAGATCGGGTGGCCCGTCGAGGTCCGTTATCTCTACGCCTTCCCGCAGAGCCACGTCTTGTTCCAGCCCGTCTACCTCGGCGTCCGCAGCGACGCCGTCGCAGAGGACTGCGTCCTGGGCCAGCTCAGGTACAAGGCGTCGTAGGCGAAGACGCGACGCCCCGCCCGGGACGGCAACCGGGCGGGGCGCCGGGAAGGAGGTCGCCATGTTCATCGTCGACCAGAAGCTGCGGAGACGGCACCTCGAGTTCATCCAGGCCAACTGGCGCCAACTGGCCAGGGCCGCGTACCGGGGCCACCGGGCGAAGGGCCGGGGCATGCTGTTCATCCGGGAGATCGACTTCATCAGCCTGCCACCCGGCGTGCTGTGCCGGTTCCGCTGCACCTACGTGGCGGAGGGCTCGCCGGAGTCCGAGGCCCTCGGGAAGGCATGGCCGGGCGAGAAGGAGGCCGGCTGGGTGAAGAGCTACAACCCCGACACCCACGCGCTGGTCTGCTTCGTCCGTGAGGACGACTCGTCGTCCAGCTACAGCATCGGCGGCATTCCGGGCTGGACGCCCAGGCAGTGCTCCGACCGGGAGGACCCGCCGCCGGGAATCCAGGGCGGGTGACGACGGACAGGGCCGGTACCCCGCGTTCTCGACCGGCCCGACCGCCACATGGCCCTGAGCCACGCCTGCCCCAACCATCCAGCAAGAGGAGAACCACGGAGCATGTCCCACTTCACCACGATCGAGGTCCAGATCAAGGACGTCGCCGCGCTCCGCGCGGCCTGCGCCGAGCTCGGCCTGGAGCTGCGGGAGAACGCCGTGGCCCGCGGCTACGGCAGCAGCCGCGTCCGCGGCGACTACGTCATCCGCCTCAAGGGGCCGTACGACGTCGCCCTGACCCGGCAGCCGCACGGCTTCGGGCTGGCCGCCGACCTCTGGGACGGGCACGTCGAGCGCGAGCTCGGCCCGGGCCTGGGCCGGCTCAAGCAGCTCTACGGCGTCCACAAGGCCACCGCGGAGGCCCGGAGGAAGGGGCTGACGGTGCGCCGCCAGGCGCTGGCCAACGGCGGCATCCGCCTGGCGCTGTGCCGGGCCTGAGCGCGTCGGCCACCCAACGGAGGCAGCCACCATGCGCGAGATCATCAGCAACGGCTCGACCACGGCCGGCCAGGCCCCGGCGAGCGTCGAGACGCTTCTCGAACTCATGGGCAGGGAACCCCTGGATGCGACCTTCGAGGGGTATGGAAACTTTGTCGAACGCGACCCCACCGGAACAGTGCTGTTCTTCGGCAACTTTGCCAGACGCTCCCATGTCTTCAACATCCTCACCGACGAACCGGAACTCATCGCCACGCTGACTGCGGCGATCCGCAACAACCAGGCCGGTGAGGCGTACCGCGACGCCCGGGCCGTCTATCAACCCTGCGTGAGATGCGGCAAGCTCGCCATGTTCTGCCGCTGCCCCCGGGAGAAAGGAGCCCGACATGCCCCAGATCCACGTTGACATCGCCGCCGACGGTTCGCTCAAGATCGACGCCGTCGGCTTCAGCGGCGCCGACTGCGAGAAGGCGACCCGCTTCCTGGAGGACGCCCTCGGCCGGGTGCGGCAACGCGGCAGGAAGCCGGAGTACTACGCCCGCCGCTCCGCGAACCTGCGCCAGAGCGTTGGCGGCGGGAGGTGACCATGCGGGAAGTCGCCGCCATCACGTTCGGCCCCGACGGCACGGGGCGCTGCCTGCACCACGACGAGATCCGGCTCCAGAGCCTGGGCCGGCTGGCCTGCCGTCGTGCCAGCCGCGTCGAGTTCAACGCGCGGCGCCAGGCCTGGGAGGTGACCAGCGCCGCCACCGCCGCCGTCGTCTACCGCTCGCCGAGCCGGCAGCGTTGCCTGGACTGGGAGCGCCGCCACCTCTCGCCTGCCTGAACGCTACCCGTCATGCTACCCGACCGACCCGTTGCTCGCCGTTGTGAGCAACGGGTGCCCCCTCGCGTCTCGTCTCCAACACGAAAGGACTCACCATGCAAGCCGTGTTCAGCACCGCCAACGGTCGACCGCTCAACCTCCACGTTCGCTTCCAGGACTTCCTGCACAGTCCGGTGATCCGGCGCCCGGCAGCAACCGCGATGTGCGAGCCCCAGGACCTGATCCGCGACTTCGTGCGGGTCACCGACAGCGACCCCGACGAACTCCGCGACGCCGTCGCCGAGGCCGTGATGCTGGCCACCGACTACGCCGTGACCAACGTCGAGCTGGACCGCAGCGACCTCGCCTTCGTCCGCCGCCACTTCGCCCACGGCACCCCGCTCCGCGTCGCCTGAATCCACGCCGGGGGTTCCGCCCGGGCCGCGTGCGGCGGCGGAGCCCCCGTCCCCCAACGCCAGGAGCACACCAAGATGAGAGACAAGATCAGGAACTGCCTGCGTGCCGGCTTCGCCGGGCTCTACGTCGTCACCCCCGAGGAGGTCCGGGCCGAGGCCGACCTCAAGGCCGTGGCCGACGAGCTGGGCTACACCGTGCTGTCGTGGACCGTCACCGCGGGCCTGCTCAACACGCGGACCGGCGCGGTGGACAGCATCACGGACCCCGTCGAGGCCGTCGCCGCCGTCGGCGACCTGCCGGAGCGCAGCGTCGTCGTCCTCAAGGACGGCCACCTCTTCCTGGGCGACGCCGGCCAGGCCGCGAACCCGGTCATCGTCCGGGCGCTGAAGGACAGCATCCGCGCGGCGCGCTGCTCCGCCAAGGCCGTGGTCATCCTGGCCTGCAGGCTGGTGCTGCCCCCGGAGCTGGAGAAGGAGTTCGCCGTCATCGAGGTCGGTCTTCCCGACCGCGCCGCCCTGAAGGTGATCGCCACCAACATCGCGAAGTCCGCTGGGCTGACACTGGAACCGTCCGCTGTCGACGCGGCTGCGGAATCCGCACGGGGACTGACGACCACGGAAGCCGAGGACATCATGGCCTTGGCCGTGGTCACATCCGGCGGCCCTGACCCCGTACTCATCGCCCGGGAGAAGGCCAGGACGGTGAAGAAGAACGGGATCCTGGAGATCATCGAGCCGGCGGAGACCGCCGCCGACGTCGGCGGCCTCGACGGGCTGAAGGGCTGGCTGCTGAAACGCCGCAACGCGTTCACCCCCGAGGCCAGCGCGTTCGGGCTGCCGCCGCCCCGGGGCGTGCTCATCCTGGGTATTCCGGGTACGGGCAAGAGCCTGACGGCCAAGGCCGCGGCGTCGATCCTGGAGCGGCCGATCCTGCGGCTGGACGCCGGCCGCCTGTTCGCCGGGCTGGTCGGCGAGAGCGAGGCCAACCTGCGCCGTGCCATCCAGACGGCGGAAGCCGTCGCGCCGTGCATCCTGTGGATCGACGAGATCGAGAAGGGCTTCAGCGGCTCCCGGAGCAGCGCGAGCACCGACGGCGGCACCAGCGCCCGGGTCTTCGGCGGCTTCATCTCCTGGATGCAGGAGAAGGCGGCGCCGGTGTTCGTCGTCGCCACCGCCAACGACGTCAGCCAGTTGCCGCCCGAGCTGCTGCGGAAGGGGCGGTTCGACGAGCTGTTCTTCGTCGACCTGCCGGACGACGGCGACCGTGCCCAGATATGGCGGATCCACATCGGGAAGCGGCGGCGCGACGCCGCCGGGTTCGACGTCCAGGCCCTGGTCAAGCTGTCCGAGGGCTTCACCGGCGCCGAGGTCGAGCAGGTCGTGGTGGACGCGCTGTACGACGCCTACGACGCGGGCCGCGACCTGGACACCGCCGGCGTCATCGCCGCGATCCAGCGCACGGTCCCGCTCTCGGTCACGATGTCGGAGCAGGTCGACGCGCTGCGCCAGTGGGCCAGGAACCGGGCCCGCCCCGCGGCCGGCGAGCGGCGCAGCCCGAAGGCAGCGCGGAGGATCGCAGCGTAGCACCCCGCAGCCGCCGATGACCGCTGCTAGCGGCGTGAATCGCAACCCCACACGAAAGGACGGACACAACCCGTGAGAACCAAGCCCCGACCCAAGCCCGGCAGCACGGTGACCGGCGCGTACTCGGCTGCCGGGTACGAGGTGCTCCTGGACGGCCGGCCGGTGTACGCCGCGGGGAGCAACCCGCACGACTCCGCGCTGCCCGCCGCGCCCGGCCGCGGGCTGCCGGTCGCCACGATCGCCGCGTACTGCGAGCGCACCTGCCGCGACATCGCGGCCGAGCGCGGCGCGGCGTTCGGCGGCGTCGAGTCGGAAGATTAGGCCACGTGAACACCAACAGGAGAACCGCCCATGCTGAGAGGCCACGCGCTGCTGGACGGCGATGACGACGCCCCGAAGCGGTTCGCCGCCGTCCCCCGACGGCACCGGACCCGCACCGTCCAGGAGATGGTCATCCCCCCGAACTACCCGCACTGGCGCCGGGAGCGGCGCGTGCCCTGGCTGACCCTGAGCGGCCGATGGCTGGAGCATGCCGGGTTCACGCCCGGGATGCAGGTCGCCATCGAGGTCCGCCCGAACCGACTCACGATCCGAGGCGTCCCGCCGCTAGAGACAGGAGCAAGCACATGGGAGAACGACAAATCTGGATCCTGTTCGAGGCCAGGGCCGCAGATGACTTCTGCGACACCCTGACCCACTGCGTTGTGGGGCTGTCGGCGACGCTCGCTCTGGACCTGCTCCGCCGGATCGAACTGGCGTCCGGCCTGGCGGGGCTCTGCCGCGCGGGCGAGTTCGACCACGTGGCATTCTGGTGGCCCGGGCCGGAGTGGCTCGGCCCCGGGTTCGACCCCGAGCCGTTCCTGCAACAACGGACCGGCGGCGCCAGGTGGAAACAGGCAGCAACAGTCCTCCACCGCGACGGCTTCGTCGTGGTCCCGGGAGTGAAGGCGCGCCCCGCCATCCCGGAGTCCGAGTTCCGCCGCACCGACCTGGACCGCGTCGTGGCGCACAGGGACGCCGTCCAGTTCCAGGCGAACCCGAAGAACGCCGACGTCGCGTTCCGCTCCGCTCCGCTCTCCAGGGCGCGGCTTGAGGCCATCTGCCGCGTGTTGTCCGCGGGGTAGGCCCGCGCGCCACGGCGTCCTGGACCGGCTCCCGAAGATCCCGCAAGTCCCCGAGAATCCCCGCAACGGCCAACGGCAGTTTCGGGAATTCGGGGATGCAACCCAGCCCCTCAACCCTCGGAGGTCACGATGGAAGCGCCTTTGACCCTGGAAATGCTGTCGAGTGCCTTTGCCGAAGCCGGCCAACGGTTCCCGGACGATGCCCGTGGCGTCGTTGTCGCCCTGGTCCGGGACTGCCATTTCGAGTCCCTGGAGCTGACGCTGGAGGTGCTCGGCTCCCAGGCCGACGACGCGCCGGTCCTTGGGGAGAGGATCGACGCCCCGTCCGTCGTGCTGGACGAGGCTGCCGTGCTCGCCGGGGAACCGGTCCCTGTCGAGGCCGTTCTCGGCCTGTTCGAGCCCGCGGCCCGCTCCGCCTTGCTGGCGCGAGGCGAGGCCGTCCAGTGGTTGTGGGGCATCCGCGAGTGCCAGAACCCGCCCCCGATCCCCCTCGACGTCCGCACGCCCACGAACAACCCACCGTTGCTGCCTCTTGACCAGTAGGTTCGGGGCGTCAAGAGCGGGAAAGGGAAAGGCAGCCGGCTGTTGGCCGGCTGCCTTTCTTCTTCCGCCCTGCGACCTCGACCCGGGTCGGAAAACCGGCCCCGCGGCCCGTGGGCGGACCGGAGGCGCCGGCAGCGGTTCCCCAACTGCATGCCGGCGACCCGGATGCCACCGCGACGCGACGGATTGCGAATCCGTCGCCCCGCCTGCGACCACCGTGCCCTGGGGGGCTTGCACGCCCGGACTGCCCGGACGTCCCGGACGCGCAGTCCGGCTCCGCAGCGGCCCGAGTGCCGCGAGTCGACGGGGTGCCCCGCCGTCAGAACGACCATGGTCCCCCAGCGACAAGCCGAGGTCCGACATGCAACACGAGCGGGTGGTCCCGACGTGGGGAGGTCCGGGATGTCCGGGATGTCCGAGCAAGCGATGCTGGTCTGGCGGTGACGATGCGGCGGCGCCCGGTGTACCTGGGCAGGCAGGAAACGGTCAAGACATCCCAGGCATCCCAGACATCCCGGACGTCCCGGACGCAGGCATCAACATGGAGACGACGCGATGCGCTTCGCCCCTCTCGCGCATGACGGCCAGGGCCGACTCGGCCCTGGTCGAACGCCCCTCGGGGAGTCAGGCAGCCCAGATGTCGGGGCCCTGCTTGAACAAGCGCTGGAACGCCTCGCGGGCGGCGGCGAGCGGCGGGAGCACGTACCCCCTTGTGCGGTTGTCGGCGGGACCGGTGCGGGTGGGCATGAAGTCAGTGTCGGCGAGCAGATTGGCCAGTTCGCGGCCAAAGACGTTCTGCGGCTGACTGTGCCGGCCCTGCTGCTCGCACCACCGGGTGTAGTACTCGAAGAGGGCGGTGGCGGACACCACGGCCGGCCACTCGTCGTCGGCCAACGTCCCGGCCTTCAAGCACGAGTACCACCACTTGGCCGACGCCTCCTGCCAGTCAAGCTTCATCCCTAACTCCGCCTTCGTGTGCGGGGCGATCCGCGGGTTGAAGCCCGTCAGGTCCACGTGGAGCAGGTCGTGGAGCAGGGCCGCGTAGCCGCCGTTCGCGAGCTCGTGGAGCAGGGCCTGGAAGTACGGGTGGTCGTCGATGCGCGCGTTGCTGACCTGCAGCACGAAGAACCGCCGGTCGTCCGGCGGAAGCTTGATGGGGCGCTTGAAGTTGGAGGCGATGATGAGCCGCCGGTAGTTCGGCTGCGGCGCGGCATCGACACCCTTCGCCTCGATGGCCAACGAGGGGTCGGTGATCAGGCTCTTCAGCGTGCCGAGGTCGTCGTCCCCCGACCTCCACAGGGCCTCGTTGGCATAGATCAGGACCACGTCGCGCAGGTGGGCGTTGAATCGGCCCGTGATCTGCTCCATCTTCGTGAGCATGATGTAGTAGCGGCCCAACAGGAAGCCCAGGACCTCGACGAACAGCCCCTTGCCGGCGCCCTGTTTGCTGACGAGCACGGGGGCCTTTTCCGGGCGCTCCTGCGGCCGCTGGAACATGTGTGCCATCCAGCACCGCAGGTAGCGGAAATGCTCCTCGACGCCGCTGCAGATCACGTCGCGAACGTGAGCCCAGTACAGGGAGCAGTCACCCGGAACCGGATCGATTGCGAATCCTGTGAATAGGTTGAAGTAGCCCCTCGATATGCGCGGCTCGCCAGGAACAAAGATCACGCCAGGGTACGTGGGGCGTTCCTTCGAGGCCATCCACATGTCAAACGCGTGCTTCTTCCCGGTCGTCCAGGGTTGGTGAAAGACCCACATGGCGCGCGGCGTCCGGAAATCGACGGTCTCGGTGCCGTCGTACCCGCGGCTGATGACGCCGATGGATGCCTGACTTCCCTTGAAGGTGACGAAGTGCGTTCTGTTGAAGTACGCCATGGCCTCCGCGGGGTCCTCTGACCTGTAGCCCGCTTCGTTCGGGTCGATCAGTGCCTCATTGTCCGCGTCGCCCGCGCCCCCGTCAGCCGGCTCGACGCCCGCCTCGGTGGCGGCGACCCAATCTGGCGCCGTTGCGGACGGGTCGAGGAAAGTGAAATACACGGACGCGAGTGCCTGGAGGGACTGCCCGGCCTCGATGAGCGCCGCGTCCCCGCGGTCGCAGATGACGTGGATGTCGGGGGCGTGCGCAAGGGTGGGCTGCACCGCCAGCGGCAGGTCCGAGAGCGCGCACTCCTCGGCGGATTCGACCGTCTTGTCGCGGTAGCGCTGGATGAGGAGCCGGTCGGCCGTGTCGGGGAGGCGCCACACGCAGAAGAAATCGGGGGGCGGTTCGTCGGCCCGCGGTGGCGACCGGTCCTCGGCCCCCGCCTCGCCGTCTGCCGTCGGCGTACCGACCAAGTCCGGCTCCGGGCTGTTGGCGTCGCCAACACTCGGTTCGGCGTCGGTCGTCTCGGTGTCCTTGGCTCGGGCGCCCGCATCTGCTCCACCGCCTTGTGCCGATTCGGCGGACGGAAGCTCGAACGTCTCGAACTCGTCGGGCAACTCCCCCTGGGCGTCGAGGAGCGCGAAGTGGACGGGACAGCCTTTCGCTCGGAACTTCGCCATCATCTTGTCCGCGCCAGCGTCGCGCTCTTTGAGGATGAAACACATCGCACAGGTTGGTGGTGCGTTCTGGAAGAAGACAGAGTCGCTGAAAAGGAAGACTGTCGACCGCTGTGGACGTTGGATCTTCTCCTCGGCCACGGTCGCACACCGCTGGGTCTGACAGATGTAGAGTTCGTCGTACCTGTATGTGCTGGTGTTCGCACCGCGTGGGGACACGGCGCGGCTCTTCTTCGGCGTTCCGACACGGCGAAACGGCATGTTGTGGACCCTCCAGCTTAGTTCGGCTGAAACGCGAACGAAGAACAACTCTCCTACTTTAGGTGCCGCGCGGCAGAAAAACAGTGTTGGTTCCCGCCGGCCCCCCAAATCCCCGACTTGCAGCCAATCCATGGTCTTGCCCGGAATCGCCGCGGCCGGCCGGGGAAGGGACGAAGAAGGACACGGCGGCGGCGGGCCGCCGTGTCGGTGGGGTCAGGGTTGCTCCTTCTTCGGTTTGGTGAGGCCGCTGATGTGGTCGGCGATGCGGTCCGCGGTCCTCCTGACCGACGTTTGGCTGAGGTGGGCGTACCTTTGCGTCGTAATCGCAACCTGGTGCCCCAGAACAGCTTGCACCTCGTACAGGGTCGCACCGTTCTGGACCATAATCGACGCCGCCGAGTGGCGAAGGCCATGGCATAAGAACGCGGTTATCCCCGCCAGCTTGCATGCCCGGGCGAAGGTGCCGCGGACGTCGCGGCGGTGGCCTGTTCCGCGCTCGGCCGGGAAAACCCACGGCCCGTCGGGCCGGCGCCGGCGCTGGTCCTCCAGTGTCTTGAGGGCCAGGCCGTTCAGCGGCACGTGCCGCGCCCGGCCGGACTTCGACGTGGGCAGCGTGAGCATCCGTCCCTCCATGTCGGCGTTCTCCCAACGCAGCGAGAGCGCCTCGCCCTTCCTCATCCCGGTGAAGAGCAGCAGGCGCAGGATGTTGGCCGACTCCGGCTCGCACCGGTCCAGGGCCGACAGGAAGCCGGTGATCTCCGCGTCGCTGAGGTAGCGCTCGCGCGGCGGCGGCTCGCGGTACTTCGAGACGCGGACCGCCGGGGTGGTTTCGAGGATCTCCCATTTGAAGGCCAGGTTCATCATTCTTTTCAGCAAACTGAGGTGGCGATTCGCCGTTGACGGCGACGTCCGGCGCCGGACGGTGCCCACGTACCCCTGGATGTCCGCCGCCGTGATCGAGCGCAGGGGCCGGTCGCCCCAGAGCGGCACGAGCTGGTTTTGTAGGGTCAGCCAGTCACTGCGCCACGTTCTCTTACTGTCCCGGGCGTGCGGCATGTACCTGTCCATGGCGAAGGCCCCGAACGTCAGCGACTCGGTGGCCTCGCGTTTCAGCTCCTGTCGCGGGTCCTGGCCCCGGTCGACCATGGTCCGCAGCCGCCAGGCTTCCTCCCGTGCGGCGGCGACGGACACGCCGGGGTACTCGCCGAGGGCGAAACAGGCCTTCTTCCCGTCCACGCCGCGCATTCTGAGAAACCAGAACCGGCGTCCCGTCTTGCTGATCGAAAGCTTGAGGCCGGGGGTCTTGGCGTCGGTGTACTCGATGGCCTGGCTCGGGACCGACGGATGGCCGGGCGGCAGGAGCCGCCCGATCGCCTTGTCGGTGAGCACGATGGTGTTGCCGTGCGGCATGGGCGTCTCCTTGTCGTCGGCGCCGTCTCTGCGTCCGGCGGCGCGTCTCTGCTTCGTGGGTGGAACCCTGCGGCGGCCAGCGCCTGTCGCGTCTCACTGGTCACAGGTTAGACGCGCGGCCGCCGCAATGCAAGCGGCCGGGGCGCGGTGCAGCGCCGCGAGATTGGCCGGGGCTCGGACGTCGAGGTGGGCGACAGAGGGGGGCACGGGGCGGCGGCGGGGATGACGGAGCGGAGCGACCGATAGGTCTCTCTGGCGTGCTCTGGATTGTCACTGCGGCTTGGGGACGGGTCTGCTACGGCCTTGAGCGTTACGTGGAGTTGAACACCCAGCGCGGGCGGATGACGGCGGCGAACTGCGCGTCCAGAGCGAAAGCGTTGAGGATGCGGTTGGCGAGCGAAGCGGCGAGGCACTTGGCGAGGTTCTTAAGCGAGGTGAAGACGCCGAGGGCCGAAGTGCCCGTCGGCGCCGCATGCCCTGCTTCCTGCAGGAGTTTACCTTGCAGGTCCGTATGCAGCATGACCTGATGCAGGGCATGAGCGATCTGGATGAAGTGGTAGTAGTTCTTCCAGGCGAACCCCTTGGTGCCGTAGCAGTGTTCCAGTCCGTAGCCGCAGTTCTTCTGGACGTTGAAGCCGATGTTTTCGATCTTGAAGCGTTGGCGACCTCCCAGGTTGATGAGTTCCTTGATGTTCTTCTGGTCCGGACGGAAATCGGTCAGGTACATGAAGCGGGTATCTTCGCCGGTCTTGTGGTTGTGGACATCGCAGACGATGGCGTGGAGGGTGTGTTTGCGGTACTCCAGGTTGCAGGCCCACCGGAACGTCATGACGCGGTCGTCGTCGAGGGTCTCGCGCAGCACTGGGGCGCCGCGACGTTCGATCTGGCGCATGGCTTCCTGGTAGAGGGTGGGAATGGACCCTTCTTTGAAGGCGATGAAGAAGGTCCAGTGGTACTGCAGGAGGATATCCAGGATCGGTTCGCAAGCATACAGGGAGTCCAACAACGCACACACCGGCAGACGCGGAAAGCGCTTCTTGATCTTCCTGGCCAGGTCGGGGAAGTGGTTGCGTTCGCAGGTCTGCTTGTCATAGCCGCCGGGCGGGTTCTCGATGAACTCGCAGCCCATGGTGAAGGCCAGTCCGGTATTGGTGACCAGTTTGGCTTCCAACACGCTGTGGAAGTAATCCGTGACGCCGTTGCTGTGCTTGCGAACCAGGCAACGAGAACAGTGAGGATCGTGGAAGTGGAAAAGTTCGGTTCCGTCGAAGGCAACCAGGTAGTACTCATCTTGAAAGCGGTAATCCTCCAGACTGCGCTGCCGCAGCAGGTGCCCGGTCATATCTACGGCGATCTCGGCGATCTCGTGGTCGGGCACGCCCGCGAGGAAGTAGTTCATTTCAAAGTCGGATGAGACGCGATCGACGGGTTCGTTCAGCAACAGTGCCAGGTTGGCGCGGAACTCGTCGGTGCCCATGTCTTGGCCGAATTGCCGCCGCGACCCGGAGAGCTCAAGGAACATGAGCATGGTCTGCACGGCCAACTGCCGCGCCTTGAACGTCACCTGCCTCTGAAGACGGAAGTCCGACACCGCTCCCAGACGGTCCAGGAGAAAGGGGAAGTAGTGGCCTTGGGCTACCGGGATCAGGTCGGCCGGGTTGCCGCGAGGCGGGCGCGGTTTCGGCCGACGGCCCGGCTTACCCGCACGTGGCTTCGGATCAACTGCTCCGCCAGCGTATCCATCTCCGCCAGCAACCGTTTGATTCGACGTCGATCCTGTACCCAGTTTCCAACCTCCTCAACCATGTCCACCGGCACATAGACCACCTTTGTCTTCTTCTTCACCTTGCTGGTCAGCACGTGTGAAGGATGCCGGGCATCCGGGTCCTGTGCACAGCGGCAGTTCTCCCGCCCGCATTTCCTGAGTATCCGGACCAGCGACCCGGACACCGAAATGCCACCCTTGCTCAGCGCCCGCCGGTGAGCGTCGGCTCTCTGCTTCAGCACTTTTTCGGAGAGGTTTTTCATTATATCAGTATATATACTACTCAGATTTGGACAAGTCAATAGCCTTTGCGAACTATTTTTCCCGGGGTTAGTCCGAACTACCGGTCAATCTCGCGGCGCTGGGCGCGGTGAGAGAGGAAGGCCCCGTCGCGGCGTGGGCCGCGACGGGGCAGATGTGGGACGCGGCGGCGCAACAGAGCTTGCGCCGGCGGAGAAAGCGGGCACAGTATCTGACGGTGGCTGGCCGGGTGGCGGAACGGCATACGCAATCGACTTAGAATGCGCTTGGGGGACACCCCCAATGCGGGTTCGATTTCCGCCCCGAGCACCTTCTGCAATTCTGCAAAACGGGGTGGTCGGTTAGCTCCTCCTTGGCTATAGTACTGCATGAACGCCTCAGGTGCAGAATCCACCGTACCGCCCGGATTGGTGGCGGGGCACGATTACCCGAGTACCTACCGGGAGTTCGTCAGGATGCTCCCCGATGACGCTGCCTGCTCCGCGTATTTGGAGAAGCTGCGATGGGGAAAGGGATTTGTCTGTCCGGCGTGCTCCGCGGTCGCCGCGCCGTGGCGCCAGACGCGTGGCCGTTTTGTGTGTTCGGAGTGCCGCCATCAGTCGACAGTCAGCGCAGGCACGATTTTGGACAAGACGCGGACGCCCCTCACGACATGGATCGAGGCCGCTTGGCACCTTACAACTGCCAAGAACGGATTGTCGGCCAAGACGCTGGAGCGCACCATGGGCGTCAGCTACAGGGTGGCATGGACGATGCTTCAACGTTACCGAGTGGCGATGGTTCGTGCTGAGCGTGAGAAGCTGTCGGGCGACGTGGAAGTTGATGAGACTTTGGTCGGAGGTGTCGAAGTCGGTGGCAAACGTGGCCGTGGCACGGACAAGTGTGTCGTGGTGATTGCCGTAGAGATGAAGCAGCCAAAAGGCTTCGGACGAGTGCGGATGCGCCATGTGCCAGACGCGTCGGGCGCCAACCTGTTGCCGTTCGTTTCTGACGCAGTAGCCGTCGGGAGTACCGTTCTGACCGACGGTTGGGGAGGATACAACGACTTGGAGAACAAGGGCTACGTATACAGGAGAACCGTACTGTCGGCCTCTGGTGATCCGGCACACGTGTCTATGCCAGGGGTCCATCGCATCGCGTGTTTGCTCAAACGCTGGCAACTGGGAACGCATCAGGGATCCTTTGCTCCTGAGCACCTGCAGTCCTATCTGGAGGAATACACCTTCCGGTTCAATCGGCGCAATTCACGCAACCGCGGGCTTGTGTTCCGCCGACTTCTTGAACAGGCCGTTGTCACCGGCCCGATTACTGAAGCCGACGTTACTTTCGGGTATGACTGGAAGCATCCGCACGTGTCCCCTACGAGGAGGAGCTAACCGACCACCCCGTTTCTGCAATTCAGTGACCAGTGATCGAGTGGCCAGTGGCCGGTGATCAAAGGGCCGGTGACGGCGGCTGACGCGCTGCCGATGACCGGTTACTGACCACTTGGGTTCCCTGGCTCAGTCCAGGTCAAGCAGGTCGGCAGCCGCTTCAACCGGGTGGGTGGCCACGGTGGCCAGGCATGCCATGATGCCGAAGATGCCGAGGACCAGGCCACGGCCGAACCTGCCGTTGTCGAGGGCCTGGCTCCCCCGCTCGACCAGGCGGGTGGCGCGGTCGATACCATGGTCGTAGGTCTCGCGCGGGGCCGGGTCGGGCGGCATGATGGTCTTGTCCATGGTCTGCTCCTTGGGGTTGGGGTGGGCGGAGGGCGGTGCGGGCACCATGGAGATGATATGGGTTTCCCGGAGTCGTTTCTTCCGGGCTCCGGGAATTCCCGAAATTGCCAGACCCGGGTCGCCACCGAGATCTCGCTGTCCGGAATTGGGCGTGAGGCAGGTGGTGGTGAGATCAGGTTCGGGACGACTCTGGTCAGAACCGCCCTGATGAGCCGTTCTCCAGAGGGGAACCTAGGTTGGCAGGAGGGACGATGAGGAAGGATTCGCTTGCATCTCTTGTCCTCGGGCTACTTGGCACCGTCCTCTTCACCTGTCTCCTTCTCACCGGCAGGATATCGGAGTCATGCTATGTCGTGCTCATGGTGCCGCTAGCACTTGTCTGCATAGTCTTGCTCTGCCTCCCGCGGTTGCGGGAACTCGACCTGAAGAACCTGAGAATGGTTCTGAGCGAGATCAGACAGGCCAAAGCAGAAATCGAGCAGATGTACGGAGGCATCGAGAACCTAAGACGAGCTCCCCTGCTACTCGATGATGCCAAGATGCAGCAACTCGGACTCAACCCCGGAGGGATACCGCGAATCTCTGCGGTCATGCGTTACACAGCAGGCTGCATGAAGCGAGAACGAGAACGCCTCGCACGCATCTTTGTGCAAGAGAAGCAACCACAGAAGATTGCCGAGGCCATTCTTGACAACTCCCTCGACGACGGCGTTTTCAAGTGGAGTGGCCCAGAGTCGTCCTTGGACAAGCCTCCACACCCCATAGCCGAGGAGCAGAAGGATAAAGGTGCCGAGCAGAAATCGGCGGAGTAGGCCAAAGGTCCGGTGTCGAGACGTGATCCGAGGAGTCCCATGCACATCCTTCGCCTTCGCATCTCGGGATTTCGGGGTGTTCAGGAAGCTGATATTCGGTTGGCGGAGCAATCTGTGTTGGTCGGCCCGAATGGCTGCGGCAAGAGCACCCTAATCGACGCCATCTCGCTTGCGCTGGGGCGAACCAGAATGGTGCGGCCGCTCACCGAGCATGACTTCACCGGGAGCGATCCTGCGGCAGCCGCACGGATCAAGATCATCGTGACCGTTGCGGGGTTCGCCAGCGATGATTCCGCGGAGCACGACACGTGGTTCCGGGCTGACGGCGCGGTACCCAAGTGGTTTGGCAAGGATGGGCAGGAATACGCCGAGCCGGGCGTCGGGCGCAAGTTGTGCGCCAACGTTGGCTTCTGTGCCCGGTTCGACCGCGACGAGCTTGAAGTGGTTAGCGTGCGGTATTTCCACGACGATGACGACGCGACCGATCCCTTCGACGACGGCAGCGGCCTTGTCCATGTGCCACCCCGGCTCCTGAACGACCTCGGGTTCTTCGTGCTGCCGGCCCGCAGAGATTGGGACGCCGTGGCATCCTTCAACTCGGATCTCTTCCGCCGCACCGTCTCGAACCTGGCCGGGATTCCCGCCGACGAAATCCTCGTGCAGCGGGACGCGCTCCGCAACCCGGCAGTCAAGATCGAAGCATCGGGCAAGCTGGCCACTTTGGTGACCGGACTGAACGGACGACTCGCGCGGCTGGCGCCGAACGCCCCGGAGTTCCAGTTGCGCGTGACAGCGGGCGATTCCGAGGCGGTGCTGCAGTCGCTGCTGCCGCACTATGCCAGTGCTGGGGGACCATCGCTGCCCGCCGCCCGCCACGGTTCCGGCCTGGTGGCCCTGCAAAGCTTGCTGCTGTTACTCGAAGTTGGGCGCATCCGCCAAACCAAGGGCCTCCCTTTCATCCTCGCCCTTGAGGAACCTGAACTCCACTTGTCACCGGGCATACACGGGCGCCTGGTCGCGGAAGCTGTCGCGACCTCCGACCAAGTGATCTGCACGACTCATTCGCCTGACGTTGCCCGGGTCTTTGAGGCGACTTCCGTCCTGATCGTGACCAACGAGGCAGGTCACTTGGTGGCCCGCCCGTTCTTGGCGCAGCCGCTCACGTCGACCGCATGCAACAACGAGCGGAAGCTTTACCTGCAGAACCGCGCTCGGGTGGTCAGCGCGCTCATGCACTCGTTCGTCCTGATTCCGGAGGGACGCTTCGATACCGAGTGGCTGACCCGGCTCGCCGATGTGGCCGATCCACACACGACGCGTACGAGCCCGTTCAGCGCAGTCTTTGGCGTCATTCCGACGGAGAACGCTGCTGTGGCGTTCACCGCTGAACGGCTGACCCCGTTGCGCTCGCGCATCGTGGCGATGGTCGACGGCGACACGGCAGGCGATGCCTACGTCACGCAACTCAAGGCCAAGACGCCGCCACCATCCCTCATCATTCAACTTCCTGATGGCTGGACCATAGAGGATGCTGTGCTCTGGATGTTGGAGCCGGGCGGTGCGGCCCTGGTCGTCGCCCTTTCCGATGCGTTGCCTGGGTTTGTGTTCGCATCGCTGGATGCGCTTCGTGACCTGCTCAAGACCAGTAACAACAGGGGCACAAACACGGTCGGCCTCAAGGAGGACGTTCTGGCCCATGACGCCATCGCCGCCGCTCTCGATGGGAATCCCGCGTGCCGCGAAAGAGTTGTGACCTTCTGCGAGGCCCTTGTAAGCGCCGCCACCGGGGCCAACCATTCGCAGATTTCCCCAGACGTGCCGCGCTCGACTGCCGCGGTAAGGGTGGTCAGATTCACGCCATGAGTACCAAGGGATTCACAGGTGGGGCTGGCACCGGCAAGACGACGAGTCTGCTGCGCGAACTGGATTCGCATCTCGCCGCCCATCCGCTGGGCTCGGGGCAGCGCGTCCTCGGGCTGACCTTCATGCACGGGGCGCGACATCGGCTTACCGAGCGTTTCGCGGAGTCCTCGGCACGACGGCACTGTGAGTGCATGACCCTGGACCGGTTCGCTTGGGACATCTGCCGGCGGTGGCGGACGCGACTTCGCGCTGGCGGCGGATTGGTGCCGCTTGACTTGGACGCACCGGACTACGACGCGACATGCGAGGCCGCCGGACGGCTGCTTGCGTCGCCAGACGTCTCCGGATGGGTCGCGGCGCGCTATCCGGTGATCGTTCTGGATGAGTTCCAGGACTGCGCGCCCGTCCGGCTCGCGTTGGCGCAGGGACTGCACGGTCGTGTGGAAATGCTCGTGGCCGCTGACGATTTCCAGAACCTCAACCGAACTGACGAAAGCCCGGGCGTCGCCTGGCTGCGCGAGTTGGGTGTAAGCGAGGAACTCACCACCAACCGGCGCACCGCCGACGCTGACCTGATCGGCGCCGCTCAAGCACTCCGTGCCGGCATGCCGTTGCCGATAGGTGCAAGCACGAGCTTCAAACTCATCGGCGTCCCGTCACCTGCAGTGGCTGCCTCGTTCATCTCCCAGACGATGGCTCCCGCCGCGAACAAAGACGCCGTGCTGCTTTCCGCGGCCCGCCCGGGCACCTCGCCATGGGTCGACAAGGTGATCGAACTGGTTTCGACGAAGCAGTATGGGAAGCAGAAGGCCGGACCTGTGTTCATCAAGTGGGAAACAACGGCCGACAGCATCGCCGAGACGACGATAACTGCCCTCGGCATTGCCACTGGAGACGGAGAGGTCGGTGCCCCGGCGATTCTCGCCCTGCCGCGCGGCCCTGTGGCTGCACAATTGAGCCGGTGGGTGGATCATCGGCGCCGCGTGTTGGGGCGGACCGAATTCGGGGCCACTGAAGTCCGCGCCCAGGTAAGGCGCGCCGTGCAACACGTTCGGTCCTTCGGCTCGATGCCTCAAGGCGGCCGCCGTGCCATGACGATTCATCAGGCGAAGAATCGCGAATTCGCGGTAGTGATAGTGCTTTGGCCCCTTCGAGTACGGGGCGATGCGGTGCTCGCCCGGCGCTTGCTCTACAACGCGATCACTCGCGCCAAGCGACGTGCCATCGTCATCGTGGAGGACCCCAAGAAAAGGCGTCTCGATTCTCCGCCGTTTGCGGACCCCACCGGCATCCGTAACCCCGGCCGTAGCGCCACCGACGCCAGGAGCCGCTCCGACACTCCAGAACTGAAGAGACGGGCAGACCAGCAATCATGCACTTGCCGCCCGGTACTCCCTCCCGGAGAGGTGCCTTGGGTTTCCTGAAGCGACTTGCTTTGGTCAGACGCATACGATGAATCACCCCACGTGCGTTTCGATATCTCCTTGGATGATTCGCCGACACCGCTGCAATGGACGTTGCCATTGAGGGGGAGTATCTTGGGTTGGTTTGGACCTGTGGGGTGGCGGATGGCGACGCTGGTGGCCGCCAGCGGGCGGTCCGAGCCACGACCGCCGGGGCTACAGTTGCCGCCCGCCGGTGCGGCTCGTGCCATCGCAGGCGGAAGACCCGATTCCTCAACACGCGGGCGCATGGTTGGTGGCCGGTCTTCGGCTGCTTTCCGGCAGGTGTTGAGCGCGGAGTGAGGCGAGGTCAGGCGACTGGTCCATGGTTCCTGGGAGAATCGCACTGGGACGCAGTCTTGCGTACAGGGATGACTCACGTGCAAGGAGAACGACCATGTTCGGCGTGGGAGATGTGATCGACGGAAAATACCGCGTCCGCGGCATTTGCAGTAGTGCCGGTGGTATGGGCACTATTGTCCATGTTGATCCGGTCACCAGCGCTCTGCCGTACGCGATCGTGTTGAAGTACTGCAAGGAGCCTGACCCAGAAGCGAAAGCTCGGTTCAGTCGCGAAGTCCGTTACCTGGCTGACTTCGCCGGAAACTCCATGGTGCTCCAGGTTCTAGACTCGAATCTGACCATGGATCCACCTTACTTCGTCATGAAGTACTACGCGGATGGCGACTTGTCGCGACTTGCTGTCCGGATACAGGGAGATCCGGGATTCCAGGAGAGCATGTTCAACAAAATGCTGGACTGCATTTCGGAGCTACACGCGCGTCGTCTCCAGCATCGTGACATCAAACCCCAGAATTTCCTCGTCGATGGAGAGGCGATCGTTGTCTCTGACTTGGGGCTGGCCAAGGAAGTGGGAGCTGGCACGACTTTCACCGTGAGCCATCAGTACTGGGGAAGCCACGGTTACCTTCCTCCGGAGTTCCTGACCGGTGGGTTCAAAGCTGCAACCCCTCCCTCGGATATCTTCATGCTGGGAAAGACGTTCTACACAATCCTAACGGGAAGAGACCCTGTCTATCTGGCTGCTCTTGGTGTCCATCCTGCGGTTTTCTACGTGATCGAACGTTGCTGCGATCTGAATCCCGCAAACAGGTACTCGACAATCGCTGAACTCAAGCAAGCCTTGAGACTGGCGTACGACGTTGTTCTCGCTCGGGCGAAAGGAATGGGCACAGCCAGGCAAGCTCTGTCGCAGATCGTCACGCGACTCAGCTCTGAACGGAAGTATGTAGTCGACGAAATCACTGGGTTCCTCGATCTGATGGCCATGCTGCAAGAGGATGAGCGATCAGCCCTAATGCATGAATTGCCTGGGACTTTCTACTATGTGCTTGCCCAACAGCCCATCGAGTCAAGGCTTAGGGGGTTCCTCGACCAGTACGCAGTGTTCAGCCGGGCCGCCGTTCAAACGTTCAGCTATGCCGAAACCGTTGCCGACAATATGAAGGCCATCTTCGACCGATCCAGTGTCCCTGGATACCGAGCCAAGGCGCTTGATATCGCGATAGATGCTGCTGAACTCGCCCATCGATTTGCAGCCATGGACACATGCAAGGAGATGATTACGAGCGTCGCAGATGATGAACTGGGTATCGCCGTAGCCGCTGTCCTTGCACGGCACAGAGGGACCTTCGTCGACGGGATTGAGACCTCACGCTGTCACAGTGACGCCGTCGGGAATGCGATTCTCGCCGGCCGGCGTGCTGTGTAGAACGAGATGTCCCGGCAACGGCGTGAGACTATGCGCTGCTCGCGACGACAATGCCTGACGGTGACCTGCCCAAGACGTGCTCGGCACACGGATGCGGTTGTGACCCAGCGGGCCGGAGCCGCGTGAGGAGGACCTCTACGGTCCACCTACGGTCCATTTGGCGCGGGACTTCTGTGCCGGCTGGCGTCGGTGCGGCGGGGCCGCCATGAGAGACGGCGCGGGCGTCCGCGGATGGGCCGGCGGGGGCGAATCCGAACGACAGCGCCGGCAAGTGGACCGTTGGACCGCAATCGCAAGGTGTTGGATGGCAACGACTCCCGCCAGGAAGGACGGCGCTGTGGCCCGTAGAACGGAGGACGGGGGGCGGGACGGCAGGCCAGCGCCGTCGTTTGCGGAAGTCGTTGGTTTAGAGCAGGCTAGCGTCGGTATTTGGCCCTTGGATCGGGGCCGGGAAAGCCAGTGACGCAGGCGACTCATAATCGCTTGGTCGCTGGTTCGATCCCAGCCGGGCCCACCATTTCGTCCCGCTGGTGTACAGAGCAGGCAGAAAAGAGCGCCACACGGGGGGGGAGCCCAGTGTGGCGCTTGAGTATCGACGACCAGAGTTCCGACGCGAGGACGACGGCTACTCTTCCGCTTCCGGTTCCTCCGGAACATCCACCTTCTCGCGGGCCTGATGTTCCACGTCCGGCTCTTCCTCCGGCGGCTTGATTTCGGTCGCATCGTCTTCTTTGCCCGGCAGAACTGCCCGGCCCCGATTGGCGCGGTAGCAGAGGAACAGCCCCGCCAGCCTGGTCTTCATGGCGTCCAGAACGGCGACGCCGGACTTGACACCCTGGAGTTTGTCGCCTTCGCCGGTATCTTCGCCAGCGATGCCCTGCATGTAGGCGGCAAAGCGATCTTTGGTCTGCTGCAGCATGTCGTAGTAAAGGGACGTGCCTGTGTCGCCATGCTCAGCCAGGAAGGACCAATGGACCAAGGTCTGTCGCTGTGCCATCTCTTTCCGCGTCAGAGGCCCGTGGGGCTTGGCGAGGTGACGGATCTGCTCCTGCAGGTCTCCCACGGCCGCGATGAGGTGATCGTTCAGGTAGTTGTCCATTTCCTTTTCGATCACCTCAAGAAAGACCGTGACCAAGGCTTCCCCCATCTCCTCCTGGCGCAGATTCCCGTACTCGAGCTTGAGGCGTTGGGCGTCCTCTCGGATGAAATCCGTAAAAGCGGGCAGGATTTGCTCTTCGATCTCCTGGGCAAGGAGGTCGCCAAAGCCGTCAAGGATATCCCGCGTCTTCTTCTCGATGCCCGGCAGAGCGGTATCGAGGACAAAGCCGACGGTCGTCTTCGCATAGCTGTCGGCGTCGTTTTTCAGCTGGTCCACCAGTTCCTGGCGCTTGACCGGCAGGTTCTCGTTCAGCCATGCCCCAATCTGCTCGGCCACGGCCTTGCGGGACGTCAGATCCCGAATGGCGCTGACGACAAACGAGGTGTATCCCGCCACCAGCAGGATCAGGATGGCATAGACGATGATGACCGTGCGGATCTTGCCCTCCATCTTCCGTTCCTGGGCTGCCACCATATCTTCGAGGGCTTTGAGTCTCTCAGTTGCGGTACTCATATCTGATAACCTCCCGGTATTTTCAGGTTGGCTCTATACCTACACCGTTCGCCTACTTGGCCTTCTCATTGCCCAACTCGGGCTTGAGTTCGTACACCAGAAGGTCGACCAGATCTTCGAGAAACAAACTTTCGACTTCCTCGATGGTGCGCTGCTCCCGTATGTTCTCCTGGGCCATCTCCCGAATCTGGGCCTTGAGTTGCTCCAGGCTTGCGGCAACCAGGGCGATGCGGTCCTCGATCGCCTCGTGAAGCTTCTCGATAAATACGCCCTGAGAATGCTCGATCTGGTTCTGGAGCTCCTTTGCCGACGTGTCCGGGAAGATGCGCTGCAGTTCACCGCCCATGTTCTCGATCCCCTTGGTCAGGGACTCGGACAGACGACCCTCGATACTGCGCTGCATGTGCGCGGAAAGACGATCACCCATCTCCAGAACCATCTTCTCGGCCCGTGGCCGATTCGCGACGATCTCCTGGGTGAGTTTCTCCTGCATCGTGGGCAGGACTTCTCCCCAGAGTTGGGTGGCAAACATATTGGCCTGCTCTTCGATGATGCTCTTGGCCTTGGACTCCTCCATCAGCTGCGTGATAAGTTCCCGGCGCTGAGCGTCGTCCCTGAGCGCTTGGACGTAGGTCTGGTTGAAGTGCGCGCTTAGCCGGTAGACGAAGAGCCCGAGGAAGAGCAAAAGCAGCAAGACCCCCACCAGGGAACAGTACGCAAACTTCTTCCGCAGTGCCTCAATGTTGCGAAGCTTGGCTTCCACAGCTTCCAGCTTCGTGACCAAGGCCGCATCGGCTTCCGCGGGGTTCTGTTTCTCCGCCATGTGGACCTCCTCAGGGTTGCTTTCTGTTAAATCACGGCTTTTACGACGTCATCAGGCAGAAACAAGCCCATCCCTCTGCGTCCCCTCGCCCCTACCGGATCCGCAGTGACGCCGATTCCTCTCAGCCTGCGGTGCCGCGTGGTCTCAGCCAGTCGCCCGAAACCACACGCCCTGCAACCTTCACGATGCCCCGCAATCATGTACCGTTTACCATACCAGACAAAAACGGTGGGGTCAAACGGAACTTGAGAGCCAGGCCGGCTGTCGTCTATCGCCCGTGCATCCGCCGTTTGACGTTGAGCTGCGCCAGAGACTTGGACAGAGTGGCGCTGACCGTGGCAGCTTCTTCGTCACTGAGCTTCTGGTGCAAACGTTTCTCCGCCTGCTGCCGGGCTTCCTCCGCCTTGGCTTCGTCGATACTGGCCGCCTCGATGGCCATGTCGGTAACGACGGCCACCGTGTCGGTGGTCACCATGACAAAGCCCTCGCCGACGGCCAGAATCTCTTCTTTGCCTTTTCGCAGGAGGGTCAGTTCGCCGGGCACCAGAATCGTCACCAGGGGCACATGTCCCGGGTACACCATGATCTCGCCGTCGGCGGACGGCAGGGAGATGGCTTCGATCTCCTCGGTCAACTCGCGGCTCTCAGGGGTCACGAGTTCCAGTTTCATGGTGGCCGGCATGACGTCCTCCGACCCGGCACAGGCCGGTCCTACTCTTTGATCTCCTCGATCGCGCCCTTCATGTAGAAGTTGCCTTCCGGCACTTCGTCATGCTTGCCGTCGAGGATCTCCTTGAACCCGCGCACGGTCTCGGCCACAGGCACTTGGCGTCCCGGGCGTCCCGTAAACACCTCAGCCACGGAGAACGGCTGGCTGAGGAACCGCTGGATCTTGCGGGCGCGGTAAACGGTCAGTTTGTCGTCTGGGGAAAGCTCGTCCATGCCGAGGATGGCGATGATGTCCTGCAAGTCCTTGTAGCGCTGGAGCACCCGTTGCACACCGCGGGCCACTTCGTAGTGCTCCTCGCCGACAATCTCGGGAGTCAGGGCGCGCGACGTGGACGACAGCGGATCGACCGCCGGGTAGATGCCCAGTTCGGCGATTGAGCGTTCGAGCACGATGGTGGCATCGAGATGCGCAAACGTCGTTGCCGGCGCCGGATCGGTCAGGTCATCGGCCGGGACGTACACCGCCTGGAATGAGGTGATGGAGCCCTTGTTGGTCGAGGTGATACGTTCCTGCAGCGCGCCCATTTCACTGGCAAGTGTGGGTTGGTAGCCGACGGCGCTCGGGGTTCGCCCCAGCAACGCTGAGACCTCGGAACCGGCTTGCGAAAAACGGAAAATGTTATCGACAAAGAGCAGCACGTCCTGGTTCTTCACGTCGCGGAAATACTCGGCGATGGTCAGCGCGGCCAACCCGACACGCAGGCGTGCCCCGGGCGGTTCGTTCATCTGGCCGTAGACCAGGGCGACCTTCGACTTGCCCAGATCCTTCTGGTTGATGACGCCGGCCGTGGACATCTCGCTGTAAAGGTCGTTGCCTTCACGCGTCCGCTCGCCTACGCCCGCAAAAACCGAGTAGCCGCCGTGCTGTTTGGCGATGTTGTTGATCAGTTCCATGATGACCACGGTCTTGCCCACGCCCGCACCGCCAAAGGCGCCGATCTTGCCGCCCTTCAGGAACGGGCAGATCAGGTCGATCACCTTGATACCGGTCGTCAGCACCTCCGGGGAGGTAGACTGTTCGATCAGGGTCGGGGCCGGCCGGTGGATGGGCCAACGTTCGGTGGCGGGGACCGGGCCACGCTCGTCGACCGGCTGGCCGATGACACTCAGCACCCGCCCCATGATGCCTTCTCCCACCGGGACCGTGATGGCCGACCCGGTGTCCGTCACCGTCTGGCCGCGCCGCAGTCCGTCCGTGGAACTCATGGCTACCGCGCGGACCCATTTGCCGCCGAGGTGCTGTTCCACCTCCAGGGTCAGGGGCGCTTCCTCGCCGCCGCCGGTGCCGTCGACCGTCAGGGCGTTAAAAAGTGGCGGCAAGTCCCCGACCTCGGGGAACTCAACGTCCACCACCGGGCCGATGATCTGAACGATTTTACCCGTGCTCATAGCCGACTCCGGTCCGTTGCGTTTCCAGTTTCTTCTCGTATAGAGTACCGTGCGACTCCGCCAACGGTCTCCGGCTCAAACGCCCGCCAAAGCGGCGGTCGTGATGTCCAACAGTTCCTTGGTGATCGCCGCCTGACGCATCTTGTTGCTGGTCAGCGTGAGGTGGTGGATCAGGTCCTCGGCATTGTCCGTGGCGTTCTTCATCGACACCATGCGGGCACTGTACTCGCTGGCCCGTGATTCCAGCATCATTTGGAAGATCTCATAGTTCAGTGCGTAGGGCAGCAAGAGGTCGAGCACGTGGGGCGCGCTCGGCTCGAACTTGAACTCCGTGGCGCCCCCCATGTGCACCTCTTCGGCCACCGGCTCGGAGAACCCCTTCTCGCCCTTGAGATCCGCGCAGCAACGCCGCGGCTCGCCGATCGGCAGCAAATCCCAAACCACCGGCTTCTGGGAGACCGTGGAAATGAAATCGGTGAACAGCACCTGCACCCGCTGCACCTCGTCCTTGAGGAACAGGTCCTGGGCGAACTTGGACACCGCACGCGCATCGGCAAAGTGCGGCCGGTCGTGCATGGCGAACTCGGCCAGGAGGGTTCGACGCAAACGGGTCACCGCCTGCCCGGCCTTCTTGCCCACAGCCACATAGACCGTGGTCACCGGGTCGTGCTTCATGGCCTCCCGCACCAGGTTGCTGACCAGCGGGCCGCACAGCCCCTTGTCCGGACTGATGACGATCAGGGCCGACTTGCGCACCGGGCGCTGCTCCATGAGCGGCGGCCGGAAATCCCCGACGTGGCGCAGCGCCTGCGCCATGACCGAGTAGAGCAACCGGGCATAGTCACGGCTGTCCATGGCCGCCTGCTGCGCGCGGCGCATCTTCGACGCCGCCACCAACTGCATGGCCTTGGTGATCTTGGCCGTGTTGCGGACCGACTTGATGCGTCGGCGTATGTCCCGAACACTCGGCATAACGTTCCCGTGCTCCTGTCCCGCTACCGCGTCACACCCGCATCGGGCCCCGGCAGGCGCCCGACGTTGCCTCTGGACTAGGCCGAAGCAAGTCCTTCCTTGAACGCCTCCAGGGCCTCGCGCAGAACCCCGGTCAACTCCTCACTCAACGTCTTCTCCTTGCGGATGCGTTCGAGCAACTCCGCCCGACGCTGCGACAGATACTCAATCATCCGGTTCCGGACCTCGATGATGTTGGCCACCGGAACGCCGTCGAAGTAGCCGTTCTGCATGGCCCATAGGAGCGCAACCTGAAGGCCCACCAGGACCGGCTTGTACTGCGGTTGCTTGAACAGCTCGACGATGCGCTTGCCGCGTTCGAGCTGGGTCTGCGTCTTGGCGTCCAGGTCGGACCCGAACTGGGCAAACGCGGCCAACTCCCGGAACTGTGCCAGTTCGAGCTTCACCCGGCCGGCCACCTGCTTCATGGCCTTGATCTGCGCCGCGGACCCCACACGGGACACCGAAATGCCCACCGAGATGGCGGGCCGCACGCCCTGGTAGAACAGATCGCTTTCCAGGAATATCTGGCCGTCGGTGATCGAAATCACGTTGGTCGGAATGTAGGCGGATACGTCGCCGGCCTGCGTCTCGATGATCGGCAGGGCCGTCAGTGATCCGTCACCGTGCTTCACGTTCAGACGCGCCGCGCGCTCGAGCAGACGGCTGTGCAGGTAGAACACGTCCCCGGGGTAGGCTTCGCGCCCTGACGGACGCTTGAGCAGAAGCGACACCTCACGGTACGCGGCCGCGTGCTTCGAAAGGTCATCGTAGACGATCAACGCGTCCATCCCGTTGTCCCGGAACCACTCGCCCATGGAGCAACCGCTGAACGGCGCCAGGTACTGGCTGGTGGCAGAGTCCGAGGCGCAGGCCGCCACAATGATGGTGTACGGCATGGCGCCAGCGTCCTCGAGCACACGGATGACCTTGGCAACACTGGACTGCTTCTGCCCCACCGCCACGTAGATGGAGTAGAGCGGGCGGTAGGCCGTGTCGCCCGCCGCCTCCGCCAGCCGGTTGATCTGGGCCTGGTGGATGATGGCGTCGATGCCGATTGCCGTCTTGCCCGTCGAGCGGTCGCCAATGATCAATTCGCGCTGACCGCGCCCGATCGGGATCATCGCGTCGACCGCCATAATCCCCGTCTGAACGGGTTCGCTGACCGATTGGCGGGTCATGATGCCCGGCGCCCGCCGCTCCACCGGATAGCCTTCGGTGCTCGCGACTGGGCCCTTGCCGTCCAGCGGCCGTCCGAGCGCGTCCACCACGCGGCCGAGCAGGGCCTTGCCGACCGGCACCTGCAGCAACTTGCCGGTGGCGCGCACCTCCGTCCCCTCGCGGATGTGGGCGAAATCGCCCAGGATGATCGCACCGATTTCCGTCTCCTCCAGATTCATGGCCAGGCCGATGGTGTCATGGCCGAAATCGAGCATCTCACTGCTCAGGACGCCGGCCAACCCCTCGATCCGCGCCACTCCGTCGCCGATTTCTCGGACGGTGCCGACGACCCGGCGCTGGGGTTCCGCGGCCACTCCCGCGATGCGGGCTTGAATCTGTTGGAGAATGTCGCTCATAATGGCCCCGTCACTGCATGCCGCCGAAGCGGTTCTTGAGTTCAACCAAACGCCCTTGGATGCTGTCGTCAATCACGTCGCTGCCAACCTGGATGCGGACTCCGCCAATCAACTCGGGATTGTCGCGGAAACGGACATCGGTCAGGGCGGGGAAACGGCCCCTGAGCCAACCCGCCATGGCCGTCTGCGTCGCCGCCGACAAGGGTGCGGCGCACTCGACGTCCGCGGTGCGCTGCGCCAGATCGAGGCGCCAACGCCTCAGCAGTTCGCGAGCCAGCCCTTGCCAGCCGATCGGTTGCTGCTCGAGGATCAGCTCAATGGCCGCCCTGAGCCGCTCGCCGTCGGCCACACCACCGACCTGACAGGCGCGCCACAGACGCGCTGCCAGCTTCTGTTCTGCACGCCGGCCCTTCATGCGGGCAGGTTCCTCATCGTTTCAGCGGCAAGACGCTCTTGGTCCTGCGGGGTGAACGTCTGACGCGCGACCCGCTCGGCCATCTGCACCGCCAGGCGGCCGACTTCGCACTGCAACTCCTCGCGGAGCCGAGCCACGTCCCGGGCCGCGGCCTCGCGCGCCTGGGCGAGAACGCGGTCAGCCTCCTCGCGGACACGCTTCAACTCCACATCGCGAAGTTGGGCTGCTGCCTGTTTCGCTTCCTCCAGGATTCGGTCGGCGCGCGCCCCGGCTTCCTGCAGAACGCGCTGCCGATCTGCTTCGGCCTTGGCCAGTTCCTGGCGCACGCGCTCCGCGTCCGCCTGCATCTGCGCAATCCGCTTCCGCCGCTCCTCCAGCATCGCCAGAACAGGGCCATACGCGAAGCGCTTCAGCACCAGCATGACGATGGCGAAGCAGGCCAGATTAGCGAGAAAAATGCGCGCGTCAATACCGAGTGTGTGGCTGATCTCGCCCACGGCCTCGGTCAGGCCACCGGCACTGGCCAGAACGGTGAAGTTCGGCATAACTTGCTCCTTCGGTTGCCGCGGATACCCAAATGGTATGGACGGATCTGCCGTCCCCATGAGCCGCGTCAGCCTCCGAACGTCTTGCCCAGCAAGAGCGCGACAAAGAAGATCGCTTCGGCCAAGGCCGCCATCAGGATCCCGAGAACCATGATCTTATTGGAAGCGCCGGGGTTGCGGCCCACTGCCGCGACGGCCGACATCCCGATCATCCCGATGCCGATAGCCGCCCCGAGCGCTGCAAGCGCGATGTGGATGTTGCCTGACAGGTTTCCCATGATGACCACTCCTTCCTTGAACGGACTTGCGGCCCCGCGGCCCAATACTCTATTAATGTTGCGCAGGATGCGCACCGTCACCGGTCGACTCGCCCGACTCCTCGTGTTGGCACATCAGGAGCGTGAAAGCGGCCGCCAGCAGCATGAACACCGTGGCCTGGATCAATCCCACCAAGATCTCCAGGAAATACCCGAGAACGGCCACGAGCCAACCGCCGTGCTTGAACATCAGAAGGGTTTCCATCAGGTTCTCGCCGGCGTAAATGTTGCCATAGAGACGGAAGGTGAAGGCCAACGGCCGCACGAGCAGAACCTGGAAGACCTCGACGAGGCCGACGAAGAAGAAGAGAAGCGTCATCAGTCCGAGCATCCAACCCTTCATACCGCCCTTGGGTGCGAACAGGTGCTTGATCATGCCGACCGGCCCCTGCTCCTGCAACGACCACACAAACCACATGACGGTGAAGAACAGCGCAAACCCCAAGGTCATGTTGACATCCGCATTGGCGCCACGCATCAGCGGTTCGGTGACCTTGAACCCATGCGGCGTCTGTACGCCCCAGCCGATGCTGCCGCCGCCAGGCAGGAGCCCCACCCAGTTGGTCATCAGGATGAAGATGAAAAGCGTGGCCAGGACCCAGAACGTGCGCTTCACCAGGTGTGGCCCCAGAAAACCCTCGAGGAATTCGTACAAGGACTCGACCAGCCACTCGACGAAATTCTGCAACCGCCCCGGGACAAAGGTCATCTTGCGAGTGGCCAATTGCGCGACGAGGACAATCAGGGCGCCCGCCGCGATGCACTCGATCATCGAATTGGTGATCGGGATGCCGCAGAGGTCGAAGAGCCGCTGTGATTCCAGAGGCAGCCCGTGGTGAGCTTCGCCGGTCTCGGAGGCACAGGCGCTCCACGCCGGCAGCGCCGTGGCGGCCCACACTATCAGTTGGCGTCCTGTCGTACGCATACAGAGAACCCCGAAACCCACCTTCAGCATCTACCCAACAACGGTCACCCGGGACGTCCGTCTCCTGCCGGTCACGTTTCTTCCTTGCGAATGAAATCCAGTATGGCTTCCGCGGTCTCGGCGAAACGAATCTCGGAGATGAAACCGGGGATTGAAAACAGCCGTGATATTTCCGCCAGGGCTTCGATGTGGGGCCCCGGGTTGCCGACTTCCGCAAAGACCATCAATACCACGTAAACCGGTTCACCATCCAGCGAGTCGTAGTCGATGCCCGTCTTCGACACGCCCAGCGCCATCATCAGGCTCCGGGCCTCCTCCAGCTTGCCATGCGGCAACGCCAGCCACTTGGCAATGCCGGTACTCATCTTGGCTTCGCGCTCAAACAAGGCCTGTAGCGCGGCCTCGCGGTCCTGGATCAGGCCGCGATCGACAAAGAGGTCGAGCATCTCCTCGAAAACGTCTTCCTTCTCCTTGGCCTGCAACCCCACCTTCAGGAACGGAGGCTGCAGCAACTCTGAGATTCTCATAATACACACACCCGAGCGCCTTAAGGCTGCATCTGGCAGGAACATCAAACGTGAGGCCGCTCGTCACTAACGCAACAAACGTGCCTGACCGGCCCCAATGGGACATGATTTGACGGCGGCGACGCGGGACAGAAATCTACGTCAGCCAAGACGGATCGTCTGCGTATGGGATACATGACGCCCGCCGGCCCAACACCCCGCATCCCGCCTTCCGCCAGGGGCGGACTTGCGAGAACTGCTCGACAAGAATGGGCTACTGTATAGCGCCAATTTCCGAAAGCAAGATTGCCGACCGCGGCGAGGTGAAGTGTCAGTGAAGGGTGAAGCATAGACCCCTGCCACCTCATGTGACAGGTGAATGGGTTCATCTTTGGTTACTGCGCCGCACCGTGCCCTCTCTTCCCTTGTCCCCCGTCCGCCGGCGGCGGACGGGGGACAAGGGAAGAGGGGGGGCCTACGTTTGGCGGGCGAACCCGATTCACCCGTGGCGCAAGGCCGCGGGGGTCTCACACATGGGCCAGCACACCGTCGTTCCACCCGCGACTCCCATGTTACTCGCGGGCTGCGGTAGAGTGGCCGGAGCGGCTCGCTCCGGCACCCGCGGGAGCGAGCCGCTCCCGCCACGTTGCCAGAACGACCCGGACAAACCGTGAGTAACGCCCACACATGATCGGACGCATCCGCCCGGGGGGCGCTGACGCATCATCGGCGCGGTCGGAGGAGAAGACCTCCAGCCCCTGCACGTCCGGACGGCAGGAGCTGGGGGGTCTGAAACCGAAGGCCGGCAGTGCGCCCCTCAGGTGGCCAGGTCGGCGTGGTAGGCTTGCAGCGATTTGACCGCACCCCGGCCCTTGCGAGCAGCCGCAATGCCCTGGACGGAAGCCGCCGCGGCGGCGATGGTCGTGACATACGGAAGTTTGCGCCGGATCGCGGCCTTGCGGATGTACGAATCGTCGTGCCGCCCCTCTTTGCCGATGGGCGTGTTGATCACGAGCTGGACCTCGCCGTTCATGATCGCGTCCAGAACGTTAGGCCGCCCCTCGTCCAACTTGGCGATCAGGTCCGACGCGATTCCGTGTTCGGCCAGGTACTTGTGCGTGCCGTCCGTGGCCTTGATCCGGAACCCGAGGTCGACAAACCCCTTCGCCACCTTGTTCAGGCCGTCCCTCTCGCGCCGGCTTACGCTCATCAGCACCGTCCCTTCGGTGGGCAGGTGCGAGTTGGCAGCCTCCTGCGCCTTGTAGAAGGCCATGCCGAACGAGTCCGCCATGCCCAACACCTCGCCCGTCGAACGCATTTCGGGGCCGAGCAGCGGGTCGACTTCGGGGAACATCGGGAACGGAAACACCGACTCCTTGACGCCGAAGTGCGGGATCTTCTGGTTCTTAAGCTTCATGTCCGCCAGTTTTGCGCCCAACATGAGCTGCGTGGCTACGCGCGCCATCTGGATGTTGCAGACTTTTGAGACGAGTGGGACCGTGCGCGAGGCGCGCGGGTTCGCTTCCAGCACGTACACCCGGTCGTTGGCAATGGCGTACTGGATGTTGATCAGGCCAACTACATTCAGTTCTTTGGCGATGCGGTGCGTGTAGCGCGTAATCGTGTCCAAGTGTTTCTTCGGAATCGTGGTGGGCGGGATGACGCAGGCCGAGTCGCCGGAGTGAATGCCCGCCAGCTCGATGTGCTCCATGACGGCCGGCACGAACGTGTCCTTGCCGTCGGCAATCGAGTCTGCCTCACACTCCGTGGCATTCTCGAGGAACCTATCGATCAGGATCGGACGCTCAGGCGTCACGCCCACGGCAGTCTCGACGTAGAGCTTGAGCATTTCGTCGTCCTGGACGACTTCCATGCCGCGGCCGCCAAGCACGTACGAGGGCCGCACGATCAGCGGGTAGCCGATGCGCCGCGCCACTGCCAGGGCCTCGGTCAGGTTGCTGGCCATGCCGGCCTCCGGCATCGGGATGTCGAGCTTCTGCATCATGATCCGGAACCGGTCGCGATCCTCGGCCAGGTCGATGGAATCAACCGAGGTGCCCAGGATCTTCACCCCGGCCTCCGCCAACTCGCGGGCAATGTTCAGCGGCGTTTGCCCGCCGAACTGGACGATGACACCCTCGGGCTTCTCCTTCTCGTAGATGCTGAGGACGTCCTCGACCGTGAGCGGTTCGAAATACAGTTTGTCCGAGGTGTCGTAATCCGTTGACACCGTCTCGGGATTGCAGTTGACCATGATCGTCTCGAGGCCCTGCTCGCGCATGGCGAAGGCGGCGTGCACGCAGCAGTAGTCGAACTCGATGCCCTGGCCAATGCGGTTCGGGCCGCCGCCCAGCACCATGACCTTGCGTCGCGTGCTGGTTGTCGTCGTGTCGGGGGCATTGTAGCTGCTGTAGTAATAGGCCGCGTTCTCGACGCCGCTGACCTTCACCGCGTGCCAGCCCTGCACGACACCGATGCCCGTGCGCTGGGTGCGGATGTCCTTCTCCGGCACGCCCAGGATCTGCGCCAGGTACCGATCCGCAAACCCGTCCTTCTTGGCGCGGGTCAGCAATTCGTCCGGCAGCTTCCGCCCTTTGTACTTCAGGATTTCCTGTTCGAGCTCGACCAGTTCCTTCATCTGCTCGATGAAGTAGGACTTGATGTAGGTCCGGGCCTGGAGGTCCTCAACCGTAGCGCCCTTGCGCAGCGCTTCGTACATCAGCCACTGCCGCTCGCTGGTGGGGTAGCGCAGGCGCTGCATGACCTCGTCCAGCGTCAGGCTGTTGAAGTTCTTGGCGAATCCCAGGCCGTGCCGGCCGTTCTCAAGCGAGCGAATGGCCTTCAGGAACGCCTCCTTGTAGGTCTTGCCGATGCTCATGACCTCGCCCACGGCGCGCATCTGCGTCCCGAGCTTGTCCTCCACGCCCTTGAACTTCTCAAAGGCCCAGCGGGAGAACTTCACCACCACGTAGTCGCCCCACGGCGTGTACTTCTCCAGCGTCCCCAGGCGCCAGTAGGGGATCTCGTCCAGCGTCAACCCGCCCGCGAGCCGGGAGGACACCAGCGCGATCGGGAACCCGGTGGCCTTCGAGGCGAGGGCCGACGAGCGCGAAGTGCGCGGGTTGATCTCGATGGCCACCACCCGGTCCGTCTTGGGATCGTGCGCAAACTGAATGTTCGTGCCGCCGATCACCTGGATGGCTTCCACGATGTCATACGAGTATTTCTGCAACCTGGCCTGCAGTTCCGGGCTGATGGTCAGCATCGGTGCGGTGCAATACGAGTCGCCCGTGTGCACACCCATGGCGTCGACATTCTCGATGAAGCACACGGTGATCATCTGGTTCTTCGCGTCGCGGACCACCTCCAGCTCGAGTTCCTCCCAGCCTTCCACTGACTCCTCGATGAGAATCTGCCCCACCAGGCTGGCCGCGATGCCGCGCACGGCCACGGTGCGCAGTTCCTCGACGTTGTAGACCAAGCCGCCACCCGTGCCGCCCATCGTATAGGCTGGCCGGACCACCACCGGGTAACCGAGTTCCTTGGCCACCCGTTCGGCCTCCTCGACGCTGTAGACCGCCTCACTCTTGGGAATCGGAATCCCAAGCTTGTTCATCGTGTTCTTGAACTCGGTGCGGTCTTCGCCGCGCTCGATGGCATCGGCCTGCACGCCGATGATCTTCACCCCGTACTTCGCCAGAATGCCGCGCTTGTGCAACTCGCTGGACAGGTTCAGCCCCGTCTGGCCGCCCAGGTTCGGCAACAACGCGTCGGGCCGCTCCTTTTCGATGATCTGCGCCATGCGCTCGCAGTTCAGCGGCTCGATGTACGTCACGTCAGCCATGCCCGGATCGGTCATGATCGTCGCCGGGTTCGAGTTGACCAGCACAATCTTGTACCCCATGGCGCGCAACGCTTTGCAGGCCTGCGTCCCCGAGTAATCGAACTCACACGCTTGACCGATCACGATCGGCCCAGACCCGATGATCATCACCTTCTTGATGTCGTCCCGTCGCGGCATAACACGGCCCCCATTGTATATGGGCACAGATAGGATGGGAGTCTCGACCCTGCCCAGAGTGAGATTCCGCGTCGCAAAAGGTTGCGCCGGCTTGGAGGCCTACAACATAACCAGGCAAGGCCGGTTCGGCAAGAAATCACTGCACATTATCGGTAATGCGTCAGCGCCCCCAGCCGGCGGACCGGCCGATCATAGGTTAGTGTTACTCGTGCCGGTTCGCGCCGCCGCGGGTCTTGCGCCCGGCCGAGCCGGGCGGCGGCGCATTTGTGACGGTAGCAGCCACGCCGGCCTGGTGTCGGGTGTCGGGTGTCGGGTGTCGGGTGTCGGGGGGGGGAAGAGCCTCCGGACTTCGGCGTTCGACGTTCAGCGTTCGACGTTCGTCTTGGTTCCGGCTACGTCGGGTTAGGAGCGAGCGGCGCCGTCAGCTCTGACGGCAGGCGGGAGTAACGCGGGCGGCAGCGTCGTGGCCAAGGGCGGGCTCGACATGCTGACACCCGTTCAGCCGGCAACGGTAGACAAATGCCGGAGGTAGGTTGGGCCACACCACCCGCGACGTCGAAACCGACGCGAAACTGTCGGCCAGTCTCTGGCGGAAACGCCGACCCGAGGGCATGAGCAACCCGGATAGGTACGCGAACGCGACAAAGTGTCCACCCGGCTGCAAGACCTCGAGCACACCGCCAAGAATGTCTTCCTGCACCCTGCCGGGCAAATTCGCCCAGGGCAGGCCGCTGATGACGCAGTCGACCTGCCGCAGCCCGTGCGAGCGCAGAATGGCGGGCAACTCCTCGGCGGCGGCCTGGTGAACAATGACACGGGGAAAACGTCCCCGCAGCGAGCCGGCCATCCGGGGGTTCTTCTCCACGGCAATGAAGGCTGTCCGAGACGACAGTCGCTGAATGATATGACGGGTCAAGGCGCCGCTGCCGGGACCGAGCTCAACGACCGCGTCCATGTCGGCCAGGTCCAGCCCGCGTACCATCTCCCTGGCCAGCCAGCGTGAACTGGGAGTCAGTGCCCCAATGCTGCGTGGCGACCGCAGGAACTCGCGTAGAAAGTGATGCGCCTCCACCGGTGCGGTGCCGCTGGAGTCACCGACCCTGTTACGCCAAGCTGTCGAAGTTCGAGTGACTTCAGTCGCCATGGAGCGGACCATATCTCCGTCTGGATCTACTCCCGGCCCCGTCCTGCCCACCGCCGCGGCGACTGTCTACGATGCCGCGCGAGCATCCTCTGAACGGATCCCGGAATTCGTTCTCTCTAGGCGAGCATCAGATTACATCACGCGGGCAAGAAAGTCAAATGCTCCCGACACGTCCCAGCTGTTCGCCGACCCGGACCAGTGTCTCGATTCCCGTGCGACTGCGCTCGACCAGGTCGGGATCCATCAGAACCCGCCCGCGCCGGAAAACCAGGATGACGGTCGAACCGCCAAACCGGAAGAGACCTTTCTCGTCCATCTTGCGGAACTCGCGCCCCGTGTGGGTCTGGACGATGCCGGCCACGCCGAAAGCGCCCACTTCGACAAACGCGGTCACACCGAACCGTTCGAGGTCGAGCAGCGTCACGATACGCCGGTTCTGCGTGAATACGGGGATCCCGAGCGCGAGCACCAGCGGGTTGACCGAGTGCAGTCGCCCGCTGATCTCCCACCGGCGCAGCACGCGACCCGATGCCGGGTAGTGAAATCGGTGATAGTCCGCCGGGCACAGCCGCAACACGAGCAACGTGCCGCCGACAAACTGCGACGCGTCGCCAGAGGCGTCGCGCAGCAGTTCGGAGACCGTAAAAGCCGCACCCTTGACCGGCACACACGTCCCCTCGCGCAGATCCGGGAACACGGTCAGGCGCGCGTCGGCGGGAGAACTCAGGATCTCGGGAGAGGCATCGAACGGGCGTGCTCCGGAACGCAGGTGCCGGGTGAAAAATTCATTGAAGGTGCGGAAGCTCGAGGTCGGGTCGCGAAACTCACTCTCGTCCAACCCGAGCTCGCGGATCGTCGGCACGATCTTGCACCGTGACCGCGCGGTGTCGCAGTACCAGCCCAGGAACCGGCTGAGCAAAGCGGTCCTGAACAGCAGCAGGCTGCACAACGGTCGCGCTGGACTGAGGTAGGCGAACCGCAATAGCCGGTCCCCAAGCACGCGCTCCTCAATCATCTGCGCCCGGGCATGGTCGTAGACCTGAATGCCGGTGCCGGTGTCAACGGGCGAGATCTGGAGATTTGCACCCACCGATCGACCTTGCTCCTGCCGTGGGTTCAGAACGGGTTTCCCCCCGCCACTGCCGTCCAGCGGGGCGGGAATCGGGAAATTGAGCTGTCGCGGCCCGGGTTCTCAATCCTCGGCCCACATGGACCGGTTTGATGGAGGCGCAGGAGTCCTTCCGAACAGGCGTCACACGGTCCGCAGCCGCGCATCACACGTCGAACGACGGACGCCAGTCCGCCAACCGCAAGCCTTGTCCCCGGGAAAACTCGGCCGTGTTGGGCGTAACCAGGGTCAACTCGTAAACAAAAGCCTGCCCGGCGAGGAGAAGATCGTATCGGCGTCCAGCTGTTCCGAGCCTTACGAGACGTACGTCGGCTGCGCCCTGTAAAGTCCTCAATCGGCTGGACATCCGACATCTGGCAAGCCCTGGGACCAATATTCCTGCCCGACGGCACCAAGGTCACCTTCGGTACATTATATATATAGTCTATACCATCTCCAGGGTGACGTCAAGATCTGCGGTAATGCGTCAGCGCTCCCCGGGCGGCGTACCGCCCGGTCATACCGAGGTGAAACTGGCGACGACGCTTCCGGAGCCCGCGAGGACGCGGGCGCTCCAAAGTCAGCCCCCCGTGCCAGTCCCTGGAGCGCCCGCGTCCTCGCGGGCTCCCGGGCCCCTTCAGTTTCATGGGAGCGCCACCTCGGAGCCGAGACGGTGCGGCCACCTTTCCTGCCTGCCGCGCGAGCCTCGCCTGCAGGTATTTCCGGCGAAACCCGAGACATCGTCTCTCCCCTGCGTCCTTCCTCACGCGTTGAATGTCAGGTACACGTGCTCGGGTTTGCCGGGGGTGCGCTTGGCGCTGGACGTTAGGAGCGCGACCCCGTCGCCAGGGCTGCCTCGGCGATCACCCGTCTCTGGAACCGCGCCCGGTCATGGTCGCCGGTGCGGTTGGTCAGGATGATCGCATAGGCATTCGAACCCGGGTCGACGTACAGCGACTGGCCGGTCCAGCCGGTGTGGTAGTACGTGCGGCCGGACAGGTTTGTGGGGCGCAGCTCAGGGGCTACGTCCCAGCCGAAACTCCGCGGGCGGTGCGGCGGCTGGTTCAGCCGGTGCTCGAACAGCGCCAAGGCTGCAGGCGAGAGGACGCGCACCCCATCGCGGGTGCCGCCGCCCAGTAGCGCATCGAGCGCGAGTCGGCCGTCGTCGATGCACACCGCACACGCTGCAGTGGCGGCCACCGCCTTGGTGACGCTGGCCATGTCAAACACCGCGTCCGGTCGCATGGGAACGTCGGGGTTCGTCCGCGCCCGCCCGAAGGCTTCATGAAGCACGGTTTTTCCGCCGCGTCCCACCAGGATCACAACGCCCGGCGCCATGCCCTCGGTCATGACACGCTCAATCACGTCTCGGTGTGAGTCCATACTCCGTATCCTTGGGTAGGGCAAGTTTCCCTGCGCATTCACTGCCCGGCGGAACTCTGCAGGAGAACGGCCAAACGGAATACGCTACGGTGGGGGCCGTCCGTTATCAAGCCGCCCGATCCGAGCGGGAGAATGCGTTGGCGAGAGAGAATGGGGACGTCGACGCCACCCCGGCGTCTTCTGCGGGTTTCAAGCGGCTGCAGGCGCGGGATGTCTGGCGGCTCAGTTCGGTAAGGCTTGGTTGCAGTCCCGACGCACGGCCGTTGCGCTCGCAATCCACCGGCGCGGCAATAGGTTTCGGGTAACGGGCAGGAGTACGAGCGGAATCGCGAGTTAATACGGAACCCCCCCCATGTCAGCCATCCAGCGGATCATTATCACGCACCACACGCACACCGATGCCGGCTACACCGGGACATACCCGGACGTGGCCGTGCAGCACATTCGGCATTTGCGCGCGGCCTTGGACCTGTGCGAGCGCGAACCACGCTTCCGCTGGACCATTGAGGCCGGTTGGGCGCTGGACATGTTCCTGAACGTTGCGACCGACACGGAGCGCGAGCGCATGCGGCAGTGCCTTCGCGACGGGCGCATCGAGCTGACCGGGTTCTACGCGCAGCCGCTGACGCAGATTGCGAACCTCGAGGAGCTCTGCGTCGGGGTCGAACTGACCGCGCGGCTGGCCGGCGACCTGGACGCACCGCTCGACACGGTCATGCTCAACGATGTCGGCGGCCTGAGCTACAACCTGCCGCAGGTGCTGGCCCGCTACGGCATCCGCTACGTGGTCAACGGGGTCGGCGGCTGGCGCGTTATGACGCCGTTCACCACCCTGCCGCACCTGTTCCGGCTGCGCGGCCCGGACGGCAGCTCGGTGCTGTACTACCAGATCAAGGACGACGCCGAAAACCGACAGGCGAACCTCGGCCCGGCCCAGTACGGATTCGGCCTGATCTACTTCCTCTGGCCGGTGCTGCGCGAACTGGACGGCAAGCCCGCGCTGGTCGGCAACGACGGGGAGAAGACAATCTTCAACCTGCACGGGCGCGAAGGCATCGACCTGCTCTGCGAACGCCTGACGCGCCAGGGCTACCCGTTCGACACCTTCCTCATGCAGTTCGGGTCCGACAACCAGGGCCCGACCGAGCGGCTGCTCGAGGCGGTCGACGCCTGGAACGCGAAGCACCGCACGCCGGAGATCCAACTCGGCACCTGCCACGACTTCTTCGTCGACGCCGAGGTGCGCTGGGCCGCGCAGATCCCGGAAATCCAGGGCGAACTGTCCTGCTCGTGGAGCGAGCATGTTGTGACCAATGCGTACGCCACGGGGCGCTACCGCGTGGCGCGCGAGAAGCTCAACACGTGGGCGGCGGCCGAAGCCTGCTGCGCCGGCGGCACGGACGAGGGCGCCGACGCCTGGGGCGACGTCATGTGGCGGCTGGTCATGTACCACGACCACACCTGCGGACTCAGCATGTGGGAGTGGGCGAAGCGCCGTGATGAGTCCGGCAGCCTCGCCGCCGAGACCTTCGACCTGCCGCGCGCGTCGTGGGAGATCAAAAGCGGGTATGCAAACTCCGCCCTGGCGCAAGTCCGCGAACTCGCCGAGGACCAGTTCATCGCGCTGAGTTCCGACAACCCGGATTCCCCCGCGAAAGTCTCCGTCTTCAACCCGCACTCGTTCTCGTACTCGGGCCCCGTCCTGTTCACCAGCGCTGCCGCGCCGGTCGAACTGGTGCTGCCCGGCGGCTCGGTCGTGCCGGTCGACTCGCGACGCTGCAACACCAAGCACTGGCTGCACCGCGCCTGGCTCAATGGCGTGCCGCCGTACGGGGTGACGGTGTGCGACGTGCGCACCGTTAAGGCCGTGCCGGCCACCCTTTACAGCGCCGGCGAATGGGAACTCGCCGGGCCGAACCTGATCGTCAGTGTCTCCCCGCAGACCGGGGCGGTGTGCGGGCTCCGCAGCCGCGGCTCCGGCCGTGAGTGGGTCGACGCGTCTGTCAACCAGCTCAACGAGGCGTGCCTGTTCGACGTCAGGGGCGTCACGCCCGGACCGACCTGGGGCGGACTGAACGAGCCCGTGCAGTTCGAGAGACAGTCACTGCTGCGCGTCACGCGCCGTGCCGGCTGGGCCGGCACGCATGCGGCCACCCTGACCGTCGAGCGTGTACTCGGTCCGGAATCGACCCCGACCGTGGTCGAGACTGAGTACATCCTGGACGGCAGCGGCCTGCGCATTCGCAACCGCGTTACACGCCGCCACACGGTCGACAAGGAGGCGCTGTTCTTCGCATTCCCAATCCAGTTGACCGCACCCTGGCGGTTCGACATCGACCAGCAGGGCCAGGCCACGCACTTCCCGGACGAACGGCTGCCGGGCGCAACCAATCACAACCTTGCCGCAAACCGGTTCGTCTCGGTTTCGGACGCGGCCGCACAGGTCGTGCTGACGTCGCGCCAGGCTGCGGTTGTGGCGTTGGGCACGCCCTCGTACTACCACTACGGGCTCGAGTACCAGCCCATTGAACGGCCGACCGTGTTCTCCTACGCGTTCAACAACCTTTGGGAGACGAACTGCCCCATCCTGCAGCAGGGTGAACTGTGGTTCGAGTACCACGTCGCCTGCCGCGAGCACGGCTACTCGCCGGTCGCCGCTTGCCAGGCGTCGCGCAAGGCGCTCCAGGCACCACTCGTCTTCCCGGGCGACCTGCCCGAACGCTGCGGCTGCCAGGCGACCGCCAATCTGCTGTCGCTCTCGACCGACGAGGTGCTGGTCGAATCGATCCGCCCGGTCGGCGACGACCAGATCCAGGTCCTGCTCACCGAGATCGGCCGCAGGGACAACGCCTGCACCCTGACCCTGGCCACGGACATTGCCAGCTACGCGGTCGCCGGCACGTTCGGCGAACCCCTCGCTTGGCAACGCGTCGGCAAGACGCCGATCCAACTCCAGTTCCGCCCCGCCGAGTTCAAGGTCCTGCTCCTGAAGCGGAACAGCGCGGTCTGAACGCGTTCAGCGGCCGCGGCGCGGGACCTCCGGGACCGCGGCAGGGTACTCGGGGCCGTCCCGGCCCCAGATTCTCGGCCGGGTACCGACCGGCGCACCCTGCTTCGGCGCGGGACGCGCCGAGCCACTGCGCATCCGCCTTCCCCCCCCCACAGGGCTGTTTCAAGATCTGGCGCCGCGTCTCGGAAGGCCACACCACCGCGCACACCTGGTAGGGGCGGCCTGTCCTCAGGCCGCCCCCCCCCGGCGTGGGGACACGCCGGGGGTACTCGCTGCACGCGACGGTCACGAATCTTGAAACAGCCCATTTCCCCCCCCATGGCACGTCTTGACAACCGCCTGGATTTCGTGTAGATTCTTGGCGTTAGACAAATATAACGTCGTTATACAAACATCGCCCGGCAGAGCGGGGAGCTGCTTCGCCGGAGCGGGCTGGAGACAGACCCCAATATGCCATCCACAGACCTTTGGCAGCAGATCGACTTCCTGCGCAGCGAAGCATTGCGGGACCCGCAGATTGCTCAAGCCCCCGCCCCGGTCCGCGAAGGGCGCATTTTCTCCTTCACGCTCGCGCGCCTGCCGCTCAGCAGTAGGCCTGAGACGCATCTGGCCGGCGCCTTCGGTGCGGAGTGGGTGCCGCCGAGTGGTGCCGGGGTAGAACTGGGCGAGCGCTTTGACGCGTGGTGTCAGGCCGAGGCGGCGCGCCGTGCCGCGGCGCCACCGACCGCGCCGAAGGCGTGGAGCTTGCTGAATGAGTGGTTCCACTGCTCTGCCAGCAGCGGCGGGGACGCGCACACGACGGTCGACCACGCGCGTGTGATCACGCTCGGGCTGGACGGCATTTTGGCCGAGATTGAGCGCGAGCTGGAGGGTGCAGACGTCGCAAAGCGCGACTACCTGCAGGGGATGCAGGCGGCGCTCGGGGGCCTGAAGGAATGGGCGGCGCGGTTCGCGGCGCTCGCCGAGCAGTTTGCGGAGTCCGCAACCGACCCACGCGAGAAGCAGCGTCTGCTCGGGATCGCGGCACGATGTCAACACGTGCCAGCGAAGCCCGCGCGGACGCTGCGCGAAGCGCTCCAGGCGGTCTGGCTGGTGCAGTTGGGCATCGGCATTTCGGAGCACTCGCCGGCGTCGCTTTCGGTCGGGCGTCTCGACCAGTACCTCTACCCGCTCTACGAGCAGGAGCGCGCGGACGGCGTCACGGTCGAGGAACTTGCCGAGGTCCTGGCTGACTTCTTCCGCACGATCAACACGTTCGGCGATCCGGCCTGCACGGTCAACCTTGGCCCGGCGGTCGGCGCAGGCGGCGCGGCGGGTTGTTCAGGAGAAGCAGGGCAAGGCTCCAGCCGTGCCGGCAGCGCTGGACAGGGGCACTGCGCGGCGGCGACGGAGAACCGCTTCAACCCGCTGTCGCGACTCATCCTCGACGTGGTGAAGCGCCTGCGGCTTCCCTCCCCGATCCTGGCGGTGCGCGTCCACGCCGACACGCCGCCGGAGGCGTTCGACCTGTTCACGGACCCGGCGCTGTTCGAGATCGGGCAGCCGACGTTCTACGGTGAAGAGGCCTGCCGCCAGGCGCTGCGGCGGCGCGGCGTGCCGGCGGACCAGGTTGCGGAGTGGGCGGCGAACAGTTGCATGGGCCTGGTCATGCCCGGTGCGGAGTGGGCGAACATGTGGGGGTCGGTCGTCAATATCCTGCTCCCGCTCGAGCTGGCGCTGAACCGCGGCCGTCCGTTCCGGCACGACCTGCCGTTCGAACTGGCCAGCGCCGCGCCGGTCAGTTACAGCACGTTCGGCGAGTTGTTCGACACGGTCCGCGCGTTTACCGGCGACCTGGTCGACCTGTGCATCGCTGAGACGGAAAAGCGCACCCGCCAGAACGGCGAGACGAGGCCGAACCCGTTCGTGTCCGCGCTGCTTGACGATTGCCTCCGGCGCGGCCAGGACCGGCTCCTCGGCGGCTGCCGGTACCAGACGGTGACCATCGAAGCGTTCGGCCTGGTCAATGCCGCGGACGCGCTCCTGGCGATCCGCACGCTGGTGTTCGAGGAGCGGCGCTTCACCCTCGCCGAAATGGTCGAGGCGGTCCGGGGCGACTTCGAGATGCGGCCGGACATCCTGCGTGCGGTTTTGAGTGTCGCGAAGTTCGGCAATGGCGATCCGGACGCGGACGGCCTGGCGCGGCAGCTCTCGGACCGGTTCGCCGGCGCGGTGCTGCGGCACTCGCACGACCCGGTCTATTACGCACCCTCGTTCCACACCCTGTCGGCGCACATCCCGGCGGGCGCGAAGATGGCCGCCAGCCTGGACGGTCGCCGCGCCGGCGAGCCGTTGGCGAAAAACATGGGCACCTCGCCCGGGCGGGCACGCGACGGCCACACGGCACTGATCCGCTCGGCCGCCGCGGTCGACCAGGCGGCATTCTTCGGCGGCCAGGCGCTGGACCTGCGCGTCGATCCGGGATCCCTGCGCACGCAGGACGGGCGGCGCAAGTTCCAAGCGCTGCTGCAGACGTATTTCCGGCTCGGCGGGCTGCAGGTGCAGGTCAACGGCGTCAGCGCGGCCACCCTGCGCCAGGCTATGGCGGAACCGGAAGCGCACCGCGACGTGCTGGTGCGCAGGGCCGGGTTCACCACGCGCTACGTGGGTCTGCCGAAACCGGAACAGCAGGAACTGATCTCCCGCTTCGAGGCCGGGCTGTGACGGGAGCGGGAGCGCAGGAACGCAGAGGTCTCAGTGTTCAGGTGTCAGAGCATCGAAGATCACGAAGATCCCGATGGTCTCGAAGATCTCGAACGGACAACGCAACAATGAAGAAGCGAACCACACGCAAGTCCGTCGGCAAGACCAAGGCAACCTACGACGTGCCGGCGGTGCGCACGGCCGTGCGCCTGCTCGAGGTTCTCGGCGCCGCGCCGCGGCCGTTGGGTGTGTCCGACCTGGCGCGCGAGGTCGGGACGAACAAGAACATGACCTACCGCCTGCTCGCCACGCTGCAGCGCCAGGGCTGGGTCGCGGCTGAGGAACCCGGCCCGAAGTACCGCATGACGCTGGTCCCGTTCAAGATCGCGAGTCAGCCGGTGCGGCGCATGGACGTGCGCGACGCGGCGCTCGCGCCAATGCACGAACTGCACGACGACCTCGGCGAAAGCCTCTACCTCGGCATTCTCGACGACGATGCGGTCCTGTACATCGAGCACCTGGACAGCCGCCAGAACGTGCGCATTGCCGGCCGGATCGGCGGCCGCTACCCCCTGCACTGCTCCGCCCCGGGAAAGGTCCTGCTGGCCTTCGCGGACAACGGACTCTTCGACCGACTCGCGGCCAAAGGCTTCGAGCCGTTCACCGACGCCACGCTCTGCGACCCGGACCTGTTGCGCCGCGAACTCCAGACGATCCGCGAGCACGGCTGGGCACTGGACAACGAGGAGTTCGGCCGCGGTCTGCTCTGCTTCGCCGCGCCCTTGCGCGACCATTCGGGTGCAGTCGTCGGCGCGATCGGCACCTCGGTCACGACCATTTCGCACACCGTGTTCGATTTGACTCAGGACATCGGTCCCCGCGTTCTGGCCGTCGCCGCCGCCGTCAGCCAATGCCTGGGCGCTGACCGGATGCCACCCGACTTCGGCCGCCAAGTCAAGGAGGAAGCGTACTCCCAAGTGCGAGCCGCGAGCGGTTCCGGGCTCGTAGTCCCGCCTTTAGGGGCTGTCGATTTAACCGATGCAGCACCAAGACAGCCCGCGAGGACGCGGGCGCTCCAGTTCGGATTGAGCACGAAACTTGGAGCGCCCGCGTCCTCGCGGGCTCTTGGTTTGAATAAATCGACAGGCCCTTTAGGCGGTCCCCTTCCCGTGCCCACGTCCAACCCGGACCGCGTAAACGCGGAACTACAAACCTGGGCCGTTCGCCATGCCAGCTCAAGCGCGGAGGCAATGGGTGCTGGCCTTTTCCGCGAGACGGCCATCGGACTTGCGAATCTGGCATCCGCGGCCGAGCGGAGGCCGGATTCGCAAGTCCTGTGGGGGTCCGGGGGCACGCTGTGTCCCCGGCGGGGTCCAGGGGCGGCGCCCCTGGGCACGGACTCGCTCACTCCCGAGCAGCGGGCGCGGATTGCGCGGCTGCGGCGGCGGCAGGACGAGTTCCTGCTGGACACGAAAGCGCGGCGCATGGGCTCGCCGGACGAGGCGCGCGTTGCCGGCGAGATCGCCGCCGCCGTGTACTCCACGACGCGCGAGACGGCCGAAGTGCTGCGGCGCGCTGAGTTTCTCGAGGCGTTCGCGCAGCGCGCCGTGGTGCGGGTCGAACCGGGCGAGTGCATTGTCGGTTCGCAGCTCTTCAACCCGTTCCGGCCGCCGCGGCCCGAGGGGTTGGCAACCAATGCGCCGTGGTTCAACGGCAACATCGGGCACATTGTCGTCGACTATGGTCGCGTTCTGCGTCTCGGTGTGTGCGGACTCCGCAACGAGATCGAGGCGATGCCGACCGCCACCGACCAACAGCGCCGCAACCGCGACGCATTCGCCCGTTCCCTCGACGCGTTCGCCGCCTTCATCCGCCGCCACGCGGAAGCGGCGGCGGCGATGGCTGGCTCTGTTCCCGACGACGACGACCTGGCCACGGCAGGAGACGCTGCCGTGTCACCCAACGTTGCCCCACAAACCTCCTCTCCTCATCCGCCGCTCCGGGCGGATGACGCCACCGCGATCGGAAACGTGAGGCGCGCGGCGCCTCACGTTTCCGATCGCAAAGTCGAGGGGGGGCCGGGGGGAGTCTGGACGCCCCCCGGCCGCCGGAGGCATTCTCTGGCCGCCGCCGGCATGCGGCAGGTCGCCGCGAACTGCGAGCGGATTGGCGCGCAGCCGCCGGAGACGTTCTGGCAGGCGTTGCAGCTCACGTGGTTCGTGCAGGTGTTCCTGCATGCGGAGGCCTCGGCGGTGGCATTCTCGTTCGGGCGTCTCGACCAGTTCCTGTGGCCGTTCCTCGAGCGCGACCTGGCCGCCGGCGTGATCACCCTGGCCGAGGCCGAGGAACTGCTCGCCTGCTTCTGGCTCAAGTGCTGCGAAGGCGACGAGTCGCAGAACCTGGTTGTCGGCGGCATCGACGCGCAGGGCCGCAACGCCGAGAACCCGCTGTCGTTGCTGTGTCTGAAGGTCACGCGCGAACTCCGCGTCTGGCAGCCATCCGTGTCCGTGCGCACCGGGCCGGAGACGTCCGAAGCCTTCTGGACCGAGGCACTCCAGCTCTGCGCCGCCGGGTTCGGGATGCCGTCGTTTTTCAACGACCCGGTCGTGATCCGGGCGCTCGAGGCGGTCGGGATTCCCGAAACGCGGGCGCGCGACTGGGGCATTGTCGGCTGCTACGAGGCGTCGCCGCAGGGCGACTGCTGCTCGCAGACCGTGGCCGGACAGTGGGTCTTGCCGAACGTGCTCCTCGCGTACCTCGACAGCTTGCCCTCGGGCAACGGCCCCGCGACCTTCCCAACCTTCAGCGACGGCCTGAAGTCGTTCATGGCTGCGGACTTCGCAATCTGCCTGCAGCGGTACCAGCAGCAGTGGAACGCGATGGCACTGAACCAGTCGTCGCCGTTCGAGAGCCTGTGCCTGACCGGCTGCACGGAGTCTGGGCTCACGGCCGAGGAGGGCGGGGCGCGGTTCAGCCTGTTCGGGGTCAACATCCTCGGGCTCGGCACGCTGGTCGACAGCCTGCACGTCGTCGAGCAGCTCGTGTACGGCACCGGGCGCGTGACGCTCGACGCGTTGCGTCGGCAGTTGAAGGAGAACTTTGCGGACACCGCATTCCAGGCCCAGTGCCGCAACCTGCCCGGCAAGTACGGGACCGACACACCGGCGACCAACGCGCTGGCTGCGGAGTTCGCAAACCACATTGCCGACGTGGTCCTCGGCAGCAAAATGGAACACGGCGTGCGCCCGTACCCGGCCCTGTTCATCTTCACCGGGTGGGCGCACACGCAGGTGCCGGCGACACCGGACGGGCGTCGCGCCGGCGACACGCTCTCGTACGGCATCGGCCCCAGTTCCATTGCCACGGGCAGGACGCCGACCAGCGTCCTCGCCTCTGCCGCGCTGGCCGCGAACGACCGCTGCGCCTGTGGCAACCCGTTGCTGGTCTCGTTCAATCGCAACGACATCCATGGCGACGCAGGCCGGGCGCGGCTGCGCCAGACCATCGAGACCTACTTCCGGCTCGGCGGCTTCCACGTGCACTTCAACCTGGTCGACGCCGACCAACTCCGCGCGGCCAAGGCGAACCCGCAGGAGCACGCCGACCTGCTGGTCCGCATCAGCGGCCTCAGCGCCCAGTTCGTGACCCTCGACGAGCGGCTCCAGAACGGCCTGATCGAGCGCACCGAACAGGGACTGTAGAAGTGCTGCTCCCGCGGCCGAAAGGCATACCGCAATCTACCCGAGCGGCCGGCCGTGGCGTGGGACCTCCGGGACCGCGGCAGGATGCCCAGGTCCGTCCCGGACCGAGGGCCTCGGCCGGGGATCCGTCTTCGCGCGAGCAGCTTCGCCGGACAGGGCCGACCGGCGCACCTCGCTTCGGCGCGGGACGCGCCGAACCGCCGCGCTCCTGCTCGCTCCACAGCCAAGACACGAGCCACGTAATGCGTCAGCGCCCCGCGGGCGGCAGACCGCCCGGTCATACCAAGGTGAAACTGGCCACGACGCTTCCGGAGCCCGCGAGGACGCGGGCGCTCCAAAGTCAGCCCCCCGTTCCAGTCCCTGGAGCGCCCGCGTCCTCGCGGGCTCTGGGCGCCTTCAGTTTCATGGGAGTGGCGGGTGGAAAACGCGCCGCGACGGGCATCCGAGCCGCGACTGTGAGGGAGCGGTCTCCGGGAGGCCGCTTGCTCACACGCACGGCTCGGATAGACGTCCACCCGCGACGGACGCATTACCGCGCCGCCTTCTCCGAGGGCTGGAAATGACCGAGACTCTCGGCTACAGTGTCTGGACACAATACGCGATCCAGGCATCGCGAGGACGGGGCGCGAACGCCAGCGCAAATCCCCGCAGGGCGGCGACACGAGACGCGCCGTGGAGCGCTCAGATCACCGTCCTGGCCGTCTCGTCCTCTGCGAGGGCTGGCGCGCCAACCGAGCGGGTCACACCAGATGTCACACACCACTCCCCAACCGGCTTCTGCCACGCGACCGATCTCGGCCACGTTCCTGGACTTCGCCACGCCCCTGTTGCGCGCGCTGAGCCCACAGGCGAGCAAGGATGACGCCGAGGCGGCCCTGAAGATCGCCTTCACGGTCTGGAATTTTGTCGTCCTCGACGTGTTGCACGGCAACCATGAATACGTGGCCATGATCCGCCAGTCAACCGCGGGGGAACCGGCCTCCGCGGCGGTGGTTGAACAGATGATCGCGCGCAAGCAGGCCCTGTTCGCGGACGACCACCGACTGCTCGGGAAGTACAGCCTCACGCGCAAGCACGGCGAGTGGCGGCTGCGGGTCGAGGAAGGGACCGCACGATGAGCACGGCGCTGCCCGCGTTGCACCGGCAGCACCCTGACCAGGCCGACATCCAGGCGGGGACGGTGCGCCGGCAACCGGTGACGGAACTGCCGGCCGGAATTGCGCCGGTGTTCGAGCGCCTGGGCGTGGCCGAACGCCTCACCGCCGGCGGCGTGCCGCCGCACCGGCACGCGAACCACGAAGTCATCCTGGTCGACATGGGCACGTACCGTTGCCGGGTCAACGACACACCCATGACGCTGATCCCGGGCCAGGGCGTGGTGGTGAAACCGGGCGACCGGCACGAAGACATCTTCAACGGGCCGGTGCGCTACTTCGGACTGTGCTTCAACCTGGCGGAGGACGGCCAGACCCCGCCGCCGCCCATCTTCCTGCCCGGGATCACCCCGGAACTGCAGCGGTTCGCCGTGGAACTGGAGAGTTTCTGGCCGGTCGTCTGCAGCATCCAGCGCGAGGCCGAGCACCCGGACCCGGTCTCGGGCCACGTGCAGGACGCGCTGGTGCTGACGTTTTTCTGGCGCATGATCCGCGCCCTGCCACGCGCTGGGATCAACCCGATATTCCTCGATGTCTCCAGCGGCCAGACCTTTCCCGCGCAAGTCCTGCGGCTGTTCCAGGAACACCTCGACTCCGACCTGAGTGTAGCCGAGATGGCGGCCCGGCTGAGCCTGAGCGAGAGCACGTTTGCGCACCGTTGCGCCGACCTGCTCGGGCTGCCGCCGCGCAAGGCCTTCCTCAAGTGCAAGATGGAACGGGCGCAGTACCTGCTGTGCTACACCGCGCTGCCGGTCAAGGAGATTGCCGCCCTGCTCGGGTTCGCGGACCCGTTTTCCTTCTCGCGCACCTTCCGGAAGGTCTGGAACGAGTCGCCGTCCGGCTGGCGCCGCCGCCACGCCCGCTGAATCTGCTATGCCTTTTGCAGTTCCAGCCATTCCCCGTTGCCCCGCCTCACTGTAGTGTAAGCGTTAGGCTGTAGGCAAGACCACGCGAGGCTCGAGGGTTTGAACGGGCTGGTGAATACGGCCTTTCGACAGTACTGCGGGCGGCCCTCCGCCCGCCATCCGGGGTGCTACGAGCGTGCCGAGAAGCGGGCGGGGGCCGCCCGCAGTACTTTCAGAAGGTGGCCGATCCTGATCCGCTTATTGCACAGGTAGCAGAAACAGGAGGAACGCTCGATGAGCAAGACCCGTACAGGCGGTTTCCCCGTCGGATTCCGGCGCGGCGGCACGGCCTGGCAAAAGGACCTGAACAGCCTGATCGCTTTCGCGCGCCAGGCAGGCCTGGAGTTCATTGACCTGAACCGGGATGCCGACACGGCCGGCAAGACGGTCGCCGAGGCCGGATTCCGGCTCGGTTCGGTCGACCTGCCCGACTGGACCGGGCTCGCGTCGGCGGACAAGGCGAAGCGCGACAAGGCGGCGGCCGTCAACTCCCAGTACATCCGCGCCTGCGCCGCGCTGGGCACCAAGTGCTTCTTTGTCGCCGTCATGGCCGAGGACGCGGCCACGCCGCGCGCCGAGAGCTACAAGTATGCCGTGGAAGGCTACGGCGCACTGGCGCCCGCCCTGGAGCAGACCGGGTCGTGGGTGGTCATGGAAGGCTGGCCGGGGCCGACCGTGTTCGTGACCACGCCGGAGACGTACCGGGCGTTCCTGCGCGACTGCCCGGCGCGCATGGCGGTCAACTACGACCCGTCGCACCTGATCCGCATGGGGATCGACCCGATCCGGTTCCTGCGCGAGTTCGCGCCGCAGGTCCGGCACGTGCACGCCAAGGATACGGAGGTCTATCCCGAAGCCATCTACGAGTTCGGGTATCAAACTCCGGCCCTGTTTGCCAAGGGCCACGGCTACGGCGGCCACGCCTGGCGTTACACCATCCCCGGCCACGGACAGATGCGCTGGAAGGAAGCGTTCAGCATTCTGCGCGATGCCGGCTACCAGGGCGGCATCAGCATCGAACTGGAGGATGAAAATTTCAACGGCACCGAAGCGGGCGAAAAGGAAGCCCTGACCTGGAGCTGCCGGTTCCTGGCCAGTTGCTGACCCTGCTGGGCCAGCGCGCGGCACGCGAAACAGCGTTGGCCGCGGAGAACAGCGTCAGCGAAACCCGCAGAATCAGGCCCGCCGCGAGGCGACCCCTGACTTGCCCTGAAGGGGCGACGTATACCAGCCCAAGGCAGCGCGACAGCGACACCCTGGGGCTCGTGTCGACCGGTGGCGAACGGTTGCCAGCACGGGTCCGATTCAATAGATGGTCTTGAACCCCTGAACCTTTGAACCTGAGTCCCCAAACGGAGGTTTTTCCCATGTCGAAGATTCGTGTTGCGTTCCTGGGTTGTGGCGGAATTGCCGGCAAGCATGTGCGGTCGCTGAAGGCCAAGTCCGAAGTGCAGATTGTGGCCGGCTGCGATGTGTCGCCGGAAGTCGTGAACGGGTTCATCGACCGGACCATGCCGGACGTCAAGCCGCGCCCGGCGGTGTTCACGGCCGCCGCGGAGATGTACGACAAGAGCAAGCCGGACGCGGTGGTGATCTGCACACCGCATACGCAGCACTTTGACCAAGGCATGCAGGCGCTGGCCGCCGGCTGCCACGTGCTGATGGAGAAACCGATGGTCACCGCGTCGGCGGACGCCTGGAAGCTCAAGGAAAAGGTGGAGCAGACCGGCAAGGTCTTCATCATCGGCTACAACACGCCCTGCTCGCCGGAGTTCTTCTACCTGCGCGAGCAGATCCGGAAGCAGACGTTCGGCAAGCTGGAGATGGTCAACGGGTATCTGTCGCAGGGCTGGCTGAAGGCGACGATCGGCAAGTGGCGGCAGGACCCGGCACTGTCCGGCGGCGGCCAGGCTTACGACAGCGGTGCGCACCTGCTGAACAGCCTGTGCTGGTCCGTCGAGTCGCGACCCGCCGAGGTCTACGCCATGATCGACAACTGCGGCTCGAAAGTTGACATCAACTCCGTGCTGGTCATCAAGTTCCAGAACAATGTGATGGCCAGCATCTGCGTCAGCGGCAACTGTCCGTCGGCCGGTTCGCACATGGCCTTCGTGTTCGACAACGGTCGCGTCGAGATCGATCCGTGGAGCGCGGGCTGGATCAACGTGTTTGCCGGCGCGAACAAGGTCAAGTACCCGCCCATCACGGGCAACGCCTGCGAACCGGCAGACAACTTTGTCGACGCGGTGCTCGGCCGTAACCAGGCCCGCACCAACCCGATGAACGGCATCATCCAAAGCGAACTGATGGATGCCATTTACGAGTCGGCAAAGACCGGCCGCCCGGCGCGCGCGAAGTAGGGGACCGTCATTGCGCTAACGTGTTCGGGCGCTGTAATGTCGGCCTCTTCGGCCGATCTCGGGACCTTGTGGTTCGCCGCAGCGGACAGCGCGCGGAGTGGCAGTGGCGCGGGACCTCTGGGACCGCAGTATGGTATCTCGGGCCGGTCCCCGGCCGAGGGCCTCGGCCGGGGACCGGCCGGCGCACCCCGCTTCGGCGCGGGACGCACCGAGCCACTGCGCGTTCGGTCGCGTCTTGGTCGGGGCAAGCCGCCTGTCCACAAGGCTCAAGGCTGGATCTGCCGGCACAGGTCGATGGATGTCACTTCCCGCCCTGGCGACCGCCGAACGGGAGCCACTTCCACGGCCGTTTGGCGCTTGACGCCTCGGGCTCCGCCGTGGCCATGAGCTGCCCCATGAGTTGTTCCGGCTGCTGCTCGATCTTCTGCCCGTCGTGGTAGAACAGCACGAGTTGCAGCGGGCCGTTGTTCAGGGCCTTTTCGGCGACGTTGTCCGGGCTGATCGTGTACCGACCGAGGGTACGGCCGGTCGGCCAGGTGAATTCGGTGAACACGGCGTAGACCAGCTCGGAGCAGACGATCCTATCCGGAGTCTCGACGTCGAAGTTGAAGTCGTAGGCCTTACCCACCTGACGCAGGGCGAGCAGGACCCGATTCCGGGTGGTGTCGCGCGCCGCGGCAGGGTCGCGCAGCACGGCCAGGTCGTCAATGTTGAGGAAGTGCTCGGCCGAGTTCATGGTGACACCGCTGCGCAGCGCCTCCACGATGCTGCGGCTGTCCCGGATGGCGGCCTGGTAGGGCTGCACCACCGGGTCGTCCCACAGGCCCAGGTCGCGCAGGTCTGTCTCGGTGCCGACCCAGGTGGCGGCGTGGCCCCAGTGGCCGGGAATGAACGTGTCGGTGAGGCGAAACGGCGTCTTCTCCAGCAGGATGTCGCCCGGACGCAAGGTCTGCTGAAGAAGCTTGGCAACGGCCGCATCGCCGAACAGCTTGCCTTTGCGCAGTTCCACCAGCCCGACCGTGTTGCCGAAGAACAGACTGAGCGAGTTCATGGACGTGTCGCCCAGCCACCGCAAGTCGTCGCCGGCCATGACGGTGCGCTGGCCGGCCTGGTCCAGAACACCCTGCGACGAAGCGGCCACGCCGTGACGCACCAGTTCGCGTGCTGGGCTTTGGGCAATGAGCTCCTGCAGGTAGCGCAGGTTGGGTTCGCCGCCGTACCGGGCCGCGGTGGCGAACTGGTTGATCTCGCAGAACCGCAACTCCTCGCCGACCCGGACCCGGTTGCTGACCGACAGGAACTCCGCCGTCACCTGGCCCAGCAGGTCCTTGCGGTTCGCGTACGCCGCGTCGCCCTGGTTGAGGACACGCCGGATCTTCGCATCCTCGGCCAGTATGGCGACATGCAGCCGGTAGGTGTCGTAGAGAAACAGCGATCCGGCGAGCGAGAGCATGGCGCCTTTGGTGCGCAGGGGCATCGGCAGTTCGGCAAACCCGGCGTCTGAGCTCTCGCGCGGCGACAGTGTGCTCCACAGAGCGTGGATGTCCACCACCGCAAAGATGCGACGCATGAGTGCGGCGCCGGCGCCGATCCCCTGGTTGAGCCGGTCCAGATCGGCGCCACTGAGCGGCTGGTCGGCCCGGATCTTTTCGTGCAACTCCCGGCCCATTGCGGTCATGCGCTCGCGGAAGACCATGCCTTCCTCGATGAGCGCCTGGAAGGCCTGGATGTCGGCGTCCAAGTCTGCCTCGAGCCGGTCCAGGTCGCCGTGTGCGGTCGTCAGCTTCTCCATGAACTGGCGGCGAGCCGTGCTCTCGCGCAGTCGCAGTTCCGCCTCGTCGGCGCGCGGCGCGGCCAGCGTCAGCAGCAACCCGACCAGCAACGGCAAACCCCGTCGCGCAAACTCCGTTAATCGCTGCATCATGTGTGCCCCCAGTGCTACCCAACTTGGGCGATGTGGCCATGAGAAAAGGCGTGAGGGCCTGCCGTATTGCCGAGTGCGACACCACGCACCCCCCAAGCCGGCCCGCGAGGACGCGGGCGCTCCAAAGAGCCGTCTCACCGGAGCCGGTCTCCTGGCCTCAGTTGGGTGTCATTCTGCGAGACCGTCCGTCACCAAGATCCGGATAGTTACCATATGCGGCCCTGCGGACACCGCAACCGCGGGTGGGGCGGGTGATACGCCGGCTGCCTGCGTGCCCCTGGAGCGCCCGCGTCCTCGCGGGCGTGGCACGTTGCCGCGGGAAGAACGCCAGGAGAGTTTCATGGGCGAATACAACGAGGGGGCTTGAATCCACCCGGCTCGCGGGGTACCGCCTCGCCGCGAGAAGGCAGCCCGCGAGACGCGGGCGCTCCAGGGACACGCAGGACTGCCCCGCCACCGGTTCGCCCTTCGCCGATCCGGTCGTATGTTAACCGCTGGGCCGCGCCATCGCGGCGCACGTGCAGTCCGCCAGACAGAAAGGCATTCACCCACATGACGTGGCGAGCCGTCATTATCGGACTGATTGGGGCCTGGTTTATCGCCGGGTTCGGTTACGTCAACGACTGGATCCTGGGCCTGGAGAGTTTCACGGCCGGGCACCAGATTCCGGTCATCGTGCTCGGGCTGATGTTCGTGGCCGTGATCCTGCTGAACCCGCTGCTGTTCCGCGCCCGTCCCGCCTGGGTCCTGCGCCCGGCCGAGATCGGCCTGGTCGTGGTCCTGACCACGGCCGCGTGCAGCATTCCTGGCCGTGGCCTCATGGAGGGGTTTCTTCAGGCCCAAATTCTGCCGCACCACTGGAACCGCGTCACACCCGGCTGGAAGGAGCGGAAGATCCTGGACTATGCGCCCAAGCAGGCGCTGGTCGACGTGCGCAACGAGGACGTGCTGAACCGGTTCCTCACCGGCTCCGGCACGCCGGAAGGCGTCAAGCCGTCTTTGGCGCAGCGGCTGACACGCACCTGGGGCCAGGTGCCGTGGGCCGCCTGGGCCGGGCCCATGCGCACCTGGCTGCCGCTCCTGTTCCTCTGCGCCCTGGCCTCCGTCTGCCTGGCACTGATTGTGAACCAGCAATGGTCGCAGCACGAGATGCTCAGCTACCCGATTGCCGACTTCACCACCGCACTGCTCGATCGTGACGAGGCACAGGCCCTGCCGCGAATCTTTTTTGACCGCATGTTCTGGATCGGATTCGCCGCCATCTTCCTGGTCCGCGTTAACAACGGTCTTTGCCAGTGGTTTCCGCAGTACTTGATCCCGGTGCAGATGCGCTTCAACTTCTCCGCCTTTGCCACCATCTGGCCGTCGATCTCCACCGTGCCCATGGGCAACATGCTGCTGTACATCGACTTGTTCCCCCTGGCCGTGGCGTTCGCGTTCTTCGTCAGTTCCGAGATCGCGCTGACGCTCGGCCTGACGCACGTGCTCTGGGTCCTGGCCGCCGTGCCCATGGTCAAGGTCGGCATCGACCTTTCGACGGACTACGGCCTGGGCGGGTGGTCCGGCTGGCAGCGCGGCGGCAGCTACATCGCCCTGGGGCTGATGCTGCTCTACACCGGCCGCCACTTCTACAAGAACCTGCTCGTCCGCGCCGTCACCGTCTGGCGCCGCACGCAGCCGCAGGACATCACCGTGTGGGCCTGCCGCGGTTTGCTGGTGTCGATCGTGCTCATGATTGTGCTGACCCTGCGGCTCGGCCTGGAATTGCCGTTCGCTATCGGCACTGTGCTGCTCGCGTTGCTGTCGTTCGTCGTCGTGTCGCGGATCAGTGCGGAGACCGGGCTGTTCTTCATTCACGCGCGCTGGCAGCCGTACGGCATGCTCCTGGCCATGTTCGGCGGCTACGCCATGGGGCCGGAGTCGCTGGTGATCTCGGCCCTGGTCTGCGTGGTGCTGTGCTTCGACCAGAGCCAGGTGCTGATGCCATACCTCGTCAACGGACTCAAGCTCAGTGAGAACTTCAAGCTGAGCCCCGCGAAAGTGGGCGGGCTGACGCTGGGCATGTACGTGTCTGGCGTGGTGCTGGCGGTGGTCATCGGGTTGTGCGCCACGTACCAGTCCGGCACACCGACGCAGTGCACCTACTCATACCGTTGGACGCCCATGATGCCGTTCCAGGCCGCCGAGCAGGAGGTGCTGCGCCTCTCGGCCAGCGGCGCGCTCGAGAAGGCCCAGGAACTGCCCTGGTACGAGCGACTCAACGCCATTCACCCCAAGCGCAACTTCGTCTGGGCCGCCGGGTTCGGGTTCGTCGGCGTCATTCTGCTGAGCTTCCTGCGCCTGCGCCTGCCCTGGTGGCCGCTGCACCCGGTCTTGCTGCTGGTCTGGGCTACGTGGCCAAGCGTCGTCATGTGGCACTCGTTCCTGATCGGCTGGCTGATCAAGAAGGCAAGCCTGCGCTTCGGTGGGTTCGAATTGGTGCGCAAGCTGCGTCCGCTGATGATCGGCATCGTGGCCGGCGAGATTGTCGGCGCCCTGGTCTTCATGATCGGCGGCGCGGTGTACTTCGCCATGACCGGCGCACCGCCCATCAGCTACCGCTTCTTCCCGCGGTAGGCGGTGAGCGGGCGAGCGACTCCGACAGGTCGGACCCGTCTGACGCGTCGGACAAGTCAGACTGCCCATGCCAGTCTTGGCGGAGATGTCGGCAGGCGGAGTCCGCAAGCATTGTGACCCGCGGTGTCTGCACAGTGACGGCCCTTTCTCCTCTGGCCAGCCGCCAAACAGCGGCAGGCCAGAGGACGGCACCGCCTCGGGGAGCGGCAGGACGCGCGCTCCCCGAGGCTGATCCGAGGGAGTCCAGAGGGAGTCAACGACGCCCTTTGGCCGGGGGCGCGGGGGTGGAAAACACCCGCTCTCCGGACCCGCTTTGCACAGAGCACAAGTCAGGAGGACTCATCGCATGGCATCAACGTACGAGTGGTTCTTCCCGTTGCGGCGGACGCACACCGGCATGCTGCAGGGCAACGGCACCTTGGGGCTCATGATCTGGGGCGAGGGCAGCGTCCTGCGGCTCACCCTCGGCCGCGCCGATTTCTGGGACCACCGCGGCGGCATGCCGTGGCGCGAGGGCATGTCCTACACCGCCATCCGCGGTCTGCTCGAGCAGAAGGACGAGCCCGGACTGCGCGCGCTGTTCGAGCGCACCGCACCGGATGCGGGTCAACCGCACCGGCCCACCGTGCTCCCGATCGGCCGCATCGAACTGGACTTCGGCCCAGGCGTCACGCTCCAGCGCGGGCTCCTGAACGTCCGCTCCGGCCTGGCCACCGTGCAGGCGACGTGCGGGGACCGCACCGGCGACGTCCGCATTGTCACGCTGATGGACACGCACGCGATCTGCCTGGAGTGGGATCCCGCACTGCCCGCGCCGACGGTCCGGAACGTCCCGGCCTGGGACCACGTCGCCGAGCACCTGCGCGGCATTTCGTTCACGCCGCCGGAGCCGTTCGCCGGCCCGGCCCTGTCCGGCTGGCTGCAGATGCGGCCGGTCGACCCGCCGCTGTGCGTCGGGTACCGGCAGCAGGGCACGCAGTTGTGCGTCGCGGCCGAGCACGGCCTCGACGCACCGAACGCGCGGGAAACGGTGACTGGCATGGTCGGCAAGGTCATGGACGGCGGCTTCGCCGCGGCCGCGTGCGGAGTCCGCAAATGGTGGCAGCGCTACTGGCGCAAGGTTCCGGCGGTGCGCATCCCCAACGAGCGTCTGCAGTTCCTCTACGAGTACGGCATGTACAAGTTTGCCGGGCTCACGAATCCGACCGGCATCGCCGCGACACTGCAGGGGCCGTGGATCGAAGAGTACCAGATGCCGCCGTGGTCCAGCGACTATCATTTCAATATTAATGTCCAGATGTGCTACTGGCCGGCGTACCACGGCAATTGCCTGGAGCATCTCAAGCCGCTCTTCGACATGATCCGGACCTGGACTCCGGTCCTGCGCCAGAACGCGCGTGTGTTCTGTGGCATCGACGACGGGCTGATGCTGCCGCACGCGGTCGACGACCGCTGCACCTGCATGGGCGGGTTCTGGACCGGCTCGGTCGACCACGGCTGCACCGCGTGGGTGGCGCAGATGATGTACCGCTACTACCGCTACACGCTGGACCGCAAGTTCCTGCGCGACACCGCGTTCCCATTCATGAAAGGCGCCATGCGTGTCTACGAGGAAATGCTCGAAAAGACGGATGCGGGCTTCGCGCTGCCGGTCGGGGTCTCGCCCGAGTACCGCGGTTCGGCCATGAACGCCTGGGGCCGCAACGCCAGCTTCCAGCTCGCCTGCGCGCACCGGCTCTGCGAGGACCTGATCGAGGCGGCCGAAACACTGGGTGAAACACCCAACGCAGTCTGGCGCGAGATCGGCGAGAAACTGCCGCGCGCCAGTCTCATCGGCAGTGCCGGCAGCGAACGCATCGGCCTGTGGGACGGCACCGACCTGGAGGAGAGCCACCGGCACCACTCGCACCTGGCCGGGATCACGCCGTTCGACGTGTTCCCCGCCGGGGACGAGGCGTGGCGCAAGGCCATCGAGCGCAGCCTGGACCACTGGATCCGGCTCGGCCCGGCGCTCTGGTCCGGCTGGTGCGTGCCCTGGGCGGCCATGATCCACATGCGGTTCGGCAACGGTGACGCGGCCGAAGTGCTGCTCGAGCTGTGGGACCGCACCTTCACCAACGAAGGCCACGGCACGCTGCACGACGTCGACTTCCACGGCATCTCGCTCATGGGCCGGTCCTACGGCAATCCCGGCGGGCGCAGCGGCCCGAACAACGAGCGCGAGATCATGCAGATGGACGCGGGCATGTCCTGCACCGCGGCGGTCCAGGAAATGTTGCTGCACACGCGCCGCGGCGTGAACTACGTGTTCGGCGGCACGCCGCGCCGCTGGCGCGATGTCAGCTTCCGGCGCATGCGCACCGACGGCGCGTTCCTGGTCAGTGCCGAGCGTGCGGCGGGGCGGACCGTGCGCGTCGTGGTCGAGAGTCGGCGCGGCGGCACGTTCCGGCTCGCCAACCCCTGGCCGGGCGCCGTGACCGTGCGGAGTGCGCAGGGCGGTGTGCAGACGCGGACGGGCCCTGTCCTGGACGTGGCAGTCGCGGCCGGCGGCAAGATCGAGTTGACGCCGGCGACGTAGACCGGTGGGCAAAGAACAACGCGATGTCCTCATGGGACGAAGTGCGGCCCCGACGTCGGGACCTCTCTTGCCCGGGTCACGGTTCTGCGATCGTGAGGTCCGGATAGAAGGGCTGGAAGTGCTCCGGGTTTCGGGTCACAAGGCCCTGGAAGCGGCAGGCATAGCCACCGATAAGAAGGTCCGCAACGGGACGTTTGGGCACCGTCCCCGCTCGTTTCCGGTTCACGTAGCGGGACCATCCGTCCGCGGCGCGGTCGGTATCCGCCTCGGTCCACGAGGGATACGGGTCGGCGCCAAGCACCTTCAGGAACTCACGCACGTTTGGCGGGCGAATCGGCACGGCATCGACACGATGCCGTTTCAGGATGGCAACGACCTCTTCGGCTGCCCGGAGGATGGCTTCGGGATCGGGCACATGTCAGTCTGCCTTCCGTTTCGGCTTGAGCCACGAAAAGCGCGCACCCTCACGACTCCCAGGGCAGGAAGCAGACTTTGATGGCCTGGCGTTTCTCGAGCAGGTCGATGGCCTCGCCGTAGCGCTCGAGCGGTAGCTTGTGCGTGACCAGGGCGGCCAGGTCGAGCTTGCCCTGGCGGATGAGGTCCACGGCGTACTCGGCTGACTCGCGCGAGTGGCCTTTGTACCCGCACAGACGCAGTCCGCCGCAATGCCGGGGACTGTACGTGTAGTCCTCGCGCTGTACGCCGAACAGCGCCACGGCGTCCTGGGTCCGGTCCATGAGAAACTCGACCGAGCCTTTGGCGCCGACGCAGTCAACGGCCGACTCCAGCTTCGGCCCTGCCGGGCGCGCGGGGAAGTCCTTGGACAGGTCCGTGGTCGGGTCATAGCAGGCGGCTGCGCCCAGGCGACAGGCCAGGTCGCGGCGGTCGGGCATGAGGTCAAATCCGTACACCGTCTTGGCGCCTTCGGCCTTGGCCATCTGCAGCGCCACCAGTCCGGCCGGGCCGAGGCCGCCGACACCGAAGCAGCGGCCGCGGATCGCGCCCATGTCGCGCAGCATGCGGAAACAGGTTGCCACGCACATGCCCAGTTCGAGCGGGGCCAGCGCCTCGTCCGGCAACCCCTCGGGGACGTGGATGACGTTCGCTGCCTTGTGCACGACGTACTGCGCGTAGCAGCCGGGGATGTTCTGGCCGGCATCGCGCCAGGCGCTGACGCGGTCACCGACGCTCAGGCCGGTGACGCCCGCTCCGAGCGCCTCGATGCGCCCGGTCGCTTCGTGCCCGGGTTGACCGGGCGTGTACGGGTACTGGAACTTGTGCCCGACGAACATCGGCTCGTTGTGGCGCAGATGCAGGTCCCACTGCGGGCACGTCGTGACCGCGGTGATGCGCAGCAGCACCGCGCCCGGTCCGGGCTTCGGAACCGGAACCTCGAGAACCTTGAACTCACGCGGCGCTGTGACTTGCAGAATCTTCATCACTCGAACTCCTTACGTTGTGTGGGCAGAGTGTTCGGCGTTCAGTGTTCAGGAGCGGATCGGACCGGTCGGACGCGTCAGACGGGGCGGATACGTCGGACTCCGGACTCCCCGCCTGAAACCTGACACCCGAAACCTGAAACCTCTTTCTTTTCACCGCACCTGGCTCTGGATGCCGCCGAACAATTCGCGCAGTTTCTGCAGCCGCGGCGTGTCGAGGTACGGCGGGTCGACCACGCGCAGGTTTTCGCGGATCCGTTCCGGAGTGCGCGCGCCGACGCAGCAGGTGCTGACATTGTGCGTGAGCACGAACCGCAGGGCCGCCTCGGGCACGGAGTACGGCTTGAGAAACTCGAGCAGGTTCGGGTCGGTGTAGGGCGGTGTGGCAGGCAGGTGCCCGGCCGCGACGTGGCGTCGCACACACTCCAGCGCCGCAGGCACACTGACCAGCCCCGACTGCTTCGACGCCTGGTTCAGCGGCATCATTACCACCGTCCCGACGTTGTGCTTCGCGCACAGCGGCAGGACCGATTCTGCCGCCGTCTGCAGCAGGAAGTTGATCGTGAGCATGACCACGTCGAATGCGCCCGACGGCACGGCGCGTTTCAGCACCTCGTGCGTGCCGTCGGCCTCGGACAGTTCGCTGATACCGATGAACCGGACCTTGCCCTGGTCGCGCAGCTTGACCATGGCCGCGTAGCAGCCGTCGTTCATGAACCGGTCGAGGGTCTCGAGCGTGCGCAGCCCGTGGCCGAGGAAGATATCGAGCCGGTCACGGCGCAGCCGCCGCAGGCTCTCCTCCGCCGAGGCGACCAGGTCTTTCGGCGCGCCGGTGTAGGCCGCGTCGCCGCCCCAGCCGTCGTACGGCCGATACTTGGTTTCGACGATGACGCGGTCGTGCCCGCGCAGTGCTTCGCCCAGCGCCCGCTCGCTGTCGCCGTCGTCATACCCCGCCGCCGTGTCGATGAAGTTCACGCCGCCCTCGATCGCCGCCTGCACGGTGGCGATGAACTGCGCCCGGTCCTGCGTCGCGCCGCGCGCCGCGCCGTAGCCCAACTCCGAAACCTTCAGTTCCGTCCGCCCCAAGCGTCGGTACAACATGATTCGAAACCTCCATTGAAGGTGGTACAAGTGTCTCGCTCGCGGCAGGCGCGGTCCTGCCATGATTCGAGTCCATGAGAGTCAACATGCCACTGTTAAGCGCGTTCTCCCAGGGTTGAAACTGTCCAAAATGGGGGTATTTTCGTCCAGAAGCGTAATCGACGGGGGATGGTGGGTCCCGAGGCGGACGTCCAACCGCCGATGAGGATTAATGGCAAAATCAAGGATGGCAGAATCATGGGAACGCGGATGCTGCCTGAAGGGTCTTGCCGAGCAGGCACGCGAAGTGACGTGGCATTCCGCGTTACGCCGTCGCAGCCCGTCCGGGCTGCGAGGCCAACTCGAGGGGGTCGAGGGGGAGTGAATCACGCCCCCTCGTCGGGGGCATGGGGGCGGAAAGCCCCCGGTCTCCGCCGCTGCGCTGGAGGGTAGCATGATCGTCCGCGGCGCGCACAACACGTTTCAGGCCGGGCACTCGAGCGGCGGCACGTTTGATGCCTGGACGGTGCACTACACGATCCGTGGCGACGTCGCCATGCGGCACCCGGACGGCGACTTGGCGTGCGGTCCGGACCAGGTGATTCTGGTCGAACCGCGGCGTGCCATTTCCTGGTTTGTGCCGCCCGGCGCCAAAGGCACGGCACCCGCGCCCTGGGAGGTCGTCTGGCTCCACTACCAGGCGGCGCCGGAGGAGGCGACGCTGTTCGCGTACCCGCGCGACCGCCAGGGCTACTCGCTCATCCCTATCCACCACGAAATGCACCGCGCACGCGTTGCCGAGGGCCTGCGCCGCGCGCTGGAGCTGTTCCAGTCCTCGCTGTACGGCAGTGCCGGGCTGGCGGAGTGCGCACTGCGTGAGAGCTTGCTTTGGTGCCGGGTCGACCAGCGCATGGCCGTCAACCCGCTGCACCCGGTCGTCGACGAGGCGTTGCGCGTGATCGACCAACACCTGGCCGCGCCGTTGACCAGTACGGAGTTGGCGCGGCGCTGCGGCGTATCGCGCTCGAAATTACTCGCGCTGTTCACGCGCGAGATGGGTGTCCCGTTCCGGGTCTACTGCGAGCGCCAGCGCATGCGCCATGCGCAGCAGCTCCTGCAGTCCGGGCACCTGACCGTGAAGCAGATCGCCGCCGAACTCGGCTACGCCGACCCGAAGTACTTCACGCGCCGCTTCAAGCACACCGCCGGCTCGCTCCCGTCCGGGTGGAAACCGAGGCGCCACGCCGCGGCGGAGTGCGCGCGGGGGGGTCCGCCTCCCGCACCCCCGGGCAAGGGGCGTCATGGACTCCCCTTGCAACCCCTCGACATCGCATCGGCAATTGCGGCGAAGCGGCAACCCGCTTCGCCGCAATTGCCGATGCGGAGGCCGTCCGCGATCAGTCACCGCCTCGGCGGTGGCTGATCACGGAGCAAGACGGTCGGGTGGGAAGATACGTCGGTGCCCAATATCGGGACGGGTCTGGGAGCGCCGGAGATCCGGGGCATGAAGACCCCGCCACAGCCTTGCGAAAATGCAGGCTGTTTCGGTCAGGATGTGATCCGGCGCGCAGTGGCTCGGCGCGTCCCGCGCCGAAGCGGGGGTGTGTCGGCCGGCTCTGTCCGGCGACATGTCCGCCAGAGCCAAAGCGACGGCGGAAGCTGCTCGCGCGAAGACGGATCCCCGGCCGGGGGCTTCGGGCCGGGACGGTCCCGAGCACCCTGCTGCGGTCCCGGAGGTCCCGCGCCACTGCTGCATGTGCCGTCAGGCAAGTCTGCGGCTTGCCTTACGCCTGACGCCAAGGTATTGTCTGCCCCCAGAAGTACGACGGCGGGACCGTGCGCCTGTGCCGGCGGAGGCGAACCATGGAGAACAACCGGGCCGCCACCGCATTCTTCTTTGGCCTGTTTGCGACCGCCTTGGTGACGATCGTTGGCGTCAGCCTGTGCCTGCAAGACGTCAGGCCGCTGCTGCTCGGGCTTGCCATGCTTGGCGCTTTGCTTTTGGGCTGTTACCTGGCCGGGTTGGTCAATGCCGCGGTGTTCATGTCCATCATGAAGAGCATCAAGGCGTTCGATGCGTACTGGCACAGGGGACGCGCGGACGAACACAGGGCACCGAAGTCGAATACGGAGGATTGACTCAATGCCGTTTCCCACTCAGGATGTTGAGGTTGTGCGCGGTCTGGCGACACGGGTTGCGGAGTTCGCGGCGCTGCCGGTGCAGCAGCAGAAGGTGGACATGTGGCGGCGCCACAACCGGCTCGAGCGCGTGAAGCCGATGATCCTGATTTTCCCCGAGGGCTCCTGGCGCGAGGCGTTGCCGGACTCCGTGCTGCAGTGCACCGACCCGTTCTGCCGCGGCTACGAACGCGACCTGCGCATGCGTCTGTACCATGCCGAGATCCTCAAGGACGACAATGTGACGGACGGCAAGCTCTACTCGCCCATCGTGATCCGCGACAGCGGCTGGGGCGTGGGTGCCAGCACGACGCGGCCGGAGCAGGCGACGGGCGCGGCGCACTACGAGGCGGTGATCCAGACGGAAGCCGACGCGGTCAAGATCAAGAAACCGCAGATTCGCGTCGATGCGGCCGAGACGGAGCGGTTGCACCAGCAGGCGAGCGAGCTGATCGGCGGCATCATGCCGGTGGCGAAGCGCGGCGCCTGTCACATGGGGTTTGCGATCATCGACGCGCTCGCGCAGTGGCGCTGCCTGGACCAGATCTACCTGGACATGGTCGACCGGCCCGAGTGGCTGCACGGCGTGCTCGACTTCATGACCACCGCCATGCTGGAGCGGCTCGACGCGCTCGAGCGCCAGGGCGGCCTGAGCCTGAACAACGGCCCGGAGTACTGCGGCTCGGGCGGCGTCGGGTTCAGCACCGAACTGCCGCAGCGCGATTTTGACGGCAAGCGTGTGCGTGCCATCGACCTGTGGGGGTTCGCCACCACGCAGATGTTCAGCGAGGTCTCGCCCGCCATGCACGACGAGTTCGCGCTGACCTACGAGAAGCGCTGGCTCAGCCGGTTCGGCCTCAACGCCTACGGCTGCTGCGAAGCGCTGCACCGCAAGCTGGACGACGTCTTCAAGATCCCGCGCCTGCGCCGGATCTCCATGAGCCCGTGGGTCGACATGACCGTGTCGGCGGAGAAGCTCGGCAACCGCTACGTTTTCTCGCGCAAGCCGAACCCGGCGATCGTCGCCGGCATGGCCTGGGACCCGGACTACGTGCGCCGCACCATCCGCGACGATCTCGAGAAGACGCGCGGCTGCATTGTCGAGCTGATCCTGAAAGACACGCACACCTGCCAGAACCAGCCGCAGCGCCTCGCCGACTGGGTCCGCATCGCCAAGGAAGAGGCGGAGACGTTCGCCGGGTGAGGGACGCGCAGAAGGTCCCTCGGTATGTGGAGTGCGGGGGCAGAGGCCGCCAGCAGCGGCCGGCGACCCCGCTTTGGCTCGGCGCAGAGCGCCCCGCCGCCCACGGCAGCAACCGCTGGTCGACACCGCGACGCAGGACGGGAAGACCTCTGGCCGTTTGAGATCCGCGGACGAACCGGCACGGGAAGGTGCCCGCAACGGTGCGGGAGGAGGAACCATGCACAGACGCCATGCACTGCTACTCGGGTGCATCCTGTGCGTGGCCGTGCTCGCGCTCCTGGCCGCGTCCCACAAGGCCAGCCGCGAACGCCGGGCTGAAGAGCCTGCGGGAACTCTTTCCACTACGGCCCGCAGTGACGGTATCAACCGGATTGAGGTGCTGCACCGAACGCCAAATTCCATGTCGTTGCAGGTGTTTGCGCACGGCGACGGTGGTGCGTTCACGTTCAACGCCCCGGGGCTCAGGCGGCTGTACGTCAAGCTTCTCCACGATGAACACCGCCCCATCAAGGTGTGCCAGTGCATTTGGGTGTATACGTACCTGGCGGAAGACAAGAGCCGGCAGATTGGCAATTACTACCCCACAGAGCTTGGCGATCCGGACGGTGGTTTCACTGCCGAGTTCCGCTTCCCTGTGGATAGGGCCACGACCTTCAGTTTCAACTGGGTGGTTCGCCCAAAGTAGAGCGGAACAGGTGGTGTACGCGCTATTCCGAGCCCGCGGGGGCCGCACACAAGGCCACAGGCTTCCCCATACCACACCGAGAACGAGGACTTGAACTGAGTGGCTGTCTGACGTATGCTGTGGCTATCTTGGAGGAACGATCATGTCGCCGAAACTCAAGGAATGTGAAGCCCTGGCGCTCAAGCTTCCATCGAGAGAACGGGCGGTTCTGGCGGAGCATCTGATCGCGAGTCTCGACGAACTCGACGATGCGGAGAACGAGCGGCTCTGGCTTGAGGAAGCGAACCGCCGCTACCAGGAGTACAAGAAGGGGACCATCGGCGCGCGCGACGCCAAGGACGTCCTCCGTGACGCACGTGCGGCCATCCGATGAAGACCGTCCGATCCCTCCGTCCTGCCGAACTGGAGATGCTTGATGCGGCTCGGTACTACGAGCTCCAAGCGCCAGCTTTGGGAGCGGACTTCCTGAACCGGATAGACTCCGCCGTTCAAGACATCGCGACACATCCGGCTGGCTGGCCAGTGGTTCGCCACAACATCCGTCGCCGATTGGTCCATCGGTTCCCTTACGCCCTTCTGTACCGCGTTGACCCCGATGAAATCGTCGTCTTGGCGACCCTGCATCTCCGCCGACACCCAGACTACTGGATTGACAGGGTGTAGCTCCCGAACCGGGGGCTGCTGCGGCTCGGCGCGTCCCGCGCCGAAGCGGAGTGCGCCGGCTGGCTCTGTCCGGCGAAGCTGCTCGCGCGAAGACGGATCCCCGGCCGAGGGCCTCGGGCCGGGACGGCCCCGAGCACCCTGCCGCGGTCCCGGAGGTCCCGCGCCACAGTCCGTTCTTACGGGACCAACGGCATGCGCCGCAGCCGCGCCCGCACCTCTTCGATCGGCAGGCCGATGACGTTGCTCGTCAACCCGTCGACCGACTCGACCAGCAGCTCGCCGTGCTCCTGCACCGCGTAGGCGCCCGCCTTGTCGAGCGTGTTGACCAGGGCGCAGTAGCGCTTGACGAGCGCGTCGTCGAGGCGCCGGAACCGGACGTGGCTGCAACAGACCCAGGCGTCGCGCCACGGTGGATCGCGCCGGACCAGGCAGACACCGGTCAGGACCTCGTGCACCGCGCCTGACAGGCTCAGAAGCATTTCCCGCGCTTCGGCCGGGTCCGCCGGCTTGCCGTAGATGCGGCCCGCCAGCACCACCACCGTGTCGGCGCCGAGGACCATGGCGTCCGGGCACTGCGCCGCAACGCGGTCAGCCTTGGCCGCCGCCAGGCGTGCCACATGCGCGGTCGGCTCTTCGCCGGGCAGTTCGGTTTCGTCGACGGATGCCGGAATGACCTGGTGCGCGAGCCCTGCCCGATCGAGCAGTTCGCGCCGGCGCGGCGATGCGGATGCGAGAACGAGTTTCATCGTGGTGTGGGGTCGGGGGTGGGGCCGGTGTTCGGTGTTCAGTGTTCGGGTGTCAGGTGTTCAGGCGGGCCTCGTGGGGCAGACCGTCCGGTCGCCTCGGGGCGACACTCGGGCCCTAAGACCGCCTGAAGGCGGGACTACGAACCTCGGATGGCGCCAGGCTTGTAGTTCCGCGTTCACGCGGCCCGGGTGACGCGCTGCCCCGTGCTTCCGGGTCAGCGGCGACCACGGCGACCGCCGCTGCGAGGCCCGCCGGACCGACCGCCGCCCGACCGGCTGCCGGCGCGACGAGGCCCTGCCGCGCGCGTACGGAGCTTGCCGCCGCGCTCCGGGCGGGCGGGTTTACGGGATTCGGCCGATGCCTTGCGGCGGGCCTTGGGCGCAAGCTTTCCGAGATCCGGGCCGGACCGGGCGATTTCCGGCCTGCCCTCTCCCGTGGGTTCGGGCCCTCGGCTCTCGCGCAGTTCGAGCCAGACGGTCAGGCCCGCCCGGGGGAAGAACGCGTTGCGCAGTTGGTTCTCGAGGAACTGCAGGTAGTTCGGTGCAAAGGCCTTCTTCGCGTTGACGAACAGCACGATACGCGGCGGCGGGTTGCCGGTCATCGTGCCGTAGTAGATCTTGGGCACCTTGCTGCCATACGCGGAAGGCGGTGTTCGCGCGGTCGTGTCCTGGATGAACCGGTTCAGCACCGCGGTCGGGATCATTACCTGCGCCTGGCGCCGCACTTCCAGGAGCCGCTCGAAAATGGCCGGCATGTTCTCCCCCGCCAGGGCGCTGACGCACTCGATCGGTGCGTAGTGCAGGAAGGGAACCAGTTGGCGCACCAGGTTCTGCATTTCATTCACCCGCATGCCGTGCTTGACCAGGTCCCACTTGTTCACCGCAATGATGCACGGCTTGCGTTCCTCTACGACCAGGTGCGCAATGCGCCGGTCCTGGGCGCTGCCGACCATGGTGGCGTCGAGCACCAGCAGCACGCAGTCGCAGCGGCCGATGGCACGCTCGGCCCGCGTGATGCTGAAGAACTCGACGACGCTGTCGACGCGCCGGCGCTGCCGCAGTCCAGCGGTGTCGATCAGTGTCAACCGCACCTCCTCGTCGCCAGACTTGAGGACGAACGGGACGTCGATGGCATCACGCGTCGTACCCGGGATGTCGCTGACGATCACGCGGTCCTGACCGAGGAGCCGATTGACGATCGAGGACTTGCCCACGTTCGGGCGCCCGATCACCGCCAGCTTCAGACCCGGGGCGTCGTCGGGCGGCTCAGGCACGGTGGGCAGCTCACGGCTGTAACGCAACACCAGCTCCCGAATGCCGGCACTGTGGGTGCAGCAGGTGGGGATGATGTCGGTGAACCCCAGCGGCGCGAACTCCGCCACGGCGGTCTGGCGCAGCGTCTCGTTGTCCGCCTTGTTCGCGGCGACCACGACGCGCGCTCCGGATTGACGCAGGAACGCCGCGACCTCCGTGTCCAGCGGCGTGACGCCGGCCTGGCAGTCCACGACCCAGATGATCACGGTCGCCTCGGCGACCACGGTCAGCACCTGGTCGCGGACCAGTCCGTCGAACATCTCGACCTTCTTCTCTTTGACCAACACGCCTAGCCCGCCGGTGTCCACGAGCAGGAACGGACGGCCGAAACGGCTCACCGGCGCCATGATGCGGTCGCGGGTGACGCCGCTCTGCTCGTGCACAATCGAGACGCGCCGGCCGACAATGGCGTTGAACAGCGCCGACTTGCCCACGTTCGGACGTCCGACAATGGCGACCAGCGGCAGATCCTGTTGAGTGGTCTGAGACATGGTGTGAACCTTGGCCCTTGTGGGGGCGGTTGCGGGACTCCGGACCGGCCGAAACCTGAGACCTCCCAAGCGGCCGGGGGCCGACCGCCGTACAGCCTATTCGAACGTGGGCATCATGCTGCCGTGGGCGGCGATCAGGTCGTCGCACATGGCGCGAATCTGGTCCAGCGTGAGTTCGGCGCGTGTGTGCGGGTCCATCATGGCGGCCTGATAGATCTTGTCCTTGCGGTGTGTCACGGCCGCTTCGATCGTCAGCAGGTGCACGTTGATGTGCGTGCGGTTCAGCGCCGCGAGCTGCTCGGGCAGCGGCCCGACGTAGCAACCCTGGACGCCGTTGCGGTTCACCAGGCACGGCACTTCGACACAGGCGTCGGCCGGCAGGTTCGGGATCAGGCCGCGATTCAGCACGTTGCCGCCGATCTCGAACGGCTGGTCGGTCAGGATCGCCTCCATGATGTGCGAGGCGTACTCGTGCGTGCGCTGGTGCGTCAGATTCTTGTCGTGCACCAGGTCGTCGCGTTGCTTCTGCCACTGCTGGATCTGGTGAATGCAGCGGCGCGGATACTCGTCCAGCGGGATATTCAGTTCCTCGACCAGTTCGGGGTGGCGGCTGTTGATGAAATAGGGGTGGTACTCGGCGGTGTGCTCGGAGGACTCCGAGTTGTAGTAGCCGAAGTTCCGCAGGATTTCGTAGCGGACCATGTCCCAGTGCTTCTTGCCGCCGGGCTGCCGCGCTTCATCGTTCTTGGCCAGGGCGCGCTGCTTCACTTCCGGGTAGAGGTCCTTGCCGTCCTTGTCCTTGAGTTCGAGCAGCCAGCACATGTGGTTGATGCCGGCGCACTTCCATTTCGCACCCGCGACTTTCTCGCCCAGGCCCACGCCGCGCAGCAACCCCGACGCGCAGCCCTGGACCGAGTGGCAAAGCCCGACGGTGTTCACGCCCGTGTGGCGCTGCATGTACCCGGAGAGGGCCGACATGGGATTGACGTAGTTCAGGAACCAGGCGTTCGGGCACACGTCTTCAATGTCGCGTGCGAAGTCCGCCAAGACCGGAATCGTACGCAGGGCGCGGAAGATGCCGCCGATGCCAAGCGTATCGGCGATCGTCTGGCGCAGTCCGTACTTCTTGGGCACCTCAAAGTCAATCACCGTGCTCGGCTCGTACCCGCCCACCTGGATGGCATTGACCACGAAGTCGGCGCCGCGCAGGGCGTCCCGGCGGTTCTCGACGCCCGCGTGCCCGGTAATGCGGGCGCGGCCCTGGTTGATATTGGCGTTCAGGTTATCCATCATCATCTTGGATTCCTGAAGCCGCTGCGGGTCGATATCATAGAGTGCGATGTGCGCATCGTGCAGGGTTGGCGTGAGCATGCTGTCGCCCAGAACGTTCTTTGCAAACACCGTACTGCCCGCCCCCGTGAACGTAATCTTCGCCATGAACCGTAATCCTCCTGAACTGGCCGGCCGAGACCGAACTGAACCGCGCCGCGCCGCCAGTCTGACCGTGCGCGCGAAGGCCCGGCGCAGCCGCGTGCCGGACCTGCTTAGGGATAACCCCCGCCCGGCCGCGTGTCAAGCCTGACCGGTCCGGATGCAGGGCTGTTTCAAGATCCGGCGTCGCGTCTCGGCGGGTCACGCCGCT
>MHBL01000431.1:101322-104087 GCA_001803235.1 Lentisphaerae bacterium RIFOXYA12_64_32
GGGCGGCCTGTCCTCAGGCCGCCCCGCCCCCCGGCGTGAGGACACGCCGGGGGTACTCACCGCCGCGCCAGGTTCACGAATACCGGATTTCGAAACAGCCCTGGTCCGGATGGCGGTGGCCGGGGGTGGCGGAGTTTTCCCCTTACGAGGTCGGAGCGAAACGCTCCGACACCCGCGGGACCGAGCCGGTCCCGCCACCTATGCCGGCCGCCCCCAGCCCTCCACCCGCGACGGACGCATCGCGTTGCGCGAAGGCTTCCCCTTGCTTTCCGCCTGTCGCAGGCTATGTTTAGCGTTCGCTTTTGTGGTTTTGGACGGGTCTGTCCCGGTCGGATGAAGAAGCGAAGATGCCTGGGCCAGACCGCACAGAATCCGCACCAGATTTTGGCGGGTTGGTAGCTCAGGCGGTAGAGCAACGCCCTTTTAAGGCGTGGGTCCGGGGTTCGAGTCCCCGCCAACCCACCATTTCGGTTTTTGAGCCGAAGCGGCTAGGTGTGGACGGACAGAGTCCCTGTCCCGGTCTCGACGGTGGCGTGGACGGGTTTCAGCCGGTGCAGCAGGCCGGCGCATGGAAGTGAGGTCGCACATGAGCAGAGTTTGTGACATCTGCGGTAAGCACAAGGTCGTCGGCGGCTGCATTACCCGGCGCGGTCTGGCGAAGAAAAAGGGCGGTATCGGTATGCACGTGGTGAAGAACGTGAAGCGCACGTTCGTACCGAACCTGCAACGCGTCAAGGCCGAGGTGGGGGGCGTCGTAAAGCACATCAAGGCTTGCACCAACTGCATCCGGTCCGACCGGGTGAAGAAGGTCACACGCACCAAGCAGGCTGAGCAGCCGGCGGCCACGCCTGCCGCCACCTGAGTGCCTCGGCACGACGGTTGCCACGGCGCCGGCTGTCCCGCATCTTTTTCCGGGGACCAAGCCGCATGTTTGAAGTTTTCGTCGAAAGCCACTTCTCGGCGGCGCATCGGTTGCTGGATTACCCGGGCAACTGTGCCCACTGCCACGGCCACAATTGGACCGTGCGCGTGTTCTTCCAGACCGAGGGCCTCAACGAGCTCGGTATGGCGCTGGACTTCCGCGCCGCCAAGACGTCCCTTCAGAAGGTCCTTTCCACGCTGGACCACAAGGACCTGAACCAAGTGCCGGAACTGGCCGGCCTCAACCCCTCCTGCGAGATCATATCCCGCCACATCTACCGTGCCGTGGCCGCAGACATCAACGGTCCGGCCGTCAAAGTCGCGCGCGTCACCGTCTGCGAGACCCCGACGGCGGGTGCGACGTACTTCGAGTGAGACGGGGTCGCGGGCGCCGCCCGCAGGACTCCCCCGACGTTCTCAACCTGACACAGGAAAGGACTTTCTCGCCCATGTACAACGAGACCATCCGGATCGGCACCCTGGCGCAACCGAAAGCGTCGTACATCAAACAGATTCTGCCGCACGGGTTCGAGTCGTTCTCCATCACGTTCTGGCAGACGCTGGGTGAGACGGACTTGAAGAAGCTGGCGCGCGAAGTCAAGGAGGTGCTGGCCGACAGCAGCGCGGTCATCAGCAGTCTGGGCATATACGGCAATCCTCTCAAGGACGACGACAAGGCCAAGGAAACCCGCGACGGCTGGAAGAAGTGCATCGATGCCGCGCACCTGTTCGGGTGTGACTTGGTCTGCGGCTTTGCAGGCCGCGTTGTCGACAAGCCGATCAACGAGAGCATGCCGCGTTTCAAGCAGGTGTTCGAGCCCCTGGCCAAGCGCGCCGCCGACAAAGGCGTGCGACTGGCGTTCGAGAACTGCGACATGGGCGGGGACTGGACACGCGGCGACTGGAACATCGCCATGACGCCTAAGTGCTGGGAGATGATGTTCAACGCCGTGCCGATGGACAATATCGGGCTGGAGTGGGAGCCTTGCCACCAGATGGTCAAGCTGATCGACCCGATGCCGCAACTCCGCAAGTGGGTGAAGAAGATCTTCCACCTGCACGGCAAGGACGCGACCGTGTACTGGGACGTGGTGCGCGAGCACGGCGTGCGCGGCCCGGAACCGTTCGCCTTCCACCGCACGCCCGGGTTCGGCGACTGCAACTGGACCGACATCATCTCCGAACTGCGGCGCGCCGGCTTCAAGGGCAGCATCGACATCGAAGGCTGGCACGACCCCGTCTACCGCGGCGAGCTGGAGATGACCGGCCAAGTGCATGGCCTGGACTACCTCAAGCAGTGCCGCGGCGGCGCCTACGTCGAGAACCCGCAGTAACACGACGCGGCGTTTCACACCCGCCGACGCTTGGCCCGCCGGTCAGCGTCGTTGGGTGCCGGTCCGGACCGACGGACACTCCAGCGCGCCTCGAACCACCGCCCCCTGAGCCCGCCAACCTTCGTCCCCACCGGCGCACGGCCGGTGGGCACAGGTGATTGCGCCGGTCGAAAACGCTTTTTCGCGGCAGACTCAGAGAGGAAATGCGTCAGCGTCCCTTGGGCGCTGACGCTGCCCAATCATACCAACCTGTTACTCCGGCGATTCCGTCTGAGTACCGCCTTTCAGGCGGAAGTTGCAGCGACGCTTCAGCGAGCGGACCACGGCGCCGCCAAACGTGTACGTACCGACGCGCCGGGACACACGCCGCAACGCGAACATCCCCACCGCGAGTAGCATGGGAGGGCGGGTGGAACGACGGCGCGCTGGCCCATACGTGAGACCCCCGTGGCCTTGTGCCACGGGTGAATCGGGTTCGCCCGCCAAACGTGCGCGTCCCCCCTCTCTTCC
>MHBL01000432.1 GCA_001803235.1 Lentisphaerae bacterium RIFOXYA12_64_32
TGCAGCACCGACATGATCCCGACCTTGATCCGTTGCTTCGGCCGCCACTCCGCGATCAGTTCCTTCACCGCCTGCGCTCCGGCGTCGGCGAACGCCTTCATGAACCGCGCGTCGGCCAGCACCAGAGCCCGCAGCGGGCGGCAGGGTCCAGTATGGCTCTGCACCGGGAGCAGAATCTACGACAGACCACAACGCACAGCGGCCGGAAAAAACGCGGGGGGCCACGGCGAAAACAAGCGAGGGGCCGTAGGGCTTGACAGCGCCACCGCCCGAGTATCTTGGGAACGATTCGGGAAGGTAAGAATGGCCGGCCGGAAGCGTTGCCACCGGCGCCTAACCCGGACCTGCCTCGCAACGCCCGACCCCATCACCCCACTGCCATTCTTGCCTTCCCGAATCTGCCCCGCGGCGAGCGCTCTTGGGCGGTGGCGCTGTCAAGCCCGCTCCGAGTCTTTTTTCGCTGGGGGGCCGCGTTTTTTCCGGCCGCGGAGTACGGGAGGAAAACCTCCGGCAAGGCGCACTTTTCCTCGTCAGAGAGCTTGACAAGGTCAGCCAGCAGCGGAAGAACAGGTTCTTCCGCGTTTCAACCGGAACCGCAACCGGGGCGGGGCGGGGAGAAAGCAACCTCGGTCCGAGACGGACCCGAGGCACCCTGCTGCGGTCCCGGAGGTCCCGCGCCACTGTCCGGCGCCTCAGAACCCGGTCAACGGCACGGCGGCGGCGGAACACAGCCAATACCCGACACCGAGCTCCAGGAACCCGTCACTTTCGACCTTGACCAGGCGGCCGGCTGCGGCATCCCAGCCCCACACGGGGCGGTAGACCTGGGTCGCCACATCCGCCACGGCGGTGCGCGCCGAGACGCCGATCAGGTTCCAGCCCTGCGCCAGCACGGGCGGGGCGCTCGCAACTTCGCCGCGCACCGTGACCTGCACCTCATCGCCGTGACGCAGGAACCAATACCCCACCTGCCCGGCCAGCGTGGTCGCCGGCGCGTAGACCGTGCCGTCCCAGGCCCAGCCCTGCCCGGCCGCCACCAGACTGAGCAACACCGCAACATCCTCGGCCACGGGCGTGTTCGGGAACGCGACCAGGTTCCAGCCCGGCTTCAGCGTCACGGTCACGGCCCAGCGTATCGTCACTGACGCCGATCCGGAACTCGACCAGTTCTCTGCCGTGTCGCGTTCGCGCACGTACAGGGCGTGATCACCGGGTGCGAGGTCCGCATCCGGCGTGTAGCTCGTGGCGCCGGTCGCCGCGGACCAGGCCAGATCGCCGGTCCCGTCCATCTGGTACTGGTAGACACCCGCCCCGCCGCCGCCGCCCGAGCCCCAGGTCCACTCCGGCCGCGGATTGTCGGTCGGCGATGCCGGTCCGGTCACGACCGGCGGGTTGGGCGGAGTCGTGTCAATGGTCCAGGTGTGGGGCGTGGCCGCGCCCTCAGCCTGCCAGTTCCCGATCGCGTCGCGGCCGATGACGTAGAGCGTGTGCGCGCCGTGCGCCAGGCCCGAGGCGGTGATGGCCGTGCCGGTGCCGGTCTCCGCGCTCCAAGCGCCGTCGTCCAGCTTGGACTTGTACGCGGTCACGTCCGTGCCGCCGACCGTGACCGCGATCGCGGTCGCATTCGTCAGGGCGGGCGGGGTGTTGGACAGCAGCGCGACCGGCGCGGTGTTGTCCACGGTCACGGCGCTGCTGGTCACACTCGAGTTGAGTGCGTTTCCGGCGAGGTCCGCAACGTCGGAGGTCGTACTCACCGCCAGCGTCAGGGTTCCGTTGCCGGTTACGCCGGTCACGTCCACGGTGTAGTCCTGCGGCCCGCCGCTGATCGTCGCACCTGAGTGCGTCAGCCCGCCGGTTTCCGCAATGGCCAGGTCCGCGGCGGCGTCAAACCGCTGCACGCTCTCGCTGAAGTGGACGGTGAACTGCACCGTGGTCGCTGGCGTCGGGCTCGGCGTGACCGGCGTGATCGTGCTCGCCTGGGGCGACGTGTGGTCGAGCTCCATCTGGCCGCTGGTCACGCTCGAGAACAACGCGTTCCCGGCCAAGTCCTTGACATCGGAACCCGTCGCCACCGCCAGCGTCATGGTGCCGTCACCCGTCACGCCCGTCACATCCACCGTGTAACTCTGCGGCCCGCCCGTGATCGTGGCGCCTGAAGACGCCACACTTCCGGTCTTCGTAACAATCAGGTCCGAAGGCACGTTGAAGTTCTGCACATCCTCGCTGAACGTGACCGTGAAGCGGACGGTGCTCGCGTTTGTGGGACTCGACGTGACCCGCGCAATGGTCGTTGCGCTCGGGCCTGCCTTGTCGAACACGTAGTAGGCATCGAGGAACGATGGATTCCCTGCCGCCTCCGCCGCGGGATTGAGCGCGAACACAAACAAATTCACGGTCTGCCCGTTGTCGCCATCGACACCGACCGGCGTGCCCGTGTAGTCCGTCGTCGGCCCGCCAAAGTCGTACCGGATCCCGGTCGGCATCCCGGCGACCGCGGCCGCACCAAAACACTCGATGGTGACGCTCTGCGCCACGTCATACGTGCCCGGCGGCGGCGAGAGAATGACCGGACCAAGTCCGTTCTGGCAGACGGTCACCTTGCCGGCCTCCCACGTCACCGTGTCCGGCGTGACCAAGTCCAGTTTCGTGGCGGTTATCTGCGTATAGGTCAACGCCGACGCGCCGCGCGCAGTGCCTGCCTGCAGGTCGAAGGTCAGCAGCGGCCCCGTGTAGTCACGCAACACGGCCGCATCGCCCATCCCCGCGAGCGTGAACGTGATAACATTCCCCGCAACACTGGCCCCAAACAAGCCCGGCAGGTTGGCGTGACTCGTCAGCACCGCGTTCAACGTCTCGGGGCTGCAACTGACGGCGCTGGCGTCGAACTGCACCTTGACCCGCAGGTATCCCAAGTCCTGATCCGAACCGGTGAAGGCCAGGTTGAGCGTCACCGTCTGAGTTGCGCCGGACTCGGGAATATAGGTGGTCGGAATGGATACGTGCGTCGCGGCCGGCGCCGCCAAGCACCAGAGCATGGCGGAACAGACCGCGACGGTCCATGCCCTGCTCAGGAATGAGATACCATTCGACATGCCTTGCTCCGAAGTCCCGACATATCCTCGTTCCCGGCGCCGCGAATAGCCCAGCGTGAGGACACGCTTGGCCTACCAGACCCGCCGTGTCCGCCAGTACGCCAGCCGTGTCCCCACGGCGGCGTTTTCGGTGCGTTCCTCCGTAATGCTACAGCTTCGTGTTAAACCACGCAATACCGACAGCCACGTCCATCGCACAACGCACCTGCACACCTGGCGACGCGAATAGGCCGCCGTGGGGACACGGCTGGCCTACCAACGCAGGCCAGCGTGGGGACACGCTTGGCCTACCAGCCCCGGTGCGGCCAATCACGCCAATCTTTGACCAGGCCGGCCTTGACCGGGCTCTGACGAATATACTCCACAAGAGTCTCGTCCTGCATAGCCGCGCGCGACCAGTGATCAAACCACTCACGCTGCCACAGTCCAGTGCCCGCTTCACCAAACCCCAACTTGTGCAGCGCGCGGGTAGATCCGCCCTCGCGGAGAAATGGCGTGCCCCGGCTGGGATGCGTTCGAGCGCGCGGTGGCTCGGCGCGCCTGCCTGTGCGCCGCACGCAGACAGATCCCGCGCCGAAGCGGGGTGCGCCGGCCGGCATGTCCGGCGAAGCTGCCTGGGCGAAGACGGATCCCCGGCCGAGGGCCTCGGGCCGGGACGGCCCCGAGCACCCTGCTGCGGTCCCAGAGGTCCCGCGCCACTGCCCGCCGCTGCACACAACCGCGAACGGGCGTATCCTGGCACCCATTGCACAGCCTTCTCGCTCTGTAGATTTACCCGCACAGATCGAAAGAAAGCCCGTGTTCCACGGCAGAACGCACCGACACACCTACCGACGCAGGCCGCCGTGGGGACACGGCTGGCCTACCTGCTCCCAAACAAGACGCCCCGGCGCTCGAGGCCGGGGCGTCATCAGACTCAGACTCACAGACATTCCGCCGCGCGGGGACTTACGGCCTGCTGTAGTTCACTACCGCCTGGCCGGTAACGTTCGGCACCACGTCCTGAACCCCGTTAGCGGCGACGCTGTAGGTCACATCTATTGCACCCGAGCCCCACGTCCCGGTCGGGACGATCGTCACACTGCGCTTGCTCGCGTCCACCGTCGCCGCATACGCCGCGGCGCCGGCGCCACCAACCGTGATGTATGTCTCGGTCGCATTCGTAAAGTTCGCAATCAGTGCGCCCCCGACCTCCCGGCGCAGCGACTCGCTGAGTTGCAGCACAATAGGCGTGGTATTCGCCGCCAGTGCCCCGGCCGGCGTAGTGCCCCAGGTCGCGAGAATAGCAGGATCGCCATCCACCGCCCGGTCGTCCAATCCCTGGTTGGGGCCAGCACCATAGGCCGTAGTGTCGATGTAGCCGTCAACCGTGGCCTCATTCGCCGTATGGCCGGCCGGTACCGTATCGAAGCCCGGCCCGAACAGCAGGTAACGGAAAACATACACACCATCCTTATCCGCCACCGGCACACCCGCACCGGCGCCGTCCACGTCCAAGTCGTTCCCAAGCGCCTCGATATTGGCGGCGATTTCGCGGTCGGAAGGAATGTCCGTACCCAGCGCCGCACGTGTAGCGGCCGGGACAACCGGAATGAAATCCAGATAGTTCCGGTACTTCAGGAACCGGTACACAAGCAGCCCGTCCACGAAGTCGGCCACCGCCGCGCCGTCAACATCGACGAGGTTCTCGTCCACGTCGAGCGGGATGCGCTGCGTATCCACCGTGACCGTGTACGGCTCGGTCTGCGTCTCGATGTCCTTCGAGTCGGTCGGGGTCGCCTCGGGCAACGCCACCGTGCGCCCAATGTTCACGCCCGTTGCGCCCAAGGTGGCGCCAAGGTTAACCCTGAACTTCAGGCTGACGATCTCCACACCGGCACTGATGGCGATCGCCTCGCCAGCCACACCGCGCTTGTCGATCCACACCGAGACCTCCCCCGCATCGTCATCCACCCAGGAGATGGTCGCGTCCGCCGCCACGGTCCCCACGGTATTGCGCTCGACGGCATCGACCTGGCTGTTCAGGAACTCGACCTGGGTGGCGTCGTAAGTGACCGTGAAGAACAACGCATCCAGAGCGGCAGGATAGGTGAGCACGACCGGAATCTCGACCCAGTTGAACTCTCGCGCGTTCGCGGCGCCGCTGATGTTCAGTACACTGGTCCCAACGACCTCCTTCACGTCCACGGCCATGACGGCATTCGCGGGTGTGCCGGCAACGTTGACCGCATCGCCACTGGTGACAATCGTCGTCGCGCTCGCCACGGTAACCGTCACATCGGCGCCCAAGTTCGCTATCCTGGCCTTGAACCGGACGTCAAGGATATCGCCGGTCCCGGCGGCAATCACGGGTTCGCCGAGCGGGTCAATCACCCAGACGTAGGCCGTGCCGCTGTTGTCGTCGGCCCATTCCACGGTGCCCGTCACGCGGCCGCCCAAGGTCGTGACCGCATCCGACTCGGTATCGAGGAACTCAACCTCAAGCGGGTCGTAGGTGAGCTGCACAAACAACCCCTGCCGTGCGGCGGCGTTGTCCAGGCCAAGCTGCACACTGAAGAAGTCACCCTCGATGATCGTCGCCGGCCCAGTGATCGAGATGGTGCCGAAGACCATGTTCACCGTCACCGTCGGCTGATTGCTCGTGCCGCCATCCCCGTCCGTCAGCGTATAGCGCACCGTGCGCGCCGTGGGCGTCGGATTGACGATGTCCGTGTTCGTGTACGTGATCTTCCGGATCAGGACGGCGCTGTTCGTCGTGTTCGACGCTGCGTTCAGCGTCACCTGCAACACGCCTGTGCCGGGCGTCCAGGTGTACGTGCCGATCGTCGTCCACCCCAGGCCGTCACTCGAATACTGCACGTTCGCGCCGCTGGTCTGCACCGCACCGATGGCCAAGGCCTCCGTCGGTATGCCCAATACGTCCTCTGCCGTGTCACCACCCGCGGTGATGTCCACCGTCAGCGTGCCCGTGGCAAAGTCCGGGCTGTCAACGTCCGTCACCGTTGCCGCCGCCGGCGGGTTCTGGTCCAGCGCCAATGCGCCCGCACCCACATCATAGGTCAACACATCCCCGTTCACAAAGTTGATCACCGGCGGATCGTTCACGTCGGTCACCGTCACCGTGATCGTCTGCACGTCCGTCAGGTTCGGCGCCCCGTCGTCGGTCACCGTCACCTCGACCACGTACGTGTTGTTCCCGGCCGTGTCGCCCAGGTCCGTCGGGTTCTCGAAGTCCGGCGCGACCGTGAACGTCAGCACGCCCGTCGCACCAACGATCGAGAACGCCGCCGCGTCCGCACCGCCTGAAATCGAGTACGTCAGCGTCTGCGCCGGCACGTCTGCGTCCGTGGCGTTCACGTCCGTGACCGCCGTCTGGTTCTCCGCCGCGCTCACCGCCGCCGCCGCACCGCCCCCGTCGCTGGTGATCACCGGCGCGTCGTTCACCTGTGTGACCGTGACGGTGGCCGTCCGGGTGGTGCTGTTGCTGAACCCGTCGTTGGCCACAACCGTGATGGTGCGGTCGGTCGTGGTAGGGGATTCTGAGGTGTTGGCGTACTGGACGGTGCGCAGCACGGTCTGGTAGTTCGCCGGCGTGTCGCTGCCGGTCAGGCTCAGGATACCGGTCGCGGCGGTGTAGGCCGCCACCACCGATGTCCCGCCCGTGTTCGCGGTGAGGCTCTCGACGCCGTTCCCGTCCGGCCGTGCCGTCAGCGTGAGAGTCATGCTCGCGAGGTTCGTGCTGTCGGCGTCGGTCACTGTGGCGGTTAGGCTGTTGGTGATGTTCACCGGCGTCTGCTCGGTGAACGCTGCCGTATAGTCCGGTGTGGTCGGACCGCCGACATCCAGGTTCACGGCCGGGGCTTGGTTGATGTTGTAGTACTGGCCGGCGGTGAACGTTGACGCCAGCAAGGTCGTGTTCGAATCCTGAATGGTCCCGATCGTGCTCAGGTCGATGCTCAACTGCCCGGCGGAGCCGGCGCCGCTGGCGGGCGTCACGCTCACGTCCCACGAACTGAAGTACACGGGACCGCCCACCGAACCGACGGCCGAATCGATCGTCGCACCCGCCTGGTTGCCGCCGGGGGCATCGATGGAGAAGCTGCCGACGGCAACATTCTGCACCTCGGAGTTGAACGTGACCCGGAACACCACTGGCGAGGCGGTCGTGGTCTCGGTCGCGGGGTTGTAGCGGGTGATTGCAGTGACGTACGGCGCCACATCGTCGTTCGGGATCGTGATCTGGTGCGTCGTCTGGGTGCCGAGCGCGGCGTCTGTCTCGCCCCCGGCCAAGGCCAGCGACAGGTTGATCGTCTCGTCGGACTCGGTTGTCGTGTCGCCAAGGATGTCCACGCCAATAAGGGGAACCGTCACCGTCGAGTTATTCGCCGAGCCGCTTGCGAAGTAACTGGGGACCGGCCCAAACGCGGTGTAGTCGACACCGGACGCGGCGGTGCCGCCGCCGGCATCGCTGACCACGAAATCGACTTGGTTGGCCAGTGTCGCGCCGCCGGGCACCGTGAGTTTCACGGCCACATAGTGCGTAGTCGTGCCCGAATTGCCCTCGGTCGCCTGACTGCTCGAGAGCGAAAACGCGATCGAGGCCTTGTTGTTCACCGTGATCGAGCGTGGAGACGCGGAGGTCCAATTGCCGGCGCCAGGATTGTTGATGGCCGAGATGTAGACGGGGCTGTTGTTCAGGTTCGCGGTCAGGGGGTGATTCACCGCGTCCTGCGAGTTCCAGTTCACCGTGGGGGTGGAGCCCGCCCCGCCGCTGCCGATGTCGTGGCACAACAGCACGGAGGCGCCGGCAGACTCTGCATTCAGCCCCACCGAGACGGTGATCGTCGTCGTGAAGTTACCGCCGGTTACTGTGTAACTCCCGTTATTGCTCGTGCTGCCGGCAACATAGAGCGTGTTATTCGGCGCCACGGCGGTAAAACCGCACCCCGTGAAACTCCCCGAGATCGTATTGCCCGCGAAACTGATCGTTGTGGACGGGGCCAGAAGGCTGTACCCAAAGAACGTGTTATTCACGTTCCCGGGGCTCTTGTAGGCGCGGCAGTTGATGGTGCCGTTGTAGGTGCCACCCGCACTCGGACTCAACAGGGTGAGGGTTGCCGCCGCTGCGTCCCCGCACGTCACCAATCCGACTCCTGCCATGACGATTCCTGCCAGCCACTTCTGCATTCTGGTCTTCACTGGGTAGCCTCCTTTGGTTTGCCTTATGTTCTAGTCTGGTCAGTTATCAGTTATCAGTAATCAGTTATCAGTGATCAGTTATCAGTGATCAGTGATCAGTGATCAGTGATCAGTGATCAGTGATCAGTGATCAGTGATCAGTGAGTTGTTGAGGGGGAGCCTGGAAACTTAGCAACTCAACAACTTAGCAACCTGACAACTCGGGGTTCAAGGTTGTTGGGTTGTTAAGGGGGGGGAGTGTCCTTAGCAACTTAGCAACTTGACAACCTAGCAACCAGATATTCCTTTGCGGTCCTTGCGTTTCTTTGCGGTTACATCCGGATTCACGCGTTGACGGTCACCTCGACGCGCGTGATCTGCTGCGGGTTGAGGATCTGAAAACTGCCATCATCACGGTAGACGATCGCGGAACGCCCGTTCGGGTCGAGGGCGATCATCTCCGGGTGCCGAACCGGTATGCTGGCCCCGTCCGAGAGACAAATGCCAAACGGACAGAACGGGCTGTGCAAAACGAAGGTGCGGATTGTCTCGATCATGTTCATGTGCGGAGGTTCAAGGGTTCGGGGTTCGGGGTTGTTGAGTTGTTAAGTTGTTGGGTTGTTTGGGTTGTTAAGGGGGGGAGTGTCCTTAGCAACTTAGCAACTTGACAACCTAGCAACCAGTATTCCTTTGCGATTTTGGGCTCCGGATGGGGGACTCGGGCCGAGACGGCCCCGAGGCACCCTGCTGCGGTCCCGGAGGTCCCGCGCCACTGGCCCGCGCCACTGTGCGGCGCTACTTACCCACGCTACGAACAATTTCTATGGATCTATCCACACAGAGACACAACCGCAGAATGCGGTCACTGAATTCGCCACTCGGTGTGGCGCTCTGTGACCGAACCTGGAGAAAAGTCGCCGCTGTGTTTCTCAGATTCTAACATTCAAGAAATCGGCAACCATCTCCAGTATTATACTGCATCAGTACATGAAAACACAAGCACGAAGAAAAAACGTGTACCACATTGTGGTGGTTGCTGACCGGCGTGATCTGACTGTGTTTGGGGGCAACTTGCCGGTGTAAATGCCTTGTCATTGATGAGTTATGATGCTGGATGACGAACAGGAATGACGCCTTCCGGTTGACCTCGCTTTCGGACCCTCCACATGGCCCATCCCTTACTGCGTCGTGCGCATACCCGCGCGCCGCGGAGGTTGGTTGCGGCACCTGCCTGTTTCCGTTTGCACGTTTTGTGCCAACGAGCGGCGGGGGCAGTGGCGCGGGTCAGTGGCGCGGGACCTCTGGGACCGCAGCAGGGTGCCCTCGGGTCCGTCTCGGACCGAGGTTGCATACGGTCTCTCCGGGTACCGCGCGCGGCTCTCCGCACGCACAGTGGCGCGGGACCTCCGGGACCGCAGCAGGGTGCCTCGGGTCCGTCTCGGACCGAGGTTGCATGCGGTCTCTCCGGGGTACCGCGCGCGACTCTCCGCACGCATAGTGGCGCGGGACCTCCGGGACCGCAGCAGGGTGCCTCGGGTCCGTCTCGGACCGAGGTTGCGTACCGTCTCTCCGGGTACCGCGCGCGACTCTCCGCACGCATAGTGGCGCGGGACCTCCGGGACCGCAGCAGGGTGCCCTCGGGTCCGTCTCGGACCGAGGTTGCATGCGGTCTCTCCGGGGTACCGCGGGCGGGCATCCGCACGCATTGGTTCTTCCGGATGCCGCCCGGGGGCCGGGCGGGGGACTCGGGCCGGGACGGCCCCGAGGCACCCTGCTGCGGTCCCAGAGGTCCCGCGCCACTGGCGGGGGGGCACTGGCGGAGGGGCACTGGCGGAGGCAGTGGGGCGGAGGGGGAAAGAGAAGGCCGGCCGTGCGGGGGGCACGGCCGGCCTTGGGTGCTGCGTTAGCCCGCGAGGACGCGGGCGCTCCAAAGACTACTTGTTGTAGCTGAAGGTGTTGTCCAGGTCGTTCATGTTGATCTCGGTCGGGCCTACGCCGGCGGGCAGGCCTTGGATGGTGCCCTTGCCGTCCAGAATCCATTCGATCGACATGCTGCCCGGGACTTCGTCCATCAAGCCCCAGATATGCGGGAAGTAGAGGAACCCGAAGTTCCAGACGTTCTTCTCGTAGCGGGCTTCCTGGGCGCGCATTTCGCTGATGAACATCTCGCCCTGGCCGAGTTCGAGCAGTGCGGTTTCCGGGCCGCCCCAGGCCATGCCGTTCCATTCGATGATGCCCGGCGGTGTACCACCCGGCCCGCCGAGGTAGTGGATGCTGTCGTCGCCCGAGCTGCCGCGGATGAAGGCCCAGAACGAGTCGTCGTAGCGGTCCGGGAAGTTCGGGGAGTTGTTAAACGCACCCACGGAGAGGGTGCCACCGGCCACGACGTCGAGCGGGTCTGGGCCGCCTTCCGACGGATCGATTCTGCCGATGTGGTTTCCGACCCACAGCGTGATGTTGCCGCCAGCCCTGATGTTCCAGCCTTCCGCGGGTCCGACGTCCGGGCCCGGGGCATCGAGGATTTCCAGGATGGAGCCCTGGGTCGAGGTCAGGGTGACGTTCCCGCCGGCGTCGATGGCGAAGTCACTGAGCAGGATATCGCCCGCCTGGTACACGACCACGTCGCCACTGGTCACAATCGGGGGCACAACCGGCCCCGGGCCCGGCGGGCCGATGATCACGGTGCCGCCACCCGGGAGGATGATCACGTCGTTCCCGGCGATAATGCCAGGCGCGCCGATGACTATGTCGCCGCCATTCGTGGTCAGGACGACGTCGTAATCGGCCTGGACATCAAAGGTATTGATATCCGCGCCGCTGGTGGTGATGCTGATGCTGTGCGCATCGTCCTCGATGCCGTTGATCGGACCGTTGAGGCTGTCGCTGTCGTAGGCGTAAACGACAACCGCATCCACCGTGACGTTCGAGGTGACGTTGACGTCGCCATTCACGGTTGTGACGCTGGCCAGCGTCAGCAGATTGCTGAGGTCCGTGGTATTGGTGTCAATGTGCGCGAAGTAGATGTCCGAATTCTCACCGAGCGTCGAGGCAGTGAGGACCACCGCGTTGGCATTGGTGCTGGTCAGGCTGATGACGGCGTCCTTGCCGGTGGTGTTGGCAGCGATGAGCTCGGCACTGCTGATATTGATCGGGGCCGCCACGCCACCCGACTTCAGGTCGCTGCCGATGCTGCCGACGGCGGTCAGGACGACGTTGTCGGCCGTGATGTCAGCGGCGGCATCAACATCGGAGACCGTGATGTCGCCCTCCGGGCCCGTGGCCGTGACCGTGACCGTGCTGCCGTCGCCGTCGACGGTGGTGAGGGTGTCGAGAACCACATTGGCGCCGGTGATGTCGATGCTGACCGGGGCGACCGCCAGGTCCGTGCCGGCGGCGACGGCGGTGCCGGGGGCCTGGACGTAGTCACCGAGCGCGACCGCAGTCACGTTGCCGGCGGTGGCGGTGATGGTGCCGGTGACTTGCGTCGTATTGCCACCCGAACTGAGGTCGATGTCGCCCTCAGTTGAGGTCATGCTGCCCGAGGCGCCGCCCGTCGTGCCGAGCGTGATGTCGCCGCTGTTCGAGGCGATGGTGATGTCGTTGTTGGCACTGACGATCAGGTTGGTCGGGACGGTCAGGGTGGTGCTGAGGTCGATGTCGCCCTCGGCGATGATCGAGACGCTGCCGTTGTTGTCGGCGTCGGCGTCCGTAGCCACCAGGCTGCTGTCGCCGTCAATGGTCACGGTGGTGGCGGCGATGCCAATCATGCCGTTGACAGCGGTCATCAGCGTGTCCTCCGCCGCGAACGGGCCGGCGGTGACGTCGGCGAAGATGCTATTCGTGGCGTTGGCGGTCACGGCGGACAAGTAGGACGCGGTATCCGAGAGGAACGAGATGTCGACGGCCGCATAGATGTCGGTCCCGTTGACTTCGAGGTAGTCGGCCCAGACTTCGCCGCCATTGGCGGCTTCGTAGGCGCCGATCGTCACACTGCCGTTGACGCGATCCAAGGCCGTGCCGAAGGTGCTGTCGGTGACGTAGAGTTCGGAACCGGACCCGACGTTCACGTCACTGCCGGCGCCGTCGGTGTCGAAGGTGACTTCGGTCAACTCCAGGACATTCGCGGCCTGCAGGGTGATGGTCCCGCCGGCGTCGTCGGTGGTGATGGTGGTGGCGCCATCGTTCTCGGAGGAGATGGCCATGCTGCCACCGGCCTCGAGGGTGATGGTCCCGCCATCCGCGGCCGCATCGGCCGACTGGATGACGATGTCGCTGGCGGGCATGATGGTGATATCGCCACCCGCGAGGATGCCGATGTTGTCGCCGGCGAGGATGGAGGCATTGATGGTCTGGTTCAGGCCGGCGCCAATCATGGTGTTGGTGGTGGCGCTGACCTGAGCGTTGATGGTGACGTCGTCGTCCGCGGACATGGCGACGAACCCGGCGTCCGCGGTGACGGTGCCGTTGATGAGCATGGCGCCATTGGCGTTCAGGGTGATGGTCGTGCCGCCCATCGGGCTGCTGACGCTCAGCAGGTTACCAGCGTCAATGTTGACCGTCGAGGCGCTGTCCATGGCACCGACGACGAGGATGTCGGCATTGCCGTCGACCGTGATGGCGCCACCCGCGGCCACGGTGCCGTTGAAGGTGATGTGGCCGTTCGGGACGCCGCCGTGCTGGCCGACGTCGATGGCGCCGCCGGTGGTGACCGCGGCGAGGGTGACGGTGTCGGCCGCGTCCGCGTAGAGGTAGCCGGTGGTCGCGGTAATCAGCGCGGTCGAGCTGATGCCGCCGGTCTCGGAATTGAGGTCGACATTGACGCCGGTGATGGCGGCAGTGGCATTCAGGGTGTCTTCGGCGGTGAGCGTCACCGTGCCGGTCGTGGAGGTGAGCAGGCCGCTGACGGTCACGTCCTTGTCGCTGATGGTCACGTTGCCGCCGGCGATCAAGCCCAGGCCGGCGTTGGTGGCGGTGCCGTTGCTGCCGGTGACCAGGAGTGCACCAGCGATCTGGCTGGCGGCGGTGTTGTTGAGGGCGACGTTCATGGCGTTGACCGTGACGTCGTCGATGTACGCACCGCCGACGTTGGTGAGGCTGTGGAAGGTGGCGGTCTTGCCGGCATTGACGGTGAGGTCGCGTCCGGCGGCATCGGCGGTTGCGGTGGCGAAGAAGGTGACATCGCCGGCGGCGCCCTCGACGGTGACCGTGTTGGTGAGGCGGGCGCGGTCGTAGACGCGCACGTCGTCGCCGGCGGTGACGTTGGCGCCAATATTGATGTTGGCGTCGCCGTTGAGGTCGATGTCGGTCAGGGCCGTGAGGACGCCGGTGATGTTGACCGTGCCGTCGTTGGCGTCGACGATGGTCGAGCCGCTGGTATTGTCCGTGCCCATGAGGTTGATGGTTTCGACCGCGCCGCTGGTATCGGACGCCGTGATGGTGACCAGCTCGCCGATGACGTCAGCGGCGATATTGATCGTGCCCACGTCGCCGTCCGTGTTGTTGACGGTCATGGTGACGTTGGCCGTGGTGCTCTCGACGAGGGCGTCGGCGCTGAGGTTCAGGGTGATCGTATCTGTCGCGGTCATGACCGTGTCAAACGCGGACATGATCCCGAACACTTCGGCGCCAGCGTTGGGGCTGCCGATGGTGATGGTGTTGGGGGTGACGGTCTGGCCCAGGGCCACATAGCCGGCATCGATGCCAGACCAGTTGTCGGCGCCCGCAGTGGCGCCGATATTGATGGCGACCGGGGCGTCGATAATGACGCCGCCGTTGCCGTTCATGACGATTTCGCCGCGGACGGCGCCAGCGCCGCCGAGGGTGACGGTATTGCCGGAGTCGATGTACACCGTCCCGCTGCCGCCGGTCACGGAGGCATTGGCGACGGCGCCGATGCTCACATTGTCACCGGCGGTGATGACGATGTCGCCGGCATTGACCGTCTGGACGGCCGCGTCGATGGCGATGTTGCCGTCGGTGGCGGTGAGGGTGACGCCCTCGGCGCCGCGCACGGCGCCGTTGATGTCGATGACGTCGACGAGGTTGGTCCCGGCGGTGACGAAGGTCAGGGCGCCGACGGCACCCACGGAGCCGTTCACCGTGATCGTGCCGGTGATGGCGGTGTCGACCGTGGTGTCGCCGAGGGTGGCCATGTCGCCGGCAAACGTGACATGGCGCGAATCGTCAATGAACAGGGCACTGAGGTCGCCGTCGCGCACCGTGATGTCGCCGTCATTGCCCGCGGCCGTGGCGCGCAGGGTCAGTTGGTTGGCGCCCTCGAGGTCGCCGAGGTTGATGACGACCGCGCCGCCGCCGCCGTTGGCGTCGATGGTCAGGTCATTGACGATGGTGGTCAGGCCGACGGCGGTGGTGGTGACCGTAGCTGCCATGATGTCAGCGGCCAGTTCCGCGGCGTCCGAGCTGATGACGAGGTCGCCGATGCGTGTGGCGGCGCCGACGGTCTGGAGGTAGACCGTGCCGTCCGGGGCGGTCAGGGTCAGGTCTTCGTTGCCAGTGACCGCCTCGATGGCTGCGTTGACGTCGATGTTGCCGTTGGTGGCCTCGATCTCGGTGTCGACGTCCAGGTTAACCTGGCCGTTGAAGACCACGTCGCCGTCCTGGGACAGGATGGTGTTGGCGGCAGCCGCATTGGAGACCGTGAGGGGGCCGTTGAAGACCAGGTCGTCCAGGGCGGAGACCGTGATCCCGGCGCCGTTCACGACCGTGGACGGGGCGTTGTAGGTTGTGGCGCCGGCGGTGTTGTTCTGCGTGCCGGTGATGTTGACCAGGGTCGTGCCGGTGATGTTGGCGGTGTCCGCGATCACATTCGAGCCGTTGGCCAGGTTGATGGTGGTGCCGGTGATGCCAGCCGTGGTGCCGGCGGTGAGGACCGAGTTGGCGTTGACGATGCCGCCGTTGACGGTCAGCACGTCGGCGGCGGTAACGGCGCCATTCAGCGTCACCAAGGTGCCGCCGTTGAGGTCGATCACCACGGGCGCCTCGACGGCGCCGACGGTGCTGTTGACCGTGATGGTGCCGCCGGTGCGCGCGGCCAGGGTGAACGCGCCGTTCACCGTGTCGGCGATGGCGGTGCCCAGGGTGATGGCGCCGCTGGCGCTGCTGACCATGGACACGTTGCTGCCGAGGGTCAGGGCTGCGACGCCGGCGAGGTTGATGGCGCCGCTGGTGCGCACTTCGTTGTTCAGTTCGGTGATGCCAGTGGAGGTGATGGTCAGGCTCGCGAGTTCGGCGGTGTCGCCGATGGAGTCTTCGACCATGATGTCACCGGCCCCGGCTGCCAGGGTGAGGGCCTGGGTGCCGGCGGCCGCAGCGTTGACGGTACCGAGGATGCGGATATCGGCATTGGCGGCCGCGGTGCTGATCGTCAGCGGCGTTCCGGCGATCACGACGTTGTCGTTGATCTCAATGTTGCCGCCGCTGGTGACGTTGCCGGTGAAGGTGGTGGTGCCGCCGAAGCCTTCGACGAGGAGCCCGCCCGCGGCCACGATGACCGTGTTGGCGAACACCGTATCGGAGGCGCGGACCTCGAGTGAGGTCAGCGGGGTCGGGGTGCCGACCATGTTCCGGAAGTTGACCGTGCCGCCGAGCGCGTTGACGTTCAGGTTCTGGGCGCCGCTGACGGTCTGGTCGAAGTCGACGTCGCCGTCCGCGCTCGAGACGATGGAGTCGGCGGTCAGGAGCACGTCGTCCTGGATGTCGACCAGGCCGTTGCCGGCATTGACTTCGCCGCCGAGCTGGACGAAGTCCGCGTCGTCGGTGGCGAGGGTCACGCTGTCGCCGGCGACGGTGCCGGTGATGAGGATATCGCCGATTCCGGCGGTGCCGGCATTGGTGGTGGTCAAGCTGACCGGGCCGCCGGCCTGGATGGTGCCGGTCACGAACAGGTCGCCGTCGATGCTGGTGCCGACGGTGACGCCGCCGGAGGTGGCGAAGTTGCCGGCAAAGTTGACGGCCGGGCCGGCGGCCACGCCGTCGTCGTCCGCGTCATTAATAATAAGACTGCCGATGTCGCCGTTGGCGAGGGTGACGATGCCGTCCGAGGTGATGGTCAGGCTCTTCTGGCCGTCGATCGCGCCGAGGGTCACATCGCCATTGGCGCTGGTGCTCATGACGACCGCCTGCTGCAGGGTGGTCTGGCCCACGCCGTCGAGCAGGATATTGCCGGCGATCGAGAGGTTGCCGTTGAGGTCGGCGCTGTCGGAGTTGACATCGAGCAGGGTCGGGTCGGTGGCGTCGAGGCCGGCGACCGCTTCGCCGATGGTCTGAAGCGAGACATTGCCGTCCGTGGCGGACAGGGTCAGGTTCTGGGCGCCGCTGACGTCAGCGTTGATGTCGATGTTGCCGTCGGTCGAGGTGACGGTCCGGGCGGCGACGCCGAGCGTGACGGCGCCGTTGAGGGTGATGTCGTTGACCGCGGTGATGTCGGCGTTCATGGCCAGGATGCCGTCGACCAGGACCGAAGCCGGGGCTTCCGTGCCGCCGATGGTGGCGTCCTGGACCACGGGGCCGGACAGGCTCACGGCGCCCGGCATGTTGATGGTGGCGTCGACGTTGATGAGAGTCGCCGCATCGACCGTGAGGCCGGTGAGCTGGGTGATGGCCTCGATCGCGCCGCCGTCGATGCCCAGGTTCACGGTCGCGAGTGCGCCGCCCATGACGGTCAGGGCGTTGGTGCCATTGATGTTGGCGAAGCTGATGGTCTTGGCACCGGCTTCCGCGGTGGTGTCGATGGTCAGGTCGCGCTGGACCGTGGTCGTGGTGGCGGCGTCGAGGTCGACGTTGCCGTCGATGCTGAGGTCGCCGTTGAGGATCAACTGGTTGGCGGTGACAGTAAGGGACTCGGGGTTGATGCCCGTTTCGCCCATGGTTCCGAGGGTGACCAAGCCGGTGGCGGTGGGTGTGATCAGGACGAGGGAGCGGCTATTGTCCGCGTCGGCATTCACGTCGCCGACGATGGTGATGGCGCCGCCAAGGCCGGTGACCTGGATAGTGCGGATGGCGTCGTCGGTCAGGGTCACGTCGCCCTCGTCGAGCAGGACGGTGGTGGTGGCATAGATGTCACCACCGAGCTGGGCGTCGCCGTTGAAGATCAGGCGGGTGACGCCCTCGTTGCCGGCGCCCGCGGCGCCGACGTTGGCGAGGTCGTTCATATCGATCAGGTTAGCGGCGACCGTGAGGTACCGGAGTTCCTGCGCCACGCCGATAGAGTTGGCGAAGTTGACGGTGCCGTTGAGTGCCTCGACGGTGAGGTCATCGTCGGTGCCGCCGGCCACGCCGACGATCGTGCTGTCGAAGTCGACATCGCCGTTGTCGCTGACCACGGTGATCGAGCCTTCCATGGTGACGGCGCTGCGCACGTCGACCTTGTTGTTCTTGCCGTCCAGGGTGGTGTTGGTCAGGGCGATCAGGGTACCGGCGGTGAGGTTGACGCCGTCCCCGGCGACGGTGAAGGCGCCGATGGTCACGTTGTTGGCCGTGGCATTGATGTCGACGAGGCCGTCGGCCTCGATGTCGCCGCCGATGGTGACGCCAGTGGCGCCGTCGATGTTGACCAGGTCGCCGGCGATAATCGGCGCGGCGGTGGTCACGGTGGTGCCGGCGTCCAGGGTCACGTCGTCGTTGGCGACGATGGTTCCGGCGGCGTTGGTGGCGATGGTGGTTCCGGCCACGAGGGTGACGTCATTGCCGCTGTCGAGCAGGCCGTTGACGTCGATGGCGGCGATGGCGCGTGCCAGGACGGCGCCGGGGATGTCGATGGCGCCGTTGAAGGTGACGTTGGTCGCGCCGGTGGCGGCGCCGTTGGCGACGGTCAGGCTGGTGAGTTGCGTAGCATTGTCGAGGGTGACATTGCCGGTGCCGGCCGTGAGGATCAGGTCAAACCCGCCGGACAGGCTGTTGGCGCCAGCGTTGGAGAAGAGGATGTCGCCTGCGCCGGCAGCGCCGGTGTCGATGGTGACGTCCGCGCCCAGGACCACATTGGCGGCCGCGTCGAAGTCGACGATGTCGTCCGCGGTGGTGATGTTGCCGAACAGGTTGGTGGTCCCGGTGGAGACGACCTCGAGGCCGGCGCCGTCGTTGGTGAACGTAACGGTTTCGAGGCGGACATCGCCCTCGCCGGTGGTGATCATGAGGCCGGACGCGGCGGTTTCGGTGATGGCGGTCATGAAGCTGACATCGCCGCCGTCGGTGGTGATGGTGCGTGCGGCGCCGAGGACGACATCCTGGCCGGCGTTCTCGGTGACGAAGGTGTAGGAGCCGTTTTCGTTCGTGTTGCTGAGGTCGACATTGAGGAGGATGTCCTCACCGTTGTCCGCCGCGCTGCCGTCGGCGAGGCGGAACAGGACGTTATTGCCGACCACGTTGGCGCCGATGGTCAGGTCGTCGGTGGCGTCGAAATCGTCAACGATGGCGTTGTTGGCGGTGAGGCGCACGTCGCCGGAGATGCTGGTGATCGGGGCGGCGATGTTCATGGCGTCTTCGGAGGTGGCGTAGATATCGCCATCGCCGGTGACGGAGAAGTTGATGGCCATGTTATCGGCGCTGTCCATGAAGATGTCGCCGGCGCCGATGATCACACCGTTGATGGTCAGGGTGCCGGTGCTGTCCATGAAGATGTCGCCATCGCTGGTCACTGGGCCGATGGTGACGGTGGAGCCGCTGATGTTGACGCCGAGGAAGCCGTAGATGAGGCCGGAGATGTGGTTGATCACACCCGTGCCGTCCGTGCCGGCGCGCAGGGCGACCCAGTTACTCTCGGAGCGGATGCCGCGCGTGGCGCTGATGACGTCCAGGACGATGTCGCCGGTGGCGGTGACGCGGAGGATTTCCTGGGACGAGATGCCGCGCTGGCCGCGGATATTGACGTCGTTGGCCGAGTCGATGCGGAGTTCGCCGCCCGAGATGATCTCGGTGCTGGCGACGGTGTTCATATCGACGTTACCGGTGGTGCTGCGCACGGAGATGTCGCCGATGCCGGTCGTGGTGACAACGGCGCGGTTAGCGTTGCCCGCATCGCCGATGAGAACGATGCCGGCGCTGATGCTGATGTCGCCGTCCTCGGCCTGGAGGGTAGCAGGCACGGCGGCGTCGGCCAGGGTGAGTGTGCCGACGGCGTCGAAAGCCATGAGCGAGTCCTCATCGACCGTGATGTTGTTCCCGATCATGATGTTCTGGCCGGCCACGAACGCCATGTCGCCATCCGCGCTCATGGTGTTGTTGATGTCGATATCGGTGCCGGCGTAGACGTTGGTGCTGCCGGCGCCGTTGGCCTGGGCCGAGTCGATGATGACGTCCTGGTTGGTGGCCGTGAGGTTGACCAGGTTGGCGGTGAGGTTGCCGCTGAGGATGTTCAAGTCAAAGCCTGCACCGAGGGCGCCGGCGACCGCGTTGGCGGTCAGGTCGATCAGGTCGACGGCGGTCATGTTGTCGCCGACGGTCAGTTCGCGGGCGGCGGTCATGGTGATCTCGGTCGGGGCGATGGTGGCGCCGATGCCATCGGTAAAGATGTCGTTGCTGGCGTAGGCCGTGAGGTTGAAGGCGCCGTCAACCGCGCCGCCGGTGAGCAGGATGTCGCCGGTGCCGCCGGTGGTCTGGAGCATGACGTCGTTGTTGAGGACGACGACTTCGGTGGCGGACAGGTCGATATTGCCGTTGTCGACGACGATGTTGCCGTTCAGGGTCGTGCGGCCGCCGAGGCCGCTGGTGTCGACCGTGACGCTGTTGGCGCTCGGGCCGATGGCGCCGAGGGTGACCTGGCCGTCGGTGGCGGCGGTGAAGGTGAAGTCGACGTTGCCGTCCATCGGGGTGATGCCGAAGTCGAGGTCGCCGCCCACCACGGTGCTGGTGAAGGCGCCGGCAGTGCCGGTGGCGGTGGCGAACCCGGCGTTCACGTCGAGGAGGTTGGCGACGAAGACCGGGCCGTCAAAGATGACATTGGTCGCGTCGATGGTGATGTCCGGGTCAGCGAGGGTCCCTTCAACGCCGATGCCGCGGACGGTAACGGTGTCGCCGGTGATGACGGCGTCGTTGCCGACGGCGAGGGCGTTGATCTCCTGGCCGGCGAACATGGTGACGTTGCCGCCCAGGCTGGTGATGGACACATCGGTATCGATGCGCAGGTGGTCATTGATCAGGATGTCGCTGCCGGCCTGGAGGTCGGCGCCGAGCTGGATGTCGGTGAAGTCGCCGCCACTGGTCAGGGTCATGGAGGTGCCGGCGACGACGGCGGCGTTGATGTCGAGGATGTCGATGCTGGTCAGGGTGACGGCGCCAGAGGCGGTGGTCCCGGCATCCAAGGTGATATCCGCGCCGGTGCCGGTGGTGACCAGGGTCAGGTTGCCGCCGGCATTCAGCGGGCCGCTGACCAGAACGTTGCCGTCAATGCCTTCGAGCAGGCCAACCATGTTGACCGTCAGGTTCCCGGTGGTGCTGAAGGCTTCGGCAAACACGACGCCGTTGGTGCCGACGTCGGTGATGGCGAGCGCGCCGATGTTGCCGCCGTCGAGCAGGATCCCGGACGCGGCGCCGGTGGCGATCAGGGTCAGGGTGTGTGTGCCGTCGAGGTCGCCGAGGTCGATGACGCCGGCGGCGGAGTCGGTGACCGTCATGGTCACATCTGCGGCCAGGGTGGTGAGGCCGACATCGGCGGTACTGACGCGGTTGGCGGTGATGTCGCCGGCCAGTTCGGCGGCGTCGGCATTGAAGTCGAGCGTGCCGACCTGGACATTGGTGCCGATGGACTCGGCGTAGATGGTGCCGTGGTCAGCGGTCAGGGTCAGGGCTTCGACGCCGGCGGTGGTGGCGTCGACCGGGCCGGCGAGGACGATGTCGTCCAGGTCGGACTGGATGGTGAGGGTGGCTTCGAGGTCGATGCCGTCGGCGCCGGCGGCTTCGAGGCTGACCGTGCCGTCAGCGCGGACGTTGGCGGTGAGGTCAATGCCATTGTCGCCGGACATGGCGCTGAACGCGCGCAACTGGTTCGTCTGGCCGATGGAGCCGAGGCGGATGAGGCCATTGACGTTGGACACGGCCAGTGCGAACGGCCCGTCGATGACGGTGTCGTCGAGGTCGATGGTGGTGGCGCCGACGATGTCGGAGCTGTTGATGGTGCTGTCGTTCAGCAGTGTGACTGCCAGGGTTGTGCCCACGGTGTCCTCGAGCGTGACCAGGCCGGCAACCGTGACGTCGCCGTTCAGGGTCGCGGTGTTGGCATCGACGATCAACTGTGTCGGGGCCGGGCCGCCCTGGCCCATGTCATTGATGGAGACATTGCCGGCGGTGGCGTTGACGGTGAGGTTGAAGGCGCCGATCAGATCGTCACTGAGGCTGACGCTGCCGGTGTTCGCGGTGAGGGTGACGGGCACGGCCAGGGTGGTTGTGCCGCTGCCGCTCATATCGATATTGACAGTGGCGGTGACATTGCCGTTGAACTCGATGTCCTCGGCGGTGATGACGATGTTGTTGATCGGGGTGACGATGCCGACGGTGCTGTTGAAGTCGGCCAGGCCGCTGGGCGCGTTGACCACGAGGTTGTGGATGGCGGCGACCGCGTCGTCGTCGAGGGTGGCGGCGAACCGGACGTTGCCGGTCTGGCTGGTGACGGTGAGCGTGGTGGCGGTCAGGCCGTTGATGATGGCCGGGCCGTTGATGTCGATGTTGTGTTCGGCGAGGAGCGTGTGGCTGCCACCCGCGTCGCCGGCGCTGAGGTTGACCAGGGTGTCGGCGTTGATGGCGAGGTAGTCGGCGGCCGTGACGTTGGCGGCGACATTGACCGTGCCGTCATTGGCGGTGATGGTGGTGCCGCCGATGGTGTTTTCGGTGTCGGCGGTGACATTGACGACGGCGGTGTTGGCCGTGGTGTCAGAGGCGCTGATCAGGACGTTATCGCCGCCGACGTCGGCGGCGATGTTGATCGTGCCGATGGCGCCGTCAGCGTTGGTGACGCGGACGATGGTGGCGCCGTTGGTGCTTTCGATCGGCGAGTTGACGGTGATCGTGTCGAGCGCGTCGATGGTGATGTCGCGCACGGCCTCAATCCCGGTGCCGGTGACGGTGACGGTGAGCGGGCTGGTAGTGGCGCCGATAGTGACATCGCCGCCGGCGGTGATGTCGGCCAGGTCGGTGGTCAGGAGTCCGACCGTGACGCTGGTGACGGCGTCGATGGTGACGTTGCCGTCGGCGTCGATCCCAGTACCGTTGATGGCGACGGTGAGCGGCGTAGTGTTGCCGCCGATGGTGACATTGCCGCCGGCGTCGATCCCGGACACGTCGAGGGTGGTGTTGGCGATAGTGACGGCGGTGTTGGCGTCGATGGTGACGTTGCCGGCGCCGGTGGTGACGATGCGGCCGTCGAAGCCGAGGTTGCCGAGGGTGACATTGACGCCATCGATGGCGATGGTGCCGTCGGCGGCGCTGACGGTCGCGTTGGTGGTGGTGCCGATATTGACGTTGCCGGTGCCGGCGTTGAGGCTGTCGGCGGTGAGGGTGATGGTGCCGGCGCCGTGCGTGGCGACGTTGGCGGTGACCAAGGCGTTAGCCGCGACGACGTTGAGGTCTGCCGTGGAAGTGACCGCAACGTTGCCGGTGCCGCTGGCCACGGCGTTGTTCAGGGTCAGAGTGCCGGTGTTGTCGAAGGTGATGTTGGCGCCGGCGCCCTGGGTGGCGAGGTTTGCGGTGGCGGCGATGGCGTTGTTGATGTCGATGCTGGCCGCGCCCGTGCCGGTGGTGGCAGCCGTGATGGTCGCCGCACTGGTGTCGATGAGCGTGGTGGCGCCGATACCGTTCACGGACAGCAGATTGATGATGGCGGCGGTAATGTCGGTGCCGTCGACGGCCACATCGTCATCGATGTCGCCGGCCGAGGTGATGGTGACGATGTCGTCGGTCGCGGTGAGGGTGTCGATGGAAACATCACCGCTGTCATAGGTGGTGATGGTGATATTGCCGGTGGTGCCAGCGGTCACTGTGGTGGCGGTGAGGTTCCCGGTCTCGTTGCTGAGGTTGATCGAGCCGTCGAAGGTGGTGGCTGTGGTGAAGGTGACGCTGCCGCCGCCGGTCTGATCGAACGTGATGCTGCCGGCGCCAACCCCGACGGTGAGCGTGGTCACGGTAACCGGTGTGGCGCTGACGTTATCCACATTGATGTTCTCGGTACCGGCGCTGCTGTCGATGGTCAGGGTCTGGCCGGAGATTTCGAGCTGCGCGTCGTTGCCGATACCCAGCACCGCATTCAGGTCGATGATGGCGGCAGTGATGTCCGGGGTCACGTCGTTGTTGCTCTCCTCGATGGCGGCGGCCGAGTTGATCTGGACCGTATCGCCGAGGGCGACGACGTTGTCGACGTTGATATCGCCGAGAGTGGCGGCATCGGTGGTGAGGGTGACATTCCGGGCGGTACCGCCGGCCACCACATTGCGGGCGGTCAGTGAACCGCCAGCATCGTACACGGTCACGTTGATCGCGCCGTCAGCCGTGGTGGCGGAGACGGTGAGTGCGACACCGCCGCTCTGGTCGAAGTCAATGGCGTTGTTACCGCCGATGCCAGCGGTGTTCAAGTTGGCCGTGACGTTGGTGACCGCGGTATTATCAAGGTATATAACGCCGCCGGTTCCGGTCGTGTCCGCAGTGATCGTGGTCGCGGAGTTCAGGTCCAGGCCATTCGTTTCGGCGGCGCCGCCGATGAGTCCGACCGCGTCCAAGTCGACGATTGCGGCGGTGATGTCCAGCCCGTCTTCATCGGTATGCGTGATGGTCCCACCGCTGGTGATGGTCACCTTGTCGGCCCCTGCGGTGATCTCGTCAATGACCACGTTTCCGGCCCCTGCGGCGGTGGTGATCAGGGTCACATTGCCGTCGTTGACGGCGGCGGTACCGGCGTTGATGACCCCGGTTGCCGACTGGGTGATGGTGCCGCCGGCCTGGAGCCAGACACTGCCGAGGGCCGCACCCATGGTCAGGTCGGTGATGTTGATGGCGTTGGTCTCGTTGAGGTAGATGTCGCCGGCGGTGGTCGAGTTGATGTTGGCGTAGCTGATGGCCCTGGTGTTGATGGCCAGGCTGGTGGAGTTGCCGATGCCGCCGGTGGTCTGGATGCTCAGGTCGTCGGCGGTGATGAGGCTGTTGTCGTTGGCATCCGTGACACTGCCGGCGACCGTGAGGCTCACGTCCCCGAGGGTGGCGTCCACGCCGCCGGCGCCGATGGTGATCAGGCCGATTTCCGCGTCACTGCCGGCGTTGTTGACGGTGATGGTGATGCCGTTCGCAGCCGCGTCGGTCGAGCTCTGGACGTCGGTGATGACGGTGTCGCCGCCCGTGGTGATGGTGATGGCGCCGTCATTGGTGTCGACGTTGAGCAGTTCGACGCCGTCGGTTTCCTGGAGAACGATATTGCCGATCGCGGTGACGCTGGCGTCGATCTGGGTGGCGGTGGTGTCGAAGTCCGCGACGCCCGCGGCGCCGATGCCGGTGGTGGCGGTGAGGGTAACGAGACCGCCGCTGACGTTGACCGGGGCCTCGAGGAGGCTGTTGTCGGTGATGGCGCCGCCGCCGGCGGTGACGGTGACATTGCCGGTGCCGGCGGTGATGGCATCGACGGCGACCGCACCGGCGGTGGCCACGACGGTGACCTGGTCATTGCTGGTGTCGATGGTTCCGACGGTGATGGCGCCGATGGTGGAGGTGAGAGTGAAGCCGCCATCGACATTGACATCGGCGATGGTGAGGCCGTCGCTTTCGAGGATGTAGGAGTCGCCGGCCACGACCGAGACGGTGCTGGTCGGAATGCCATCTGGCGGGAGCGTGTCTTCGTGGATGTAAAGCGTATCCACATCGATGTCCAACGCGCCGTCGCCAGCGCTGCTGCCGATGGCCGAGGCGCCGAGGATGTAGAGGGTCGGTGTCTCGATGATGCCGAGCGCGGCGGTGTTGGTATCGGTGATTTCGCCGCCGGCGGTGAGTGTGACGCTGCCGGCGCCGGTGGTGGTGATGGTATCGAGCAACGAGATGCCCTGGTCGGCGGTGATGGTGACGGTGCCGCCGCCCTGGACGGTGATGCCGTCGCCGATCATGTTGTTGAGGTTGACGCTACCGCCGGTGCTGGTGAGCGAGACATTGCTGCCCGCGACGCCGGTGGCGATGGTCTGGGTGATGGTGATGGTGTCGTCAGCGGTGATGTCGACATGGTCCATGTCGGCGCTGATGCCGCCGGTGCCGGCGATGCCGATCTGCAGGGCGCCGGTGTTGACGATCTTGGTGCCGTTGACCTCAGGAGTGCCGTTGCCGTAGCTTTCGTCGAGCCGGTCGAGGACGCCGTCGATGTCGGTGAGTGCGAGTTCGCGGACCTGGGTCATGAGTCCGACCTCGGCGAGGTTCTGGAGGGTGAGGGAGTGGGCGACGATGATCGAGTCGTTGTTGAGCGAGTAGACGCCGGTGTTGTTCGCATTGTCGGCGCCGTCGATGAGGATGGACGAGCCGCTGGTCATCCGTCCCACGGCGAGCAAGCTGCCACGGACGTAGATTTCGATGACGCCGTCGGCGGTCATCTCATGAATGGTGGCCTGGCTGCGCACCGAGAGTTCGCCGACGTGATCGGAATCCAGGACGGTGATGTTGTCGACGGTGGTATTGATGTCGTCCATGCCTTCGACGTGGTGGACAATGAGCTCCGCGGAGATGATATCGTTGGTAAGGCTGGCGCGGCCGGTGCCGATCAGGTTATTGCCGACGTTGAGGTCGACGAGGTCGCCGGCGCTGAACCCGGAGGTGAGGGCGGAGATGACGACGTCATTGCCGACATCGGCAAAGATGCTGCCGGAGGCGGTCTGGATATCCGGGGTGCTGGCGCCGGTGCCGTCGAGGAGCAGGTCGTGTCCGGCGGTCAGTCGGATGTCGCCGCCGGTAGAGGTGAAGCGGCCGGTGCCGGTGATGTTGATGTCAAGGCCGGCGATGCCGTTGATGTTGCCCTCGCCATTGGCGGTGACGACCGCCTGGATGTTGAGGCTGCTGCTGGCATCGGTGGCGGCCAGGGTGACGTCGTTGTGGGCGCCGCTGGTGACGGCGCCGGTGACGGTCATGTCGCCGGTGGAGCGGATGTCGATCAGGCCGTCGGCGCTGACCGCGGTCGTGACCGTGAGGCCGCTGAGGTCGGGATCGGCCTCGAGGACGAACACGTCGCCGTTGGTGGAGTCGCCGTTGACGCCGGTGATGGTGAGCGTGTCGACGTTGGTGTTGATGGCCTCATCGGCGGCCCCGACGCTGTCGGCGTCGTCGATCACCAGGGTAGCGGCGGTGACGTTGACCTGATCGGCAATGGCACCGTAGATGGTGCCATCGGAGGTCAGGTTGACGATGGCGTCGGCGGCGGAGACGCGGCCCAGACCGATGTTGCCGTTGGCAGTGGTGGTCAGGTCCAAGTTGTTCGTGCCGCCGGCCGTGACCAGGGTGGCAATGATGTCGCCGCCGGTGGCGGTGATCTGGACGGTGCCGTCCAAGGTGGTGACGCGTTCGGCCACCAGTGTGCCGGTGGTTCCGGCGACGCCGTTCTGGATGAAGGCGATATCAGAGCCCGCGCCGATGGTGGTTGCGATAAGTGTCGTTTCGACGGCCGAGGCGTTGGTGATGGCGATGTCGTCATCCACGCCAACCGTGCTGGCCGTGATGGTCGAGCCGGTGGTCGAGGTAAGGACGTTGATGTCACCCGCGGTGGTGGTGGCCAGGACGATATCGCCGGCCGTGATGGTATTGGCGGCGGTGTTCGTGATGCTGCCGGTCTGGGTGCTGAGGCTGGCGCGGTCGCTGGTCGCAGTGATGGCGCCCTCGACGCTGATGTTGGCGCTGCCGGTGGTTGAGGCGGTGATGTCGCCGCCGCCGCCCGCGGTGATGGTGCCGAGGGTGAGGACATCCGCGGCCGCGTCGTCGCCGACGTTGCTGATCGTGATGCTGCCGTCGGTGGTCGTGGCGGACGTCACGCTCAAAGCGACATTGCCGGTCTGGGCGAAGGTGATGTCACCGACGCCCGTGGTCAGGTTGATGGTGCTGGCATTGGCCGTGGCGAGGTTGAGGAGGTTGATGTCGCCAGCCGCGGACGTGGCGGTGATGGAATCGGTGGTGGCGTTGTAGTCGATTTCGAGGGGCAGGACGTTGCCGATACCGGTAGCGGCGATCAGGGTGATATCGTCGCCGAAGATGTCGGCGGTGGTATCGATGGCGTTGTCATTGATGCTGCGGCCCGCCACGAGGGTTACATCGCCGGTGCCTGTGGTGATGGTGTCGACGTACATGTCGTTCAGGTCGGAGATGTAGATATCGCCGGCGCCGGCCGCGCCAACACTGGCGGTCAGGACCGCCTCAGTATCGGTTTCGAGCCCGGATGCGGCACTGAACGCGCTGATGGGGGCGGTGTGGTCGGCCTGGCCGATGAAGCCGTTGGCGACGGTCATGGTGAGGGTGCCGGCGTAGATTTCCGCCAGGGCATCCGCGACGCCGTTGGCTTCGATGATGCCGCGGCCGACGGTAAGGCCACCAACTCCAGTACCGGCATTGGCGGTCAGGCTGACGGTGCCGGCGGTGCGGATCTGGCCGCCCGCGGTGTAGAACACGATATCGTCGTCGGCGGTCATGGTGATGTCGCCCGTGGAGGACATGACCAGTGCGCCGATGAGGATATCGCCATCGTCTGCGGCGACGCCGAGGCCGGTGGCGGTCAGGGTGATGTTGTGGTCGCCGGTGACGACGATGCCGTCACTGGGGCCGATCACGATGCGGCCGGCGGTCAAGGTGAAGTTATCGTCGATAATGGCGTTGATGATGGTCACGCCGCTGGTGGCAACGATGGTGATGTCGCCGGGGATGGCGATGATGCCCTTGACGTAGACATTGTTGGCGCCGATCTGGCCCGGGGCCTCGATGTCGTTAACCGTCAGGCCCATGAGTTCAGTGACGTTGTCGAAGTAGATGTCGCTGGCGGTCCCGGCGTCGAGAGTCAGTTCGTAGTGGCCGGAGAGGCTGTTGACGACCGGCGGAGTGTCGGGCAACCCGATGTTATTGGCGAAGATGATGTCGGCGCCAACGCCGTCGGGATCGGCACTGTTGATCACATTGTTCGTCGTATTGATGGTTACGTTGGCGCCGAGGACCACATTGACGGCATCCGAGAAGTCGATCACGCCGTCCGTGCCGGCACTATTGTCGGTATCGATGCTGCCCATCAGAGTGACGGTCCCATTGCTGGCGACGGTGAGGTTGCCCATACGCGCGTCACCGGCCACGCTGCGTCCGACCTGACGCAGGAGGATGTTGCCGTTGGTCGCGGTCAGGGACAGGTCGTCGCCGCCGACATTGTCGTTCTCGATAGCGCCGCCGAAGAGGATGTCGCCAGTGGTCGAGGTAATGCCGAGGTTGGTGGTGATCAGGGTGAGCTGCGTCATGTCGGTCAGATCGATGTTGTCGCGGGCCGTCAGCGTCCCGGCGTTGATCCGTAGCCCCCAGGCGCCGTTGCCGTCGACATCGTCGTTGTCCGTATTCGACGGGCCGAAGGCGATGCTGCCGAGTGTATTGTTCGGGTCGGCGCTGAGAATGACGCGGCCGTTGTTGGCCAGGAGTGTGACCGTATCGCCGCGGATGGTGCCTGCGGTCAGGGTCAGATCGCTGTCCGAGTTGGCGTCGTCGTCGGCCTCGATCCGCACATTGCCGCCGGTGCTGGTGACCGTGGTGGCGTTGATCCCGACAGTTCCGCTGGCCGTGATGGCGATGTCGTCCACCGCGGTAATCCCGGCGCCACCAATGCTGACGGTGGTCGGGTCGATGGAGACCTTGCCGCCCGAGGCGATGGCATTGAGCGCCTCGCTGCCGAGCACGAACGCCCCGGCCGTATTGATCTTGACGTCGCCGCCGGTGGTGGTGATCTGCGCGTCGTTGTCGGCGTCGCCTACGGTAATGCTGGTTGCGCTCTCCAGGTCGATATCGCCGGTGGCTGAGAGCAGGTCGGTATCATCCACGGCCGTGCCGATGGTCATGGCGCCGGTGGAGCTCAAGGCGATCGAGTCGGTGTCGGTGACGGTGATGTCGGCTTCAACATCCAGGGTGGTGCCCGCATCCAGCATGACATTACCGCTGGCGACCACGGCCGCATCCAGATCGATGCTCGTGCCCATGGCGATGCTCACGTTGCCGGACGCGCCGGTGGTGGTGATCGTGGCCGCCGCGTTGCCCTGGGTGAAGGCGTCCGCGCCGGTGATGGCGATGGGGCCTGCCACGGCGACCGGGTCATCCGCCTGCAACTCCACGGCGTTGCCGGTGATGGTCAGTGCGGTGAGCGGCGTGGCGGTGCCGATTTCGCTGAGGGTCACATCGCCGATGCCCTGCGCGTCGAGGCGCAGTGCGAAGGCGCCGTCGAGGGTGTCGCCGGCGCCGAAGGTGATCGGGCCGTTGTTCGCGGTGGTGCGGATGCGCACATCACCGACCAAGTCGATGTTGTCGGCCGCGCTCAGGTCCACGCCGGCGGCGCCGTCCGTGGTCATATCGCCGCCGAGGTAGGTCTGGCCGCTGCTGGTCAGGGCGATCGAGGTCAGGGGCGTGACGCTGCCCATGTCGCCGGTGATCGTGAGGATGCCGGCGCCGGTGGTCACTGCCAGGGCCTGGGCCCCGTCGACCGCGGCGTTCCAGGTCTGGGCCGTGCCGGTCACGGCGGTAGTCACGGTAACCGCAGCCCCGGACAGGGTCACGCGGTCATCGCCCTCGTTGCCGAAGGTAATGGCATCGCCGCTGGTGAAGGTCAGACCGTCCAAGACGACGTTGCCCCGGAAATTGCTGTTCGTATCGCCCACGGCCGCCACGGTCACGTCGCCCATGAAGGTAATCGTGCCGCCGTCGCCCTGGACGATGCCTGACTGGGTTTCGACCGTGTTGGTGAATACTGTTGACCCGAGCGAATTGATGGTGATGGCTGCACCAACCGCGTCACCCAAGGCCGCATCCCCGCCGACCAGGTTGCTGAACGTGGTGGTGCCGACACCCGCATCGATGGTCAGATCCTGATTGCCGTTAACCGTGCTGCCGAAACCGATATTCCCACCGGCCGTACTCACAGCGACCGGGCCGGTCAGAACAACCGCCGTCGCGATGCTGACCCCGTCGCCGCTGGTCGTGATGTCGCCCGCCGTCCAGACGGCGCCGGCGCCGTTCTGGGTCACTGCGCCGTCCGCGTTGATGTCGCCGGTCACGCCGATCGTCAGTCCGGTGCCGTTAGTGATGGTGACCGTGCCGCCGCTGGTGGTACGCACCAGTGCGTCGATGGTCGTGGTCAGGCCCGAGGTGATGCCGAGGTTGCCGTCCGCGGTCAAGGCGTTGTTGATGTCCACGTCACCTGCCGCACCGGCGGCGCTCAGGGTCATGCCGGCGCCGGAGGTCAGGTCACCGTCCACGGTCACGTCGCCCAGCGTCGCCGTCAGGCTCAGGGTCGTGCCGGCGGTGATCGCCGCGTCGACATTGACGTTTTCGGCCAAGTCCGCAGTGCTGATTTCGATCGAACCGCCGGCCGTGATCGTCGCGGCGGCAACGTTCTGCACTTCGTCCGAAACCGTGACCTGGATGTTGCCCGGGATATCGACCAGGCCATTGAAGGTCACGCCCTGGCCGTTGTTCACGTCCAGCAGGGTCAGTTCCTGCACGTCGCCGAAGCTCACGTTCGCGGTGTTCGCAATGGCGTTGATGGTCAGGTTGTGGGCGCCGCGCACGACGGTCTGGGCGCCGTTGAACAGGATCGCGTCATCGACATCGGCCGTGGTCACGTCGATGGTTACATCATTGGTCAGGACCACGTCGCGGACGCCGGTGAAGTCGATCGTGTCATCCGTGTCGATGTTGCCGCCGAGGTTCAGGGTCACGGCGTTCACGTCCAGTGCGTCCACGTCCGTGCCGGCACCGACGGTGACCAGCGTGACGGTTCCCAGGGCCGCATCCAAGTTCAAGGTGTGGGTGTTCGCCGCGGCGCCCACGATATCGCCGCCGAACGTAATGTCACCGGTCGTGGACTGGACGGTCACCGCGGCAACCGTCGCCAGTTGCACGGGCCGGGTCATGCTGCTCAGGTCGATACTGTCGCGAGCGCTGAGCAACGCGGCGTTCAGTTGCACGCCGTAGGCGCCGTCGCTGTCGGTGTCGGACTGGCCGACGACGATGCTGCCCAGGGTGTTGTTCGGGTCGGCGCTGAGGATGACGCGGCCGTTGTTGGCCAGGAGGGTGACCGTGTCGCCGCGGATGGTGCCGGCGGTGAGGGTCAAGTCGCTGTCGGAGTTGGCGTCGTCGTCCGCCTCGATCCGCACATTGCCGCCGGTGCTGGTCACCGTGGTGGCGTTGATCGTGACCGTGTCGGTCGCGGTCACCTGGATATCATTGACCGCGGTAATCCCGGCGCCGCCAATACTCACGGTGGTCGGGTCGATGGACACGCCGCCGCCGGAGACGATCGCGTTAAGCAGATTGCTGCCCAGGACGAAGGCCCCGGCCGTATTGGCCTTCACGTCGCCGCCGGTGGTGGTGATCTGCGCGTCGTTGTCGGCGTCGCCTACGGTAATGCTGATCGCGCTCTCCAGGTCGATATCGCCGGTGGCCGAGAGCAGGTCGGTGTCGTCCACGTTCGTGCCGACGGTCATGGCCCCGGTGGAGCTCAAGGCGATCGAGTCGGTGTCCGTAACGGTGATGTCGGCTTCGACGTCCAGGGTTGTGCCTGCGTCCATCATGACATTGCCGCTGGCGACCACGGCCGCATCCAGATCGATGCTCGTGCCCATGGCGATGCTCACGTTACCGGACGCGCCGGAGGTGGTGATCGTGGCGGCCGTGTCACCTTGCGTAAAGGCGCCCGTGCCGGTGATGGCGATGGGGCCGGCCACGGCGACCGGGTCGGCGGCGGAGAGCGCGACCGCATCGCCCGTGATGGTCAAGGCGGTCAGGCGTGTCGCGGTGCCAATTTCGCTCAGGGTCACGTCGCCGATGCCGTTGGCGTCGAGTCGCAGCGCGTAGGCGCCGTCCAGCGTGTCGCCGGCGCCGAACGTAATCGGGCCGTCATTCGCGGTGGTGCGGATACGCACGTCGTGCGTCAGGTCAATGTTATTGGCGGCGCTGAGGACCACGCCGGTCGCGCCGGAGGTGGAGATGTCGCCATTGAGGACCAAGCCGCCGGTGGCGTCGGAATCGCTGTCCGCGGTGACGGTCAAGGACAGGAGTGCGGTGTTCTGGCCCAGGTTGCCGAGGGTGACGGTGGCGTCCTGGCCGGCGTTGATGACGGTATTGACCGCGCCGTCGACGGCGCCGCCGTTGAAGAGGACGTTGCCGCCCGCGGGGAGGGCGCCGCCGTCGGTCGAGTCGTAGGCGCCGCCGGCCGCGATGGTCACGTGGGTCGCGCCGCTGAAGTCGATGGCGCCGCGTGTGTCGATGTTACCGTTGAGGGTTGTGGTGCCGGTCGAGTTCACGTCGAGGCTGGCGAGGGCGGTGCCGGTGCCGATGGCTTGGAGGGTGACGTTACCACTGCCGGCGTTGATGTTGAGGCCCTGGGTGCCGGCCACGGTGGCATTGATGATCCCTGCGGCGTTCTGAATGTCGACCGCGCCGTTCTCGGCCGCGGTGTCGATGGTAATAGTATTGCCGAGGGTGATGGCGCCGGCGGCGGTGTGCGTGAGAGAGCCAGCCGTGACGTTACCATTATAGGTAGTAAGGCCGGTGGTGGTCACGGTCAGGTCGCCGAGGCGGGTGGTGGAGCCGATGGCGCCGAAGGTCAAGGTTTGGGTGCCAGCATTGACGATGAGATCCTCGCCGCCCTGGGTGGCGCCCTGGATCGTGCCACTGCTGAAGTCGATGCCAGCGTCTTGGACGTAGATGCCCAGGTCGTCGGCAATGATGGTCGTGCCGGTGAATCCGCCGCCGAGCGTCAGGGTGCCGAGCGGCGTGACGCTGGTGCCGAGGTCGTCGGTAAGGATCAGCCTGGCGGTGTTGGCGGTGCTGGTGACGGTGAGCACGTCCTCCGAGCCGGTGTCGGCAATGGCGCCGAGCGTGGCGGTGTACGTACCAGCGGTGATGGTCAGGTTGTCGTCGGCGCTGAGGTTGAGCGTGGTTCCAGTCAGGTCCAGGTTGCCAGCGCCGCCGGAGATATCCAGAGTGATGGTGCGGTCATTGGCTGCGACGCCGTCGTTCACGAGCACCCCTCCCGCCAGGCCGGCCATGGTGATGCCATCCGCCGTGATGTTGCGGGTGAGGGTCACGCTGCCGGTGGTGGAGTTGGCGACGTTGAGGTACTGGAGGCGTCCGCCAACGGCCGCACCGACCGTGCCGAGGGTGATGGAACCGAAACCGGTGCTGAGGGTGAGGCCCTGGAGACCGGCGTCGGTGGCATAGATGTCAGTGACGTTGCCGAGATTGAGGTTGGAGTTGGTGGTCGCGATGGCGATGTCGTCGAACAGGATGATGTTGCCGGTCACCGTGTCCATCGTCACTACATCGGCGGCGACATTGCCTTGGAGAACCACACCAGTTCCTGCCAGGCTTGCGCTGTTGGTGATATCAAGTTGGCTGAGGCGCACGGCCTGGCCCACATCATTGAGTGTGACCGTACCCGTGCCGTTGACGATGATCAGTGCGTAGTCGCCGTTGATCGGGCTATCGCTGAAGTTGACGTCACCGTTGGTGTTGGCCGTGATGGTCACGTTGTTGGCCAGATTGACCACGTCGGCGTTGCTGAAGTTGACGCCACCCGCGGCGCCGGCCACGTCGGTAGTGATGCTACCATAGAGGGTGGTCGGCCCGCTGGTGGTCACATCGACGTGGTTGAGCGTGCCGGCCGCGCCGAGGGCGCCGAGACTGACAGCGCCGCTGGTCGAGGTGATAACCAGGTCAACGTTGCCGTCTACAGCGCCGCCAGTCAGGTCAATCGCACCGGTCGTGCTGGTCAGGGTGGTGATCGCAGCGGTCAGGTCGACATTCGGCGCGCCGCTGAAGTTGATGCCGCCGGTGGTGGTGGTGATGTTGTCGTTGGCCGTGACGGCGTTGACGGCGCTGCCGCCCTGAACGGTCAGGGAGCGGAGAGCGCCCGTTGCCAGGTTACCGATGAGTGGCAGGTCGATGGTGGCGTTGCCAGAGTCGAGGTTCAGGGCATACTGCCCATTGGCAACGCTGTTGATGGTGGAGTTGCCCGCAGTGTCAAAGAGGTCGATGGCGCCGTTGACGGTCTCGATGGCGACATCGCCGTTGAGGGTGACGTAGACGCCGAGTGCGGCGCTGGCGTTGGTGAAGTCGATGGCGCCGGTGGTGGCGATGTTGTTGTTGAGCGTGATGCTGGTATCGGCCTGGACGGTCAGGGATGCGAGCGGCGCGTTTTGTCCGACCGCGCTGAAGGTGGCGGTGGAGGTACCGGCATTGACGGTCAGGGCGTAGGCGCCGTCGACGGAACCGCCATCGAGTTCGATCGCGTTGTTGGTGGAGTTCAGGGCCGTGGCGGCGCTGAGGGCGATAGTGCCGGCCTGGTCAAAGTCGAGGCCGGCGCCATCCGCGCCGGTACCGTTGCTGGTGATGTTGCCGCCGAGTTCCGTGGTGCCGGTCGAGATGACTTGGAGGCTTTCGAGGACCGCGACCTGGCCCATGGCGCCCAGGACGACATTGCCGGCCCCGGCGTTGAGGATGAGGTCGAAGCCGCCGTCCACGGCGCCGCCGGACAGGTCAATGTTGGCGTCATTGGTCGTGACGGTGACGGCTGCGCCGATGTCGACGTTGGAGGCGCCGCCGAACAGGACCGGGCCGACCGAGTTGATGCTGCCCCAGAGGTTGACCTGGCCGGTTGAATCGACATCGAGCAAGGCGACGGGGGCGGTGAGCCCGATTCGGCCGAGGTCGACCTGGCCGGCGCCGGAGGAAATGGCCAGGCTGTACGCGCCGTCGAGGTTGTCGGTGGCGTCGGTACCGAGGGTAACGTTGTCGCCGGTGGTGGTGATAAGGACGTTCCCGGCCAGGTTGATGTCGGCGACGTCGCCGTTTTCAAGGTCGACGATCTCGGTGGAACTGATGTTGCCGCCGAGGGTAACGGTGCCGCCATTGGTGGTAACTTCGAGTCCGGCGACCGGCGTGGTCGCGCCAATCACGCCCAGTTGGACATCGCCGGCGGCGTCCGTGTTGATGACGAGTTGCACGGCGCCATCGGTGTTGGAATCGAGCGCGAAGGTGACGTTTCCGCCGTTGGTGTCGATCGTCAGGTTGGTACTGGCGTCGGTGTCGGTCAGGGCGATGCGTGCCGAGTCCTGAAGCGAGACGTTGCCGACGTTGGTGTTGATGTCGCCGTCGAGTGTGAGCAACACGCCCGCGTCGATATTTACGTTACGCACCCGCGTGCCATCGCCGAGAGCGGCCACGGTGACGCTGCCGGCTTGCGCAACGATGGTGATGTCTTCGTCGGCGCCGACACCCGCGACATCGCCCCCGATGGTAACGTCGCCGGTCAGACTCCGAATGGTGGTGCTGGTGTCGAGAGCGATGGTATCCGTGATGTCGTTGTTAATGGTGATATTCCCGAGCGCGGTAATGGTGGCGGTGTTGATCGTAACTTGGCCACCGGCGGTGTTGTCGCTGTCGATGGAGATGGTACCAGCGCTGGTGACTGGGGCACTGAGATTGATGACGTCGTCCGCGTCGAGGGTGACGTTGCCGGTTCCAAATGTGGTGAGGTTCCCGGCTTCGACACTGATGTCGTCGGCGGTGATGGAGATGCTGTCGGTGCCGCTGAGGCCGGCGCGGATGCGCACGTCGTGTCCAGCAACGGTGTTTTCGATGACGGTGAGTGTGTAGCCGCCGCGCGTGTTGTGGCTGGCGGTAATGAAGTCGATCAGAGCGGCTTGAACGGCGTCGCCGACCGTGACGTTGACGTCATTTCCGATGAGGTTGGCGCTGTTGCTGACCTGGAAATTGACAGCAATGGTGTCATCGGTGCCGGTGATGCCGAAGGTGGTGCTGCCGGCGATGCTCTCGACGTCGCCAGTGATGGCGATGACATCGTCGGCGTAGGCAGCGATGTTGCCGATCGCAGTGATGCCGTTGCCGCCGATATCGATCCGACGCGCTTCGCCGTAAGGGGCGGCATCGGCCGCCCGACTGATGGTGACGGAGCCACCGCTGGTGATGCCGCCGAGCGCGCCGAGGGTGACGAAGCGCTCGCCGTCAGCATCGGCGGCGCTGCCGGCGGAAACGACTTCGATGGTGACGTTGCCGCTGCCGCTGGTGGTGACGTCGGCGGTGTGCAAGGCGCCGGTCCCAATGCTGACGTTCACGCCGGCGATGGAGATGTCGCCATCAACGGCGGCAACACTGACGGCGCCAGCAACGCCGAGGGCATTGGTGCCGATGTTGACGACGTCGGTGGTGGTGCCGTCGTTGTCGTTGTCGGCTCGGATCGTGATGCTGTCGGCGGCATTGAGGGCTTCCCAGGAGGCGGTGCCGCCGGCTGGCGCCTGCAGTTCGACCGCACCGGGCATGGAGATCGTGAAGTTGCCGACGACGTCGCCTTGGATCATCACGCCGGCGTCATTCAAGGGGGCCGCGGTATTGTCGACGCCGAGGAACTGCAACGGACCGCCGGCCCGGACGGTGGCGTCAGCCGCGACCGTGACCAACCCCGGGTCGAGACCGGGCACATCGGCGGTGGCGATGCGGACCGTGATGGGTCCGGTGGCGACGAAGTCGCCGTTGAAGATGACGTCGTTGGCGCCGGCATTGGCGCCGTCGGTGATGGTGAGGCTGGCGATCTGGCCGTCAGTCAGGGTAACATCGCCGAAGGTGTCGCCCGCAGGTCCGGCAGCGCCGCCGTCGAGGCGAGTGTTAAGGGTCAGGTCGGCGAGTCCCTGAACGGCAGTGGTGTCAAACGTGATGTTCTGGCCATTCGAGGTGATGGTGACGTCGTCATTGAGGGTGACCGTGCCATTGACGCCGCTGAAGTTGACGGCAGCGGTGTCGGTGGTGATGGTCGGGCCGTTGAGGGTGGCGGTCTGGGAGGTGACGGTCAGGCCGGTCGGGTCGACACCCGCGACGCCGACCGTATACAGGGCCACATTCCCCGCGGCAGCGTTCAGCGCCAGGGCTTGCCCGCCGCTGATGTCACCGCCGAAGCTGACGTTGCCCGTCGTGCTCGTGAAGGTGCCGGACCCGGCGTTCAGGGTGGCGTTCCCCGTGATGGCGGAGGCGTCGATATCGCCCTGTGCCGTGACGGCAGCACCAAACCCCAGGCTGGCGGCGGTCTGGAAGACGATGTCGCCATCGATGTTGGTGGGGTTGGCGTTGATGACGGTTGTGCCGGTGTGCGAGTTCAGGACCACCTGGTTTCCGCGGAGAGTCCCGGCTGTCAGCGTGAGCGCCTCGGCGCCGGCGCCGTCGTTGTCGGACTCGAGGAAGAGGTCGCCGCCGACCGAGCGTACGGTGACCGCGTTGACGGTCAGGGCGCCATCCGAGGCGACGACAATGTCGCCGTCGGCCAGGATGCTTCCCGCGCCGCCCGCACCGAGATTGATGGCGCCAGCCTGCGCGATGGTGAGGGTGCCGCCGACGGCAGTATTAAGGATGGTAACGATTCCACCGGCGTCGATGGTGGTGCCGAGGAAGGAGTTGATGGTGCCGGCGGTCTGAGTGACGGCTCCGGCATCGGCGCGCAGGGCGACATGGCCGAGGTCCGAGGTGACGTTGTCGGCGAGCAAGACGCTCCCGCCGGTGGCGTGCATATTTACGGTATCTTCACCGGTGACGGGTGCGCCGGCGCGGATGTCGACGTTATTGGCCGCGGTCAGGGAGATGCCGCCGGACGTATTGTCCCACGGGTTCGTCATGACGATAACGTCCCGGCCGGCGGTCAGTTCGACGTCGTCGCCCAGGATCGGCTGCGTGACGGTGATGTCGCTGGCGCCGCCGGTGGCCTTGATATCAACGGGGCCGATGGCGGTGATGGCCTGATCCAGTGCGAGCGGGGAGGTCGCATCGATATCGAGGCTAGTGAGCGGGACAAGTGCGCCGATGGCCGCGTCGAAATCCACGTCAGCAGCATCAATGGTCAGGGAGTGCGCGCCATTGACCGCATTGAGCAGGACGTTGGCGCTAGCGGTCATGGTGACGTCGGCGCCGAGGCGGACGTTGGTGGCCGAATCGAGGTCGATGTTGCCGGCGTCGACGGTGATGTTGCCATTCAGCGTGGTGGCACCGGTGGTGACCACCTCGACGCTATTCGTGTCCGTACCAACCGTGCCAAGAGTGATCGCGCCGTCAGTGGCGGTCAGGAGCAATGCGACGTTGCCGCTCATGAGCGCGGTGCCGAAGTCGATGAAGCGCGTGGCGGCCGCGCCGCCGCCGGTGGTATCGACCGTGCCGCCAGCCGTCCAAGTGACGGTATTGGCGTCGACATCGATCGGGCCATCGAGGTCAATATTGCCGCCGAGCGAGACGGCGTCGGCGTTGACATTGAGGGCCGTGAGGTCCACGACTCCAGCGCCGACGGTACTGAACGTGGCGGTGCCGTTAAGAGCATTCACCGTCAACTGGTTGGCGCCTTGCAGGTCGCCTTGGAAGCGGACGCCGCCGTTCTGGCTGGACGCAGTTGCATTCCCAGCGAGGGTGACGGGATCCTGGAAGTCGACCAGCCCATTGCCGCCGTTGACGCTGCCCTGGAGGCTGATGGCAAGCCCGGCGGTATTCATGGTAACCGAGTCGCCGCTGACCACGGACCCAGCGTTGGTCGTGATATTGAGCGCATCGAAGGTGAGGGCGCGGCCCGCGGCCACGGTGCGGCTGGCGTTGACGGTGATGGCGTCCACGGCCGCATTGGTACTGACGTTGATGTCATTGAGAGCGTTGAAGTTTCCGGTGAAGGTGACGCCAGTGGAATCGTCGATGGTGAGGCTGGCGATGTTGGCATCGGCCAAGGAGACGGTGGTGCCCGCCGAGATGGTGAGGTTGTTCCCGGCCAGGGCGCCGAGGGCGATGGTCGTGCCGTCGACCGTGTCGATGTCCACTGTGGCGGCCGCGATGGTGGTAAGTCCGACGCCGGTGAGGCTGACGCCGCCTGCGGCGATGTCGATATTGCCGCGGAGCGTGGCGGTGTCGGCGTTCACGGTCAGGCTGGTCGGATCGGCAAGGCCGGCGCCGACGGTCAGGAACGAGACGTCGCCGTTATTAGCATTGAGGGTCAGGGTCTGCGCGCCCTGCACGTCACCGTCGATGTCGATGTTGCCGTTGGTTGAATCGATCTGGACGGGGGCGCCGGCGAGGGTCAGCAGGCCCGTGAAGTTGATGTTGCCCGCGGCAGCCAGATCTGCGCCTGCGGCCAGGGTGCCGTCGACCGTGCTGCCGCCACCGCCTGTGGCGTTGAAGTTGACGCTGCCCGCGGTGGACGAGATCGTCGAGGTTGCCTGGAGGTGGATGGCGTCGGCCGTAGCGTCGGTGCTGGTGACGGAGATCGAGCCCGGCACGGTGACCGTATTGGTGAAGTCGACCGAATCGGCAAGGATGGTGAGGCCGGTGAGTTCAGTCGTGATGTCGAGGGTCACGTCATTGCCGGCATCGATGGTGAGTGCGCGTGGGCCCTGGAGGTCGGTGTCAATGACGACATTGGCGGCGGCGTCGGTGGTAGTGATGGTGACGTCGCGTGCGAGCACGACTTCGTCGGCGGGCGTGAGGGTGATGGTGTTATCCGTCTCGATGTTGCCGTAGAGCGTGAGGGTATCGGCGGCGTTGCGGATGGTCAGGGTTCCCCCGATGTCGACACGGCCCAAGTCGATATCGCCGTCGGTGGCGGCGTTGGCATCGAGCGTGAGCGAGCGGGTGATCGGGCCGGGAGGCGCGTCCTGGCGGACCAGCGAGTTCGGGCCGAAGAAGATGTCACCCGCGGTCCCGGCGTCGGTGGCATCCGTGTCGATGATGACGTTGGCGGTGATGACGACGGTATCGGTGTCGCGGAAATTCACGTCCTGCGTGCCTGCGGCGGATTCCGTGCTGATATCGCCGCCGAGCCGGGCTTCCTTGGCGGTGACGGTGAGGGCGCCGAGGGTCGAGCCGCCGCCGCCGACCGTGCTGGAGAAGGTGGCAGTATCCGCGGCGGAGACGACAAGGGCTTCCCCGCTGCCCGCGGCAACCGCGCCAGTGAAGGTGATATTGCCCGTGCTGCTGGTGATGGTACGGGTCGCGAAGGCGCCGTTGTCGAAGGTCAGAAGACTCCCGAAGGTCACATTGTTCGCACCCGTGACGTCGGTCGACAGGGTGATGCCGCCCGCACCGTTCAGGCTGACAGCGCCGCCGGCATTGATGGTATCGTTGACATCGAGCACGCCGCCGGCAGTGGTGGTGATGCTGAGGCCGCCGGACAGGGCGTCGGTCGTCGCCAGGTTGAGGGTGCCGGCGTTGGAGATGAAGGCATCGCCGGCGACATTGCTGACATCGAGCCGGCCCACTTGCGTATAGAGCAGCGCGGCGTCCGTGCCGACGGCGCCGGCGCGCGAGATGACCAGTGTATCTGCCAGCAGGTCATTGGCCGTATCGCCGTCGTCGTCCACGATGGCGCCCGAGGCGGACAGGGTGATTACGGTGGTGCCAGCGGTATCGAGGAGGATTTCGTCGCTGAGAATAAGATCGCCACCGGTCGAGGTGAGCGTGGCCGTGCTGGCGTTGGTGCCGTTTCTGAGGTCAAGCGCACCACCATCGATGGTGAGGTCGCCGGTGGCTGAGACATTGACGGTATGGAGGGCGGCTCCAGCGACGGCCGTGAGCGGCGCGCTGGTGACCATGGTCAGGTCGCCTTCGTTGCGGAGGCTGAGCGAGAGCGCTGCGTCGTCGGTATTGGTGACGTTGTATTCGAACCGCGTGACCTGCGTATCGAGGTCGACCACTTCCGCATCAACAATCCGGAGGGTGGCCGCCGCGATATCGACGCCGTCCGCGGCGACCAGGCTGCGGATGGCGGCGCTGGTGCCTGCGCCTTGAGTGTCGATCACGGTCAGTCGCACTTCATCGCCGGCGCGAACACTGCCGACGTACATGGCGACGTTCGTGCCGTCCGTGGCGGAGGTGTCCTGAATGTACAAGTCCCCGGGGACGGTAACGTCGACCAAGGTGAGGGCCTCGGCACCCCCCATCAGACTGTTGTCCAGGTAGACGTTGCCGGTGACGCCGCTGACGCTCAACGTGCCAACTTGGGTAAGGACATGGTTTGCGAGGGCCGACGCGCCGACATCCGCGGCGCCGATGATGTTGAGGTCCGTGGCGATGAGCGAGCCGCCACTGTCAGTCACATTGCCGCTGATGTCAAGAGTGATGAGGGTCGCCACGATGTCGCCCTGAAGCGTGAGGGCTCCACCCGAGGTAACCAGGACATCATCACCCGCCACGCCGCCCGCCGCCAGGATCGGGTTGCCGGCGGTCACGGTGATGCCGAGCGAGTTGTCCACTTCGATGTCGCCGGACAGAGCCAGCAGGCCCGAGACTGCGCCGACGGTGGCGGTACTGAGCACCGAACCTGCGTTGCGGATGAAAATGCCGCCGGTGTTGGTCGAGGCGGCGATATCCGTAACACCGGTGGTCAGGATCGGGTTGCCGTGCGAGCCGACGCCCGTGGAAGCGACGAGTAGCAGATCACCAGTCCCCATCTGGAGTGAGCCGCCGATCATGATAATGGCGCCTTGGGTGCCTACGCCGCCAAGGTCGGCGCTGAGAGTGAGGTCGCCAGCGTCGGCGCTCATGTCGATGACCGCGGAAACGACGATATCGTTGTGGGCGGTGAGGGTAAGGTCGAAGCCGCCCGCGGGTGCCGTGACGTCCTCGATGACGTAGATATTACCTGACTCGTTGTTCGCGCCGGCGGTGTTCGTTGACACGGTGACATTCGCACCGGCAAGTGACGCCACCAGCGTTGCGGGCGTCAGTACCGCGCTGTCGCCTGTGGATGTGAATCCGGGTCCGGCGCCCATATTCACATTACCCGACCCGCCAATGGTGATGTTGTTCGGATCGATTAGGAAGCTACCGGTGTCACCATGCGGTGCCAGCGTGCTGACATTGCCATAGATCTCGACGTAGTCGCCGGACACTTCGACGAATCCGCCGTCACCGGAGATGCTGCCGCCCTTGGCCTCGATCACGGCCCCGGGACGGAACAGTGTGGCATCTGCGAGTTCACGTTCGGTGCCCGGTCCATCCGAGACGCCGACGAGGACGTTGCCGCCGTTGCCGGTGGTGAGTGCGTTGGCGGTAGTGACGCTGTTGGAGCTGAGTGCGACGGTGTCGGTGGCGTAGAGTTTGATATCGCCGGCGTCGCCGGTCATGCCGTCGGCGTTGACGGTGCCGAACTGTCCGACGCGGTTACCTTCCATGACGACCTGGCCGCCGTTGGCGCCGTTGGCGTTGATGGTGCCGGAGTTGATGACGTCGCCCATGATGCCGGACATATCGACGGAGAGCGCGCCGCCCGCGATGCGGCCGAGGCTGACCTGATTAGCGCCGACCAGTGCGGCCTGCGCGGCGTTGATGACGCCGGTATTGGTGACGTCTTTGCCGATGAGTGCGGCCATGCGTGCGTTGATGGTACCTTCATTGGTGACGCCCGCAGTGCTGTCACCGGAGAAGTTGAGGTTGCCGGCGAGGAAGTCCTGGTTGCTGATGTTGAGGGTGGAGGCGATGAGCTGGGCGACGTTGACGGTCGCGTCTTTACCAAAGTATATACCGGCGGGGTTGACGAGGTAGAAGATGCCGTTGGCCTGGAGCGCGCCGAGGATCTGGCTGGGATCAGCGCCGACGACGCGGCTGAGCATGGCAGCGTTAGCGCCCGGCTGGTTGACGGTGACGCCGTAGCCGGCGCCAATGCTGAACGATTCCCAATTGACAATAGCCTGGCCGGAGGCCTGGTTAATGGTCATGGCATTGCCGCTGGTGCCAATGGCCACATTGCCGTGGACGACCTGAGCCCCTGAGGGGAGCAGGTCATTGGCGCGTCCGAACGGGCAGATCAGCATTTGGAAGCTGACCAGCACACTGGCGGCCTTGAGGAGTGGAGTCATACGCGGATTGCGGCGAATCCCTTTCATGCGTGTCTCCTTTCGAACGATATGATTGATGGGATTGATGGTCTTGGCCGTGTGTTCGGGGCTCGATGCCATGATTGGATCCCTTTCCTGTGCGTATCCGCAGGAACCGGTATGTGAATCCGTTAGTGCTCTGCTTTGGTTGCGGGGCGACGGGTCCGCTCCGCTCGTTCGACTCGTTGCACTCGCCTCACTCGCTATGCGTATGCGGGGGGCCTACTTAGAATTGCAGTTGCAGGCTCAGGTGGAGTCGGCCGCTGCTCGGTGTATTCTCGGTGGTTTTTTCGAACGGGTAGCCGTAGTCCAAGCGCGCTTGGGAGTACTTGGTCAGGCCCATGCGGAGTCCGACACCACCGCTCATGAAGGTGTCGCCGCTGGTTTCGCCGGCGCGCGGGGTGTTTATGTCGGTATATGCGTAATCGGTGAAGGCGATGAACTGGAGGCGATGGCGCTGCCAGGCTTCGGGGTTGGCCTCGAGGAACTCGTCGCTTTTCTTGAGGCCCGGGATGAAGTTATGGAAGAGCGGGGTACGCAATTCGAGGGTGGCGGCGATGACCTGATCGCCGGCGGCTTCGCTTTCGGTGTAGCCGCGCACGGTATTGGCGCCGCCGACGGCTTTGCGCATGTCTGGCGGGAGCGTATCGGAGGTGAACTGGCCATCGGCCTTCATGAACAGCGACCATTTGCCGGGCGCGTCTTCGCCGCTGAAGAAGCGCTGCAAGCGCGCGATCTGGACGCGGTCGATGGCGAAGTCGCCATCGGCATAGGCTTCGCTTTCGGAGTTGAACACCTCGGATTCGGAGCTACCGAACTGTCCGGCGAAGTTGCCCATGATGGTATTGCTGATGAAGTTGCGGCCGCCGAGTTTGTCGAAGGTTTTGGAGGCATAGCCGAGGGTGACCTGCGGCATGCTCATGTCGACTTTGCGGTCTTCGAGGTCCATGCTGGCCAGTTCGTGTTCGGTTTCGGAGTGCTGGAAGATCCAGCCACCGGAGAGTTGGAGTCGGTACTTGGCGGTGTCGGTGAGGGTTTTGGTGACTTGTCCGCCGAAGAAGTGTCCTTTGCCGCGGATATCGAGGAGTGGCAGGACGTCTTCGAGGCTGGAGGTGGAGTAGCCGCCGAAGAGGCTGAGGCTGTAGACGTCGCCGAGGGGCAGGTAGTAGCCGCCGGACCAGGCGTTGATTTCGGTGAAGTCCGGGGTGGTGATCCAGTCGGCGGTCAGGACGTCATAGTGTTTGGTAAGGTTGAGGTGTTGGAGTGTGGAGCGGATGCGCCAGTCGTCGGTGGCATCGGTGCCGGTGTTGGAGACTTCGACGGCGCCGTGGATGGGCAGGCTGTCGTCGACTTCGAGTTCCGCGTTGATGACGCGGCGGCCGTCCTGCATGACGGGCTTGAGTTTGGTATTGATGGCGATATCGGGCTGGCTGTTGAGGTCGAACAGGTCGCCATGGATTCGGGCATAGTTGAAGCGGTCGCCGTCCTGGTGCTGGAGGGAGCTGATGACCTGCTTGGCGCTGTAGTAGCGGTTGCCCTTGACGGTGATGGTTCCGAGCGGGCCGCAATCGACTTTGGCGAGGAAGATGCCGTAGGACCAGATGCGGGTTGGGAAGACGACCTTGGCAAAGACGTAGCCTTCTTCTTGCAGGGCTTTGGTGAGTTTGCCGTGGAACTCGTTGATCTCCTCGGGGGAGACGGGGTTGAAGGTGACGTGGTCGGCCCACTCTTTCCAGGCGGGGAGTTTTTCGACGATCTCTTTATCACCACTGATCATGGGTACATCGAAGGTGAGGCGCTTGCCGGCGGCGGCGACATCGCCCGCGACGGCGTCGGGGGTCTGGAGTTTCTGACCGCCCTGCAGTGAGGGTTCGTCGGAGATTTCTTTGACGGTCCAGGGCCCGGCGTTTCCGGGGCCGACTTCGCCGGGTGCGAGTTCGCGGACCGCTTTGCGCGGGATGACGATGCCGTACTTGGCAGCTTCGGCCTCGGCCTGTTGCCGGGTCTCGGTGGCGGACTTGGCGACGGCCAAGGCGTCGGCCTCGGATTTGCGGGCGGCCGCGAGCTCGGGCGTTTCGGCGGCGGCCTTGGCAAGGTTTTCTTTGCGCGTGGCGTTTTCGAGTTCGGCCTGGGCGGCGGTGGCGGCGCTCAACTCGTCGGTGATGCGATTGCGGGCCTGCTGTTCAGTTGTGGTAAAGGCGGTGGCCTCGGACTCGGCCTTCTTGCGTTCCTCGACGAACTGGAGGGCCTGGCCCAGAACGGTGGCGCGCTTCTGCGAGTCGGTCTCGGAGAGGGCGCTGGAGAGTGTGTCGGCCTCGGACTTCTTGGTGGTTTCGATCTTTTCGAGGGCCTTGGCGCGGTTCTGGCCGGCGACCTCGGCCTGCTTGCGGGACTCTTCAGCGGCCAGCTTGTGGCGCTGCATGTCGTTATCGGCGGCATCGCGGGCTTCGGTGAAGGGGCGGATCTTGGCGAGCATCTGGTCTTCCTGAGCTTGGCGCATGTCAGTGGCGTGGCGGGCCTTGAGCGAGGCCTCGTCTTCGGTCCTGGTCGCCTGTTCGAGGGCGACCTTGGCGCGGGCGCGCGCGTCGCCTTCGCCTGCCTTTTGCACACGGGTCTGGGCCTGGGCGGCGTCCTTGGCGCGCTTTTCGGCGAGCTTCTTCTCCTGCTCGGCGAGTTTCTTTGCTTCGGCGTCGGTCTCGGTGGCCTTGGCCACTGGGGCGGCCACGGCCGCGGGCTGCGCGGCAGGTGCGGCGGCGACCAGAGCGGGGGCGGTCGCTACGACCGGGGCGGCGACGGCGGCCGCTTCGGTGCGCTTCGCTTCCTGCGCTTTGGCGACCTTGGCGGCGGCTTCGGCATCGGCCTTGGCCTTGGCTTCGGCTTCCTTCTGCTGCTTGGCGAGGCGCTTCTGCTCGGCGGCCAGCGCTTCGGTGCGCTTTGCTTCCTGCGCTCGGGCGGCTTTGGCGGCGGCTTCGGCATCGGCCTTGGCCTTGGCTTCGGCTTCTTTCTGCTGCTTGGCGAGGCGCTTCTGTTCGGCGGCCGTCGCTTCGGCGCGCTTTGCTTCCTCCGCTTTGGCGGCTTTGGCGGCGGCCTCGGCGGCGGCTTCGGCCTTGGCGTCGGCTTCCTTCTTGGCCTTGGCGGCGACCGCAGCAGTTTCTTCCTGCTGCTTCGCGAGGCGCTTCTGCTCGGCGGCCGTCGCTTCGGTGCGCTTTGCTTCCTGCGCTCGGGCGGCCTCGGCAGCGGCCTCGGCTTCAGCGGCGCGCTTGCGGGCGGCGAGGATCTGGGCGGAATTGGCCTTGAGGGTGGCGGCGCGGGACTGGGTGGCGGCGACGGCCTTCTGTTCTGCGGCGAGTTCCTGCTGTGCCTGGGTCAGCTTCTCTTGTGCCTTCTGGACATCGGCGGCCTGGCTGGTGGCGTCGGACTCGGCACGCTTCAGTGCGGTGGCGGCGGCGCTGCGCGCCTTGGGGTCAACGGCGTTAACCAGCTCGCTGGAACGCTGACGGACGATGGCCTTGGTCTGCTCGGCGGCGGCCTGTTCTTTGTCGTAAGCTTTGCGCGCGGCGTCGGCATCCTCGCGGGCATCGGCGACTTTCTTTTCGGCCTTGGCGATTTCCTTGTCGGCATCCTTGGTTTCGGCAAGGAGCTTCTCTTCCTGTTCTTTCTTGCTGGCGGCTTCGGCCTTGGCTTTGGCTTCGGCGTCCTTCAGTGCCTTGGCGGCGCGTTCCTTCTCGGCGGCCAGCGCTTCGGTGCGCTTTGCTTCCTGCGCTCGGGCGGCTTTGGCAGCAGCTTCGGCGGCGTCGGCGCGTTTGGCTTCGTCAGCCTTGGCCTGCTTGGCGGCGTCGGCCAGCGCTTCGGTGCGCTTTGCTTCCTGCGCTCGGGCGGCTTTGGCGGCAGCCTCGGCCTGGGCCTTGGCGGCTTTGGCGGCGTCGGCAGCCTTGTCCTGCTGCGCGGCGGCGGCCTTGGCCTGGGCGCGGAGGGTGTCGACCTTGGCACGGGCCTGATCGGCTTGGGCTTGGAGCGTTCCGGCGCTGGTCTGGGCGGCGGCGGCAGTTGCCTGGGCCTTGGCGTTGTCAGCGGTTGCGGCCGCGAGTTGTTCGGTTGTCTTCTGGACAGATGTAGTCAGCTTGGGTTTGTCCTTGTCGGACGCTTTGGCGAGCTTGGCGCGTAGTGCGGCCAGGTCGTCCTGGAGGTCTTTGACGAGGTCCTGACTCTTGGCCTGCGCTTTCTGGGCTTTGGCAAGGCTGGCCTTGGCGTCCTTGAGTGACGCTTCAGTCTGCTTGGCCGCAGCGGCTGCTGCGTCGACGTCCTTTTCGGAGACGGACTGTGCCAGGACGGACAGGCTGAGTCCGAGGAGTCCTGCGGTGAGGACACGTGCAACGCGGCCGGGTCGGCTGGCAAGTGCATTGATCAAGCGGACTGTCGACATGTTGTCCTCCTAGTTCCCCGTGCCCCGCGGGGGCGACTCCAGAAGTGATACTCCGGATAGCCTTCGCAGACTCTTCTTTCCGACCCTTCCGTCCGAATTCACGAGTCGGAACTCGTGCACAAAGCACCTTCAATCACACGCCGACCGCCGGTGAAACCGGTCGTTCGGTGATGCGTCGGAGTCTTAATTTCCCTAATAGTTCTTCAGTGCTTACTACGCGAATCGGCACTTTCCAGTCCGACTTCCCTGATAGCGACAGTCCCTTGGCGCCGCCATCTTCCGATCACGTAACAACGTCATTATATCAGTCGCCGTTTCCATTGCAAGACGGTCGGAACAAAAAAGACTAGCGGAATAGAACATGGGGAAAAGGGCCAAGGCCGGACGTCGAAGGCCGCAAATAGTGGGGGGCGAGGCTCTTGACTGTTTGGGGGTAGAGGGCGGCCGCGCCCTCTTCCCAAATCGTCGCTCCACGGCCGCAAGGGCAGTGGCGGCGCGGAAGGAAGCGAGTTGCAGCCGGAAGTATGACCGGGGGGCCGGCGCCCGGGGGGCGCTGGGGCATTACGTGAATCGCGCTGCGTGCACTCGTCGATTGGCGGGCTATCTTATGGGTCTGCTTGTGACGCTTTTTCATTTCGGGGCGTAGCGCAGCCTGGTCAGCGCGACTGGTTTGGGACCAGTAGGTCGCGAGTTCAAATCTCGCCGCCCCGACCAGAACTTTCCACGCGTGGATGCGGTGTCGTGGCGTTTTTCGCGACACGAGGGGCGCGCTCTTTTTTCGACCTGTGCAAGCACGTCCCCATGGAGGGCCTCCGCGTGGAGGCCGGGATATGCTCGCTTGTAGTGGGCTCGTAGCGCGCGGAACGAAGTGGAGCGCCAAGAGCCCATCCGGCGCGTGACGTTGGCAGCGGGGATGGTGTCTTGCCCGGCGGACTGCCGCCGGGACTGCGACACCACTACGAACGGTGCCACGATGCCTGGCGACGCGAGGCCGAATGTGCTTGCACAGGTCGCTTTTTTTGGGGGGGGGCGTGGCCGAGGTATATGCCGAATCCACAGACCACGGGGCAAGCCCGTGGCAATGGCAAGCCCGTGGCGGGGGCGAACCCGTGGCGGGGGCCTCACACGGCGAGGCCGGCGGCTTTCATGGCGGCCTTGAGCACCTCGCGGGCGGCAGGACTGATGGGGCAGAGGGGAAGGCGATACTCTTCGGCGATCTTGCCGAGCATGGCCAGGGCCGCCTTGACCGGGACGGGATTGGTCTCGACAAACAGGTCACGGAACAGCGGATAGAGGCGGTAGTGGAGGTCGCGCGCCTCCTCCCAGTTGTCCTCGAGAGCGGCATGCACCATGTTGGTCACATCCGCGGGGACGACGTTGGAGGCCACACTGATGACGCCGGTGGCCCCCAGAGACATCATGGGCAGTGTGAGGGAATCGTCGCCACAGAGGACGGTGATGCCGCAACCGCTGAGGATCTGGCTGACGCGGTCCGCACTGCCGCCGGCTTCCTTGATGGCGACGATGAGCGGGTGCTGGGCCAGACGATGGACGGTCTGGATGTCGATTTCCTTGCCGGTGCGCGAGGGCACGTTGTAGAGAACGACGGGTAACCCGCCCTCGTCCGCCACAGCGGCGAAATGCCGGTAAAGCCCTTCTGCGGTGGGCTTGTTGTAGTACGGCGTGACCTGCAGGGTGGCATCGGCCCCGACGGAGGCGGCGTGACGCGTAAGCCGCACCGCCTCGGCGGTGCAGTTGGCGCCGGTACCCGCAATGACCTGACAGCGGCCCGCGACGGTTTCGACGGTGAACCGGACGACGTCCTGGTGCTCCTCGAAATCGAGCGTGGGCGACTCGCCGGTGGTGCCGACCGGGACGAGTCCGTCTATGCCGGCGGTGATCTGCTCCTCGATCAGACGGCCCAGGGCTTCGAGATCGACCTTTCCGTTCCGGAACGGGGTGACCAGCGCGGTGTAACAGCCTTGCAGTTCCATGCGTGAGTTCCTGGGGGCGACAGGGTTCGGGGTTCGGGGTGAAGTACCCAACGGACTAAACGGACCCAACAGACGAACGAGATAAAGCTACCGCGGGAGGCGGAAAGGTCAAGCGGGCGGGGCGCGGAGCAGGGAGGCGTGAGGCGTGAGGCGTGAGGCGTGAGGCGTGAGGCGTGAGGCGTGAGGCGTGAGGCGTGAGGCGTGAGGCGGGACGCGATCGGGGACTGGGGAGGTGATGACGTGCGCCGGACACGGGGCTGGGACCACGGGGCGAGCCCGTGGCAGGAGGGGCAATACCGATGCACCTATGCTGGGCGGGACCCCGCCCCCGCCTCCCCTCACCCGCCCCGGCCGAGTTCGATGGAGCGGCGTTTGGCGGCGCGGACGGCGTCGCGGATGAGCGTGCGGAAGTGCGCCTGATTGAGCACGGCCAGGGCGGCGGCGGTCGTGCCGCCGGGCGATGTGACGGCGGTGCGGAGTTCGTCGGGGGTTCCGAGCCGGGCCTGGACCATGGCGGCGGCGCCAGCGACGGTCTGGGCGGTCAGTTCCAGGGCGATGTCGGGAGGCAGTCCGGCGTCCACGCCGGCATCGGTCAGGGCCTGAATCATCTCGAAGATGTAGGCTGGGCCGCTACCGCTCAATGCGGTTACGGCATCCAATTGGTTTTCAGCGAGTTCGAACACAATTCCCGCAGCGCCGAGCAGTCGCCGCGCCAAATCGCGGTCGGATTCAGTGGTTTTGGCGCCACAGCAGAAGACGCTGGCGCCCTTGCCGACCATGAGCGGGGTGTTGGGCATGACGCGTACGAGGCGCTCGGTCTGGACCCAGGCGGCGAGGCGCGCGAGCGGAATGCCGGCTGCGATCGAGATGATGAGTTTGCCGGCGCAGAGCGGCGCCAGTGGCCGGCACACGGCCTCCGCAGCCTGTGGTTTGACGGCCAGGATGACGGCGTCACAGGCGGCGACGACGTCGGTCGCGGCCTCGACACAGCGCACTCCGGTGGCGGCGGTGAACCCGGCGCGGGCCTGGGGGAGGACCTCGGCGGCCAGCATCTGCGCGGGCGTGAGGACCGCTTTCTCGATGAGGCCTTTGGCCATGGCGGTGGCCATTTTCCCGGCACCGATGAATCCGAGGGGTGTCATGCGTCGGTCCTCCGTGGTGCGATCCGCGATTTTCGTGGTTCTTCGTTCTGTGCAATGGGCGCCTGGCAGGGCGTGCGCGGGTGGAGCCTGGCCTTTCGCGGGTTCACTCCAAAGCTGGGGTGCCGTGAGCCGCCCGGTGACGTTGCTGTTCCCGGTCTGCGGGCGGCCTTTTATGGCGGCCCGCCCGCAGGCCGGGAGAAATGGCGTGGTTTTTCGTCTCGTTTGGCCGAATCGATCTCCTTCACCGCCACCGTGAGGCCGGCGTCGGTGAGAAACAGTGGCGGTTGGCACGGAACTCCACGATCTTGCTAACGTATCGGAAATGCTACACATGTTACTGTGCTGCATGGACTATGGACAATGGACAATGGACCCCCGTTGCGCGTAGCGCTAAGTTCGTCAGGACCACGGGGCAAGCCCGTGGCATGCGCAACCTGCCGACGACGCCTCTTGGACACGACTTCCACACCACGGGGCAAGCCCGTGGCATGCGCAACCTGCCGACGACGCCTCCAATGACGGCGGCACTCCTCCCGTTTCTTGGCCTATTCCTCGCCGGGCGGTGCGGGGTCCGCAGCGGCGGCGCTGTCGGCGGCGACAGGGGATGGCTTGGCGGCGACGGCCACGCCCTCGGCGCTGACTTTTTCGCGGATTCGCGCCAGGAGCCGTTGCGCCATGCCCTCGTCGTCTTCGATGGCTTTCTTGACCTGCTCACGGCCTTGTCCGATCTGCTGGTCCTCGAACGAGAACCAGGAACCGCGCTTCTCGATGACCTTGATGTCGATGGCCACATCGAGGATGGACCCGGACCTGGAGATGCCACCGGCGTACATGATGTCGAACTCAGCCTCGCGGAAGGGCGGGGCGAGCTTGTTCTTGACGACCTTGACTTTGGTGCGGTTGCCCAAGGCTTCGCCGGACGGCGCTTTGATGGTGGCGATGCGGCGGATTTCCAAGCGCACGGAGGCGTAGAATTTCAGGGCACGGCCGCCGGTGGTGGTTTCCGGGTTGCCGAACATGACGCCGATCTTCTCGCGGATCTGGTTGGTGAAGATGACGCTGGTGCGGCTCTTGGCAATGGCGCCGGTGAGTTTGCGCAGCGCCTGGGACATGAGTCGGGCCTGGAGTCCGACGTGGGAATCGCCCATCTGGCCCTCGATTTCGGCGCGCGGCACGAGTGCGGCGACGGAATCGATGACGAGGACGTCAATGGAATTGCTGCGGACGAGGGTTTCGGCAATGTTCAGGGCATCCTCGCCGCAGTCCGGTTGCGAGACGAGCAGGTCGACGGTGTTGACGCCGATGATACCGGCATAGGTGGGATCCAGGGCGTGTTCCGTATCGATATAGGCGGCGAGGCCGCCGGCCTTTTGTGCGTTGGCGACGACGTGCAGGCAGAGGGTGGTCTTGCCCGAGGATTCGGGGCCGTAGATTTCGATTACGCGCCCGCGCGGGAGGCCGCCGATGCCCAAGGCAATGTCGAGAGACAACGCGCCGGTGCTGATGGTGGGCACGTCCTCGTGGGCCCGGTCGCCGAGACGCATGATGGCGCCGCGCCCGAATTCCTTTTCGATCTGACCAACGGCCAGTTGAAGATTGCGCTCGCGCGCCGTTGCCGCCGCTTTGGTTTCATCCGGTTTTGTTGCCATCCCGCCTCTCCTTGTTGTTTGGTACGGTGGTGTTCGGGTCGCTTGGTTTGAGATATAACATACGTTTATTAGTAATATTGTCAAATCGTTGAGAAGAGGGATTCGAGATAATCGAGATATTCGAGAGCATCGGGGAAACGGACACAACGGACACAACGGACACAACGGACCAAAAGGACTCAACGGGCTAGGGGTAATGTAGCAGGTCAAAGCGCAACTGGTTGAGTGCGGCGGCGGCGGCGCGTTGTCGAACCGTCTCGCGACTGCCAGGGAAGAGGTGCCGCTGGACTCGGCGGTGTTCGCGGACGCCGGTGCCGATGAAGACGAGCCCGACGGGTTTTTCCGCACTGCCGCCGTCGGGTCCTGCGATGCCGGTGATGGCGATAGCGGCATCCACATCGGGCCGAGACAGCAGGCCGTCGAGCATTTCCGCGGCGGTGGCGGCACTGACGGCCCCGTGCTGGGCGAGTGTTTCGGGGCGCACGCTGAGGAGCGCGGTTTTCCACTCGTTCGCGTAGGTGACCAGAGCACCGCGGAAGAAGTCGGAGGCGCCGGGCCGGTCGGTGAGCAGGGCGCCGAGGGCGCCGCCGGTACACGACTCGGCGGTGGCCAGCGACCAACGTCGCTCGCGGAGCAGGTTGCCAACGGCCTCGACCATGCCGCTGCAGCCGGGCGGGAGGGCGGCTTCGCCCAGTTCGTTGCGCACCTGCCGCTCGGCGTCCGCCAATGATGCGATGGCGACGGGTGGGGCGGTCAGATGCACTTCGACAAGGCCGGGGCGGGCGCAGTAGGCCGGGGTCACGCCGGGACACGCGGCGACGATCCGGTCCACGGCGTCGGCGACGGTCGGTTCGGGGACGCCGCAGACACGGATTGAGGCGCTGCAGAGTTCGGGCGGCCAGCCTTGGCGCAGCAACGGGAGCACGGCGTCGACAAACATGGGTTTGAGTTCGACCGGGGGGCCGGGCAGCATGACGACAGCCCTGCCGGCGCCGGCAGGGCACCAGAGCCCGGGGGCGGTGCCGTTGGGGTTGGGCAGTACGGTGGCGCCGGCGGGGACCATGGCCTGGACGCGTGCGGACTGGGGGGTGACTCGGGCGCCGCGCTTCCGCAGGTACGCCTCGATGGTGGCGAGGACGGTCGCGTCGAGGTGCAGTTTCACGCCCAGGACGTCAGCCACGACGTCGCGGGTGAGGTCGTCCGAGGTGGGGCCCAGGCCGCCAATGGTGATGACGAGGTCGGCGTGCTGCAGTTCTTCGCGCACGGCCGCGCCGATCGCGGCGGCGCCGTCGGGGACGCAGACCTCGCGGCGCAGTGCGTAGCCATCACGGCGCAAGACCTCGCCGATGAAGGCAAGGTTGGTGTTCAGGGTGCCACCGTTCAGCAGTTCGGTACCGGTGCAGATGAGGTGGATGTTCATGGGGAGGTTCGGGGGTTCAGGGGTTCAGGGGGGGGGACGGACCAAACGGACCAAAACGGACCAAACGGACCGGACGGACGGATTGGATGTGGCGGGTTGTGTTCGGCTGCCGTCGCGTTGTGGCTGGGTATGATGGTGGTCGATCTCTGAACGTCCACGGGGCAAGCCCGTGGCAGGGGGGGACGTGCGGGTACGAATGTCGAGGGGCATGTGGCGCCAGTCCACGATGTCCGACACGGAGACCACGGGGCAAGCCCGTGGCAGGGGGGGACGTGCGGGTACGAATGTCGAGGGGCATGTGGCGCCAGTCCACGATGTCCCGGTACGGGGACCACGGGGCAAGCCCGTGGCAGGGGGGGGGCGGCGGATGCGAATGCCAGGATGTGCGCAGCGGCAGCCTGCGACGGGCGGCGCGACACCCACGGGGCAAGCCGGTGGCGATTGCCGGACCTTTCCTTGCGGGGACTGTTTTTTCGGGCTAAATCCATACATATATTAGTATATTGCAAATAAAACTTCGGAATGGTCGTTTCGGCGCGTCAGGTTGGGTCCTTCTCGGCCACGGCGGAGGCGCAGGCCAGTTTGCGTTCGTGACTGATGCTGATGTGGATGCGGGACACTTTCAAGGTTGAGGCGGTGGCTGCGCCGACCCCGTGCAGGGTGACCTGGGGTTGGCCGTCCGGGCCGCGCAGGACGCGGATATCGGTCCAGCCGCAGCGGCGACCGATGCCGGTTCCGAGGGCCTTGGCGATGGCCTCTTTGGCGGCCCAGCGTCCGGCATAGTAGGCGGCTTTGCCGGCGCCCGTCGGGGCTTCGCGGCGTTCCTCGTCGGTAAAGACGTGACCGAGGAACTGGTCGCCGTAGCGGTCGATCGTGCGCTGCATGCGCTCGACCTCGAGCACGTCGACGCCGATACCGATGATCATGTTGGTGCGACTCCTATGAGGACGCCACGGGGCGGTAGTGCCGCCGTGATAAAGTTGTCATGGGTGGAGGAGCGCGTCAAGTGGTGTGGGGACGAATACCAAAATGTATGCACGGCCAGTGCGAGGTTCGACACGGAGACCACGGGGCAAGCCCGTGGCAGGGGGGACAGAGGGGACGAATGCCAAGATGTATGCACGGCCAGCGCGAGGTTCGACACGGAGACCACGAGGCAAGCCCGTGGCAGGGAGGAGGCAAAGGGGACGGGAGATGCGAATGCCAGGATGTGTGCAGCGGCAGCCTGCGACGGGCGGCGCGACATCCACGGGGCAAGCCCGTGGCAGGGGGGGGTAGTGTCGCCTGCGCATGGCCGCCCCGGGAGCGGCACTTTCAGCCTGCCGCCCGCAGTCCCGCCAGCACATGGTCGCGGAGGTTGGTGACGGCGAGGAGAGTTTTTTCCGATTCGCTCCTGCCGATCGGGGCGCCGCTGTACAGATAGCGGGCGAACGCGCCTGCGATGAGGCTGAGGTCGGCCGCCAGTGCGGGATCGCGCGCGCCACAGGTCTGGGCGTATTCGAGCAGATCCTGGCTGACTGGCCGTTCGTGCCTGGCCTGGCGAAGGAGTTCGCAGGTCAGGGCGTAGCACTGGGCGACGACGCGCCCCGGGTCGGGGTCGGCGCCTTGTTCGAGGGCGGCCCAGAATTTTGCGCAGCGTCGTCGGCACCGCCACTCGGCGAGGCGCCGACGGATGGCGTGGCGTTTGAGGAACAGCCCGACGGCCAATGCGACCAGGGCGGCAACGGTCGCCCAGACGCCGGGGCCGAGATTTCGGAGGTACTCGCGCATCCTCCGTGCCGTATCGCTGAGGCGGCCGCTGAAGGCCTTCAGCCACTGTGTGAGCGCGGTTCGCACACGCTGGATTTTGCCTTTGAGCCAATCCTTGGCTTCGGCGGCGGCGGCGCGGCTCAAGGCTGCGGGGGTGGGTGCCACGGTGGGCGCTTCGGCTGAGGCGCGGCGGTACACCTTGTCGTAGGCGGCCGAGACGGCGCTTTGCTTCTGTGGCGTCTGGGCCTGCTGCTGTGCGGCGGCGGCGGCGGCCGCAGCGGCGGGGGACTGGGCGCGCGGGATGGCGAGTTCGGGGGGGAAAGCGGACCATTCGTCGCCGAACGGGTCCATGAAGCTGCCCACCAGGGACGGGGTTGTCTGGAGTTGGAGTTGGCCGGGCGGGACGCCGTCGAAGGTGAGCCAGCCGCAGTGTTCGACGAAGATCTGAGTCCACGCATGCCCGTGGTACTCGTAGACTTCAAAGCAGCCGGTGAGCACGTTGTAATTGCCGGGCGAGAAGCCTGTAGCCAGCCGAGCGGGCAGGCCGACGGCGCGGGACATGACGGTGAGGGCCTGGGCGAAGTGCTGGCAGTAGCCTTCCTTGCTCTCGAACAGGAACCAGTCGACGACCTCCGCATGGGGCGGGACGGGCGGGGTGTTGAGGTTGTATTTGCAGTTGGCGCGCAGCCAGTCGCGGAGGGCCAGGGCTTTCTGCAGTGGCGTCGGCGTCTTGGCGGTGATGTCGCGGGCCAAGTTCTGGACGCGTTCGGAGATCACGCCTTTGGGGAGGGTGAGGAAAGGCGCCTTGTCCGAGTCGCGCAGTTCGGGGAGGCGCCGGGTTCCCGGCGCGCCCGTGCCGCCTTTCGCGCCCGCACTGGGTTGCCACACCGCGTTCGGATAGACGGACGGGACAGAGGACTGGCAGGTGTAGCGCCAGGGCAGTTCCGGTTTGGGGCCGATGATGGTGGCGCCGTAGGTGTGACAGGTCCAGAACCGCTGTCCCGGGGGCGGTGCGGAACCGGCCAGGCGCGGGTCGGGGATGCCCACGCCCCAGGAGTACTGGTAGGCGCGGAAGGCGCCGAACAGGCGTCGCGACAGGGCTTTTTCGATGGAGAACGACTGGGGGATACGTTGCCAGCTCGGGGCGTAGGGGAAGAGCGGGCGGTCGAGGGGGCCCTGCTCGCGCTTCAGCAGCGGCGAGGTCTGCCAAACCTTGCCGTCATACTTGTCATAGAGCTGTCCGAGCCAGTAGAGTTTGGCTGGGGCCCGGACACGGAACACGAGGTCCTGGCCCATGGCCGCGCCGCTGCCGAGTCCTTCGCGGGCGTCGAACTCTTTCTCGCCGTAATCCGCATCGAGGACCTTGTCGGCATCACGCGAGAGCATGGATGGCATGTTGCCGTCGTTGGTGGTGAGGGCGGCGTCCTGGGCTGGCGTCGAGCCGTAGGCGGCGCCGACCCAGTTGCGCCAGAGCATGGGGAATTCCTGTTCCTGAGTGGTTTCGAACGAGACGGGGACAACGCCGACGGAGCGGCCCTGGGGCAGTGGGCAGAAGGTCATGATGACGGCGCAGAAGGTGACGAAGCCCAGGAAGTGCAAGGCCGGGTGGAGCCAGTCGGCGCGGTTTCGGCGCTTGGTGATCCAGGGTTGGCGCGGATCGCCGGAGAGCCAGGAGGTGCGGGTCTGGTAGAGGATGAGCATGGCGAACACGCCGTACAGGATGAGCGCAGGCAGGTAGACGGAGCGGCTGGGGGTGATGCCGCCGTAGCCCACCAGGATGAAGGCGATCATGGCGAGGAGCCCGTACTCGTGCTGCAGTCCGGCGATGATGAGGGCAAACCCGAACAGGGCCGTGGACTCGACCAGCACCAGGTCCAGAGCGACGACGGGGAAGCGATAGTAGCCCCAGGCTGCGGCACCGACGCCGATCAGGCCCTGGAGGACCTGCCAGAACCAGGCGGGCACGAAGCGCCGCGGCAATCGGGCGACCAGCGCGACGGGGAAGAGCGCCAGCAGAATGCACAGGGTCAGCGTGGGTTGGCCCTTCTGCCAAAGGCCAGCCATCACGCTGATGGTGTACAGCGCCAGGTATGTGCATTCCAGACGGAGTGGCATGGTTGGTTCAGGGGTTCAGGGGTTCAGGGGTTCGGGGGAGTCGAAGGAATCGACGGGAACGAGGGAATCGAGGGTGTATGTGTCGAAGACTAAACACTTTCTCCTCCGTGCTATCAATCTCCGGTCAGGGCTCGAGCCAGGCCCATGCCGCGGTGGAGCAGGGACGGCTGGGTTGGTCCTGAGACCCGGCGTCGCGGGGCGACTTCGGCGGCGGGCGCGGCGGGGTCGGGCATGGGGCGCAGGGGCGGGAATGCTTCGGGCGGGGCGCAGAACCAGCGCACTCCCATTCCCTGCTGCTCGAGCACCCGAAGCGCGTCGCGTGCCGGGTCGGCGGTATCCAGTGTCAGGCAATAGACAACGGTGTTGCGGGGCAGGCGCATGGCCAGGTCATACGCGACCCGATCGACCGGGATCGGGCCGGCCTTGAGAACGGCCAACTGCAACAGGATTTCCTGCAAGGCCTGCGTGGCCAGGCGGGTCGGCATGAGGGTCATGCTCTGGCCGCCGGCGGCGAAGGAGAGGCTGCAGTACAGTCCGGCCATGTGGGTACAGATGCTGGCGGCGGCGCGGATCTGGTACTCCAGGTTCGAGCCGATGTCGCGGCTGCTGACGTGGCGTTCGTCGGCGTCGAGGAGAACGGCGACGGACATCACGGCGTTGCGTTCGTACTCCTGGACCATGAGGTGGTGGAACCGGGCGCTGCTCTTCCAATGGATGTGGCGCAGGCCGTCGGTTGGGTTGTACTCGCGGACGCCGTAGAAGTCCTGGCTGATGCCGGCGGCGCTGACCGGGCTGCCGACGGTGGTGAGGATGGAGTAGCGCAGCGACGGTCTGAGATCGGGCAGTGGTTCGGTGCCCGGGACGACGACCATTTTCTTGGGGCAGCGGAACGAGCGCTGCTGGCAGAACAGGCCCGCCGGGTCGCCGCTGCGCAGGAAGATACGACTCAGTTCGAACTCGCCCCGGTGCATGGCGAGGATGCGGCGCTGCACGACGCGCTCCTCGGCAGCGTCGAGGGACTCGACGACGGTACGGGTGGGTTGTTCGAGCGCGAACGGGCAATGCTCGAGGACGACCAGGGGCTGGCGCGGGCGGTCCAGTTCGTTCTTGACCAGCAGCGGCATGGCCACGGTCTGTCCTGTGGCGGCGTCACCCACCGGACCGCGGCGGACACTGACCCCGCTGAGCGCCACCAGGGTGCCGCAGAAACTGGCCAGGGCGAGTGCGAACGCGCCGCAGGCGAAGATGAACGGGAACAGCATGTGGTTCACGACGGCAATGAGGAACCACATCAGTCCGGTCAGCAGGACGAACCATCCTCGAGATGTTGGCCAAATTAGGGGCATGGGGGGGGTGGGGGAAGGGTTCGGGGTTCGGGGTTCAGGGTTTGGGGGGTTGGGGGAGTCGAGAGAATCGAGGGAATCGAGGGGGTCGAGGGAATCGAGGGTGCGGATCCTTGCTTCGCGCTTCCGGATGCATCAGGTTTTCTCCCATCGTTCGAGGGGGAACTGGGGCAGGATGGAGTCGACGACCTGCTCGGAGCTTTCCCACTCGGCGCGGGCCTGGAGTTTGAGGGGCAACCGGTGGCTGAGAACGGCTCGTGCCAGATCGCGGACATCGCGCGGCAGGACGAAGTGACGTCCGTCCATGGCGGCGAGGCACTGGCTGGCGCGCATCAGGGCCAGGGACGCACGGGGGCTGGCGCCGTAGGCGAAGGCCGGGTGCTCGCGCGTGGCGTTGACCAGGGTCACGATGTAATCCTTGACGGCGTCGGAGACGTGCACGGTGCGCACGGCGGCCTGGCACTGGAGGATATCGCCGGCTCGGACCACGTAGGAGATGGTGTTGATGGGGTGGGTTTCCACCTGGGTAGTGAGGATTTCCTCTTCGATCTTCTTACTCGGATAGCCCATGCGCAGTCGCATGAGGAAGCGGTCGAGTTGTGCTTCGGGCAGTGGGTAGGTGCCGTGGAAGTCGACCGGGTTCTGAGTTGCGATGACGAAGAACGGTTTCTGGAGCACGTGTCCGACGCCGTCGACGGTGACCACGGCGTCGGACATGCATTCGAGGAGGCTGGACTGCGTTCGGGGCGTGCCGCGGTTGATTTCGTCGGCCAGCACGACATTGGCAAAGACCGGGCCTGGGGCGAAGGTGAACTCCTTGGTCTTGTCGTCGTAGATATTAACGCCCGAGATGTCGGTTGGCAGCAGATCCGGGGTGAACTGGATACGCTTGAATTCGGTGCGAATGGACTTAGCCAGGGCCTGGGCGAGCATGGTCTTGCCGACGCCGGGCACGTCCTCGATGAGGATATGCCCGTCGCTGAGCAGTCCGATCATGACGCGGGCGATGACGTCGTCCTTGCCTTTGACGACTTTCTGGATATTGGTCTGAACGCTTTTGACGATGGTCTGCAACTGCTCGATCCCGAACGTGCACGGGACGGTATCGGCGGCGGAGACCACCTCCTCGGGGCCGGCGTCGCCGTAGTCGACTTCCTCGTAGCGCAGCACGACTTCGCCGAGCTGGATGACGTCCGTGTGTTTGACGGGCGTCTCCTTGAGGATCGGCGCGGCGTTGAGGAAGGAGCCGTTGCGGCTGCCAAGGTCTGAAACCGAGACTTGATCGGCCGTACGGCGAATGCGCACGTGGTGGCGGGACACACCGCGTCCGGACAGCACCAGGTCATTGTCCGTACCGCGACCGATGGTGGTGTCGCCCTTGGGGATGTGAAATTCGCTGGTGCGCCGGTATCCTTCCTGGATGACCAGTTTCGGCATGAGTCGTTCCTTTCTGGGTCCGGCTCGTCCGTGGGCCGTCGCGGCGGCGTCGGGCCGGACTTGTCGGACGCTTCGAGATCTTCGAGACCATCGAGATCTTCGAGATCTTCGGACACGTTGCTGCGCCTAGATACTGCGGGCGGGCGGGCGCATTTGCGGGAACAGGACGACATCGCGGATCGATTCGGCGCCGGTCAGGAGCATGATAAGCCGATCGATGCCGATGCCCATGCCGCCGGCGGGCGGCATGCCATGCTCCAGGGCGGCGAGGAAGTCCTCATCCACCGTACCCGCCTCGGCGCCGGCCGTCCGGGCCTGCTCCTCGAAGCGCCGTCTCTGGTCGACGGGATCGTTCAGTTCCGAGTATCCGGGCGATATTTCCTGGCCATTGACCTCAAGTTCAAAGACATCGACGACGGTGGGATCATCGTCGCAGCGTCGTGCCAGGGGCACAAGCTGGGCCGGGAAGCGGGTGACGAATGTCGGCTGGATCAGGGTCTGCTCGACGCGCTTCTCGTAGACTTCGTGGGTGACGTCCAGGTCGGACATTTCCGGGGTGATCTCCAGGCCCGCGGTCCGGGCGCGATCGCGGCGGGTCTCGGGTGTGACGTCGAACCAGTCCTGGCCCATGCGTTCGCGGACAAGTTCGGCATAGGCGACCTGGCGCCAGGGCCGCTGCAGGTTGATCACGGTTCCGTTCGGGTGCTGCAGGCTGAGCGTACCGAAGACGTCCTGGGCCAGGGTTGTGATCAGGTCCTCGACCAGTTCCATCATGGTGCGGCAGTCACCGTAGGCCTGGTAGATTTCGACCATGGTGAATTCGGGGTTATGCCGGCGCGATAGGCCTTCGTTGCGGAAGTTGCGGTTCAGTTCGAAGATTTTTTCAAATCCGCCGACCAGCAGGCGCTTGAGGTAGAGTTCCGGCGCGATTCTCAGGACCATGGGCATATCGAGGGCTGCGTAGTGGGTCTGGAACGGCCGCGCGGCGGCGCCGCCGGCCAGGGGTTGGAGCATGGGCGTTTCGACTTCCATAAAGCCACGCTCTTCGAGGAAGCGGCGCAGGCGCCGCACGATGTCGGCGCGGTGCCGGAAGAGCGTTCGGGCCTCCTCGTTGCAGATCAGGTCGAGGTACCGCTGACGATAGCGCCGCTCGGTATCCGCGAGTCCGTGCCACTTTTCGGGCAACGGGCGCAAGTTCTTGGCCAGCAGCCGAAAACTGTCGACCTTGAGACTGACTTCGCCCATGCGGGTGGTGAAGATCACGCCATCGGCGGTGATGATGTCGCCGATGTCCAGCGCCTTGAACCACTGCATGGCGGTCTCGTCGAGGCGCCCTTTCTGGACGTAGAGCTGCAGTCGGCCGCTGTCGTCCTGGAGGTCGGCGAAGATGGACTTTCCCATATCGCGCCTGGCCATGAGGCGCCCGGCCAGGGAGAAGCGCAACTCCGTGCCTTCGGCGGCGCCGGCGTATTGCCGCCGTGCTTCGGCGATGGTGGTGCGGTTTTCGACGCGTCCGGCGTACGGCGGGATTCCCGCCGTCACGAGCTGCTCGTACTTGTGCAGCCGTTGCTGCCGGATGTCGGTGAGGTCCACGCCGGGGTCCGGGGCGATCTGCCCTTCCTGGGTCATTCTTCCAGTCTCCTTGTGCCTGTACGCCGCGGGCGGCTCGGCACGGCGTCCCGCGCATTGATTCACTGCGGAACCTCTAATCTACACCGTCGTGGTGCGTTCTCCATATAAGACAGAACGGACCCAACGGACTAAACGGACCCAACGGACAGAGCGTGACGAAACGGGCGGAGTATGCGGGGCACGGCGCGGGGTCGGCGAAAAGACTGTCCGCGGGGTGGATTGTGTGTCGGGCAGGCGGTAACTTGGTGGTCCGGTGTGGGGCCGGAGCGGCGTGCGCCCGAAGAAGGAGTTCCGGAGTCTTGGTCAGGCGGGCACAGAACCTGGGGTTGACCGTGCTGCTGTTGTGCGGCATGGGCTGTACGACGGCGCGGCGTCTGGCGCGTCTCGACCGGCAGGCGGCGACGTACATCGAGGCGGCGCAGCGCCAGGAATTCCCCGAACTTGCCCCGGAGAGCATCGACCTGAAGCTGTACGAAGCGCCCGCCGGTGCGGAGGGGGGACCGCCGCTGCACCTGAACCTGCGCCAGGCGCTGGCGCAGGCGGCGCGGCATAACCGCGACTACCAGACGAGCCGCGAGGCACTGTTCCTGGCAGCCGTGTCGTTACGCGTCGCGGCACACGAATGGGAGTGGAACCTGTCGCACAACGTTTCGGGGCTGCTGAGCCGCGACTTCTCGGTTCCGGAGAGCACGCTGACCGGCGATGGGGAGGCTGGTCTGAGCCACCGTCTCATCACCGGAGCGAAGGTTTCCTCCACGGCGGCGCTGAACACGCTGCGGTACTTGAGCGGCGACCGGTCCGTGTCGGTGCAGTCGCTGGTGGACGTGACCGTGACTCAACCGCTGCTGGCTGGGGCCGGGCCCCTGGTGGCCCGGGAAAGCCTGACCCGTGCGGAGCGCAACCTGGTGTACGCGCTGCGCTCGTATGTGCGGGCCCGAAAGCGCCTGGTGCTGGACGTGGCCGGGAGTTACTACGGCGTGTTAAGGGCGGCGGAGTCGCTGACGATTGCGCGGCAGAACTGGGAGCAGTCGCGGGCGGCGCGGGAGCGCTCGGAGTTTCTGTCCGAGGCGGGCCGGGTTCCCGCGTTCCAGGTGGACCAGGCGCGGCAGGACGAATTGAATGCGAACGTCGCGCTGGTGAATCAGGAACAGGCGTATGCCGCGAGTCTGGACGGCCTCAAGCAGCAGTTGGGCCTGCCGCTGGGGATGGTGCTTGAGGCGGACCGCGCCGATCTGGAAGTACTGATGCAGGGTCAACTGCCCACGCCGCCCATGACCTGCGATGCGGCGATCGCTGCCGCGCTGCGAGACCGATTGGACTTTGTGACCGCGCAAAACGAAGTCGAAGATGCGGAGCGCGCGGTGAAGATTGCGCGCAATGCGATGCTGCCGAAGCTCGACCTGACGCTCTCGGCCAACGCATCGAGCCCGCAGGACTCGCGACTGCGCGACATCGCCTGGTCGGAAGGCGCGGCGTCGGCCGGCCTGAGCGGTGAACTGCCTCTGGATCGCACGTCCGAAACCGCGGATCTGCGCGCCGCCATGATCCGGCTGGAACAGCGCCGCCGGGCGCTGGACCGAATGCGCGATCAGATTGGCGCCGAATTGCTCGGTGATTGGCGCAATCTGAAGGCAACCGAACAGAACTCACAGATCCAGGCGAACAGCGTAGACTTGGCGCGGCGGCGCGGCGAGAGTACCGAACTGCTGTTTCAAGCCGGGCGCGTGGACATGCGCGACGTGCTGGACGCGCGCAATGCCCTGCCCCGGGCGCGCGACGCCTACGTCCAGGCGCTGGTGAATCACCGCCTGGCATGGCTGCAACTGCTCTACGACCTGGAACAGTTGCCGACGGAACCCGAGACGTTGTGGTCGCCGGCACTGACGGTGGGGGCGGCAGCGGCGGCGCGGTGAGAGAGCGTGGGAAGTGCGTGGGTATGTGAGTGGGGGGGGGCGTGAGTGAGTGGGGAACGGGTGAGGGACCGACGAAACGGACCCAACGGGCGAAAAGGACGGATAGGACGGGAGACAGATCGGACCGGCGCCCTGGCTCGAGCGTCCGTTGGGTCGGTTCTCCGAGCGCTGAACGCCGGTCCCTGGCCGCAACCCGGCCCGGGGTTGGGCAGTGAGGAGCAAGTCGATGCGAAGTACGCAGGTGCGAAGTCCGCAGTTCGTGGGGTTGCTGGTGCTGGCGGCATTGGGTCTGTTGGTGCTGGCGGCGGGGTGCTCGGGGAGCAAGGACTCGGTGTCGTCGGACAGTTTCGAGTTGAAGCGCGGCCAGCTCCAGATCACGGTGAGCGAAGCCGGCCAGCTTGAGGCGGCTGAGTCGGTCTCGGTCGTGTGCGAGACGCGCAAGCCGGCCCGGATTCTGGAGGTTGTTTCCGAGGGGACGACGATCACCGAGGAGGACGTCAAGTCCGGCAGGGTGCTGATCAAGCTGGATTCGGTCGATTTCGAAGCCCAACTCCGCGAGCAGCAGAGCAACTTCGAGAGTGCAAAGGCGGGTTTGACAGAGGCGCAGGAGGCGGTCTTGATCCAGGAGAGCGAGAACCAGACCAACATCCGCTCGGCGGAACTGGCCTTGGCGTTTGCGATCACGGACCTGCGCAAGTTAGCGGGGGACGCATTGGCGGAGAAATACGCCGCGACGCCGCCGGCCGACATCGCGACGCTGCCGGATGAACCGGGTTTCGGCGGCCAGGCCCTGCAGGATCTGGGTAAGTACCAAAGCGAGATTGAACTGGAAAAGGAAGAGTACTCGAAGGCGCAGAACCGGCTGAACTGGACGAAGAAGCTGTTCGACCGCGGCTATGTGACGGCCGACGAGCGCGACTCAGACGCGCTGGCGCTGCGGCGGCGCGAACTGAGCCTGGAGACGGCCAAGTCAAAGCTGGACATTTTCCGGCGCTACGATTTCGTCAAGGAGTTCCAGCGCGCCTGGTCGGGCGTTCTGGAGGCGCGCGAGAAACTGGACCGGGCCAAGGGTGTGGCGCGTTCGAAGCTGGCGCAGTCGCAGGCGCAGCTCAATTCGCGTCAGGGCTCGTTCATCCGGGTTCAGGAGGAAGTGGACCGGGCCCAGAAGGACATCGACAAGTGCACCATCCGCGCCACCAAGCCGGGTCTGGTGACGTACCAGTCGCGGAACCCGTGGGACCAGCGGCCGCCGATCAAGGTGGGGACGGAGGTGCAGGTGAAGGAGACGCTGCTGCAGATTCCGGACCTGGCGCAGATGGTGGTGACCGTGAAGATCCACGAGGCGCAGATCGACCAGATCACTCCGGGACAAACGGCCACGGTCAAGATCGACGCGCTGCCCGGGCGCAATCTCGCCGCCAAAGTGGCCACAAAAGGCGCCGTGCCCAACACGGAGAACCGGTGGTGGAACCCGGACCTGAAGGTGTACGACACGCGAATCACCATTGAGGACAAGGACGTGGGTTTGCGGCCCGGGATGACGGCGACGGTGGAGATTCTGTGTGAGACGCTCAACGACGTGCTGTACGTGCCGATTCAGGCTGTGGCGACGGACGAGAAGGATAATCACTACTGCTACCGTCAGAACGGCAACCGCGTCCCGGTCACAGTGGGGAAGCGCAATCGGGTGTTTGTGGTGGTGACGGAGGGGCTGAAGGAAGGCGAGGTCATTCTGATGAATCCGCCCGAACTGGCCTCGCGGGGAGAGACGAAAGACGAGAAGCCGGCCCCGGACGCGAAACCGGGGGCGCAGAGCGGCAAGGTGCAGAACGGCGGCAAGAAATAGGGGGCGGGTCGAGGGAATCGACAGAATCGAGGGGATCGAGGGGATCGATAGATACTGCAAGACTCTGAGCGTTAGCTACTTATGGCAGAGCATCCGACACCGGAAGTGATTCGTCTCGAGGCGCTGACCAAATCGTTCCTCATGGGTGAGGATGAGGTGCAGGCGTTGCGCGGCCTTTCGTTCACGCTGCGACGTGGCGAATACCTGGCGATCATGGGGCAGTCCGGGTCGGGGAAATCGACGTTGCTGAACATTCTTGGGTGCCTGGACCTGCCCACGTCGGGCGTCTATGCCGTCGAAGGGACGGACGTAGCGCAATTGAGCGATGAGCAACTGAGTGCGTTGCGGCGCGAGAAGTTCGGGTTCATCTTCCAGTCGTTCAACCTGATTTCGCAACTGAGCGTGGTAGAGAATATCGAGGTGCCCCTGTTCTACCTGGGTTGGGAGGGGCGGCGTCGGAGCCAACGGGCGCGCGAGCTGGCGGAGTCCGTCGGGCTCGGCCATCGGTTGGGGCACCGGCCGTTCCAGCTCTCGGGCGGGCAGCAGCAGCGCGTGGCCATTGCGCGCGCATTGGCGAACGAACCCCACCTGATTTTCGCCGACGAACCGACCGGGAACCTGGATTCCAGTACCGGCAAGGAGATCATCGGAATGCTGGACAGCCTGTCGAAGGCCGGGCGGACCCTGATCATGGTGACGCACGAGCGCACGGTTGCGGAGCACGCACATCGGATCATCGAGTTGGCGGACGGGTTGGTTGTGAAGGACGAGCCAACGACGTGACTCTGACCTTCTCCAACCTGGTTCGCATGGGCGCTCTGGGCAGCCGCAGCCTGATGGAGCACAAGCTGCGCAGTCTGCTGACGATGCTGGGGATTATCTTTGGCGTGGGCAGTGTGATCTCGATGCTGGCCATTGGCGAGGGGGCCAGTTTCGAGGCGCGCGAGCAGATCCGGCGTCTGGGCAGCACGAACATCATCGTCAAGGCGCGGAAGCCGGAGTCGTCCGGGTCGGCGACGGAAAGCCGCAAGCGGATGGTGACGTACGGCCTGACCTACGACGACGCGGAGCGCATCCACCTGCTGTTTCCGCAAATCGAGGTTCAGGTTCCGTCCCGAGTGATCCAGGAGGACGCGCGGCGCGGGGCGGTCAAGGCCCCGGCGCGCATTGTCGGAACGGTGCCGTGGTACCTGAAGAACTCCGGGCTGCGGCTGACGGCGGGCCGGTTCCTGACGGCGGAAGACATCCGCGGGGTTCAGAACGTCTGCATCCTGGATCAGAATGCCGTGCGGCAGCTCTTCCCCCTGGTCTGGCCGATCGGGCAGGACCTGTACCTGGGCTCGCAGAGCTACAGTGTGATCGGGGTGGTGGAGAACCTGGCAGCCGCGAGCGGCAACGGCAATGGCCGTAAAGGCCAGGGCGAGGTGGTCCAAGTCTTCATCCCGCTCACTGCGGCGAGCCGCCGCTTCGGCGAGACCCTGGTCCGGCGAGCGACGGGATCGATCAGTTGGGAACAGGTCGAACTGCACGAACTGACCCTGACGGCACCCACCGAAGCGGCGGTGCTGCCCCTGACCAACTCCATCCGCACGATGCTGAAGAGCTTCCACCGCCAGGACGATTTCGAGATCGTGATCCCGCTCGAACTGCTGAAGCAGGCGGAGGCGACGACGCGGATCTTCAATATCGTGCTGGGCAGTATTGCGGCGATCAGCCTGCTGGTGGGCGGCATCGGTATCATGAACATCATGCTGGCCAGCGTCACGGAGCGGACGCGCGAGATTGGCATTCGCCGCGCCCTGGGCGCCACGCGCACGGACATTGCGCTGCAGTTCCTGGCCGAAGCGCTGGTGCTTTCGCTCATGGGCGGGCTGGTAGGCATCGGGCTGGGGCTGGCGATCCCGAAAGTGGTCAGCGCGGCGGCGGGGATGAAGACGATCATCAAGCTTTCGGCGATCGTCATGGCGTTCGGGATCGCGTTGGTCACGGGCCTGATCTCAGGTCTGTACCCCGCGACGCGCGCGGCGCGCCTGTCGCCGATTGAAGCGCTGCGGCATGAGTAGCAGGGAGCAGGGAGCAGGGAGCAAGGGGCACGGGGCAAGGGGCAGGGAGGAGTGCCGGACGCTATTGGGGACTGGGGAGGTGACGAGATGTGCCCGACACGGGGCTGAGACCACGGGGCAAGCCCGTGGCAGGAGGAGAACACGGGATTCCCGAATGCGCATGCGGCAATGGACCGGGGCACGGGGCAAGCCCGTGGCAGGGGCAATACCGATGCACCCATGCTGGGCGGGACCCCACCCCACCCCCGACACTCGTCCCCCGACACTCGTCCCTCGGCCCGCGGCGGCTCAGTGTCCCGGGCGGCAGTCCCACAGCTTCTCGTTCGTGAGCCACTGCCGGAACATGACCCACTCGGTGTGGCCGTCGAAGAAGAGGCAGTTGGAGCCATTCGAGTGGCGTCTGGTCGCGGCCGCGGCTCACTGGCGGCAGTCCCACATGTCCACGTCGGCCAACCACTGGCGGCAGTTCTTCCACTCCGTGTGGCCGTCGAAGAACAGACAGTTGGCGCCGCCCGAGTGCCGTCTAGGTCTGGCACGGTTGAACATCTCGTCTTCCAGGGTCCAGACACCGTTATCGCTGTCAGCCGCGCCGTCCGAATCGAAGTCGTGATCAGGGCTCCATGTGGTCAGGTTGTACATGTAGTGGTATGCAGTGTCGGTCATGGCGAGGCGCGCGTCAGGCCGCGTCATCTTGGAGATTTTCCAGGATGGGGTGTAGGTGCCCAAGTCGGTGCGCCAGACGTACCAGAACCCGGCGATCTTGCCGACCCCGTAGTTCACCCCGATGCCGTTGGGGAGCTTCGGATCCGCAGGGCACTGGAAGACTTCATTGCTGCTGCCAGCGTAGGGCTTGATGACCGTGTACCACGGATGATTGTCCACGCCGCCGCCGGGGACAGGGAAGGTATCGGCGAACGGCGGCATGAAGTCGTCGGCTTCGCTCAGGTACACGCCAAACGCGGTCCCGAACTGCTTGTGATTGGCGTTGCACAGCGCCTGGCGCCCCTTCTCCTTGGCCTGGGCCAGGGCGGGCAGCAGCATAGAGGCCAGGATGGCAATGATCGCAATGACGACGAGCAGCTCGATGAGGGTGAACTTCATCCTGACGTCGGCCCATGCCGTTGCCGATCGCTGAGTGAGGTGCATGTCCGGAATCCTCCACTGCAGGGCTCGTAGTCGTCCATCGCGAGTATTCATCCCGACTCAGGGCTTGGTCGGTCTAGAACCCAGGGCGAATATCCCACATCGCGAGTTTGGCATACCACTGCCGGTACATGACCCACTCCGTGTGGCCGTCGAAGAAGAGGCAGTTCGAACCGTTCGAGTGCCGTCGCGGTGCGCCGCCGTTGAACATCGGACCAGCGCCGTCGTTCCAGACGCCGTCATGACTGTCTGCCAAGTCATCCCCGTCCAGGTTCAGGACGGGGACCCAGGTCTTGAGGTTGTAGACGTAGATCCTGGTGGCATCGGTGATGGCCAAGTCCTCGGCTGGCTGGCCGATCTGTTTCCACGTCCTGCTGGGCTTGAACACGCCGGGCGGGTCGAGATAGCCGTAGCGGAAGCCCCCGTAGTCATTGGTGTCGTAGTTCACGCCATAGGCGGTGGTGATCTTGGGGTCCGAGGGGCACTTGAACACATCGAGGTTGTTCGAGACGTAGGGTTTCAGCACATCGTTCCACCAGCGGTTATCCGCCGGCCCGCCGCCGTTCTTGTGATACTCCATGCCGAATGGCGGAAAGACCTCGCCGTTGTCGTCGGTATAAAGCTGAAGCGCGGCACCGAGTTGCCGGATGTTGCCGTTGCACACGGCCTGGCGGCCTTTCTCCTTGGCCTGGGCCAGGGCCGGCAGCAGCAGCGACGCCAGAATGGCAATAATGGCGATGACGACGAGCAGCTCAATGAGGGTGAACGAATGAGCCGTGGGCTTGTCGAGAGGTTCGAGGAGGGGAACCGAACGAACGCGGGGGCAGGCGGAGGTACGTTCCGCCCGAGAGCCGCATCGGCCGGTTGAGCCGCGCGGCGCCGTCGACGGTCCGGGCGTTTGCCACGTGGTCATGGTGCACACCTCGCGTTCCGTTCTTCCACCCTTCGCCAGCGAACGGGGCGTCATGGGTGTCGCCCGCCGTCAGGGCAGAGGCGCACTTCTCAACGCAATGACTATACCATACATTCGTCCCCGGCGCAATGCAACCGTGTGCATTGCGTCGAAAGTACTGCGTCAGTGGCTCCCGGGTGGCGTACCGCCCGGTCATACCGAGGTGAAACGGGCCACGACGCTTCCGGAGCCCGCGAGGACGCGGGCGCTCCAAAGTCAGCCCCCGTGCCAGTTCTTGGTCTTGGCGCTACTTTTTCGGTGCATCCCAGTGGAATACGATACCCATGTTGAGGGGTTTGCCGGTGTGGAGCAGTTCGTAGCCTTTGAGCGCGTCGTCGGCGTTGAACCGATGCGTGATCAGGGGCGCGATCCTGAGGCGGCGTTGCCGGATGTTGGTGATGGTGTCGATCCAGTCCTGCTTGTCGATGCCGCAGGTGGTTTTGCAGGTCAGTTCGCGGATCTTGATCTGGTCGAGGTCGACGGCGCACTTTTCCTTGTCGAAGTACTGGGCCTGGAGCAGGAGCTTGCCCTGCGGCTTGGCCAGTTTGACCATGGCGTCGGTGGTCGCGGCATGGCCGACGGTGTCATAGATCAGGTCGAACCCTGCCGGGGCGACGCCGCGGAGGTTGGCCTCGAGCTTTTCGTCGTCCGTGCAGAAGACTGGGCCGACGATATTTTTGACCCAGGCGACGCGTTCCGGGTCTTTCTCGATCAGCACGGCCTGGGCACGGCGGAGGCCGGCGAGTTGGGCGGCGCAGATGCCGATGAAGCCGGCGCCAATGATGAGGATTTTCTGGTGGTCGTGCACCTCGCAGAAGCGGATGCCGCGATTGGCGACGCCGGCGACGATGGTGAACGCCATGCATTCGAGGTCCAGCGTATTTGGCATGGTGGAATCGATGAAATCGACCGAGCGCCAGTCCGCCACGGCGTGACCGGTGTGGGCTCCGAACAGGCAGGCGATGTGGCTTTCCTGCCAGCGGCCGCCGCCACCGTAGACCAGGTCGCCGACCTGGAGTCCGGGCACGTCCTTGCCGCACTGCTCGACGACACTGATGCGGTGGTAGCCCGGGACGCACGGGAACTTCGAGCCCAGGTGCTTGCCGCGCAGGATCCAGCGCTCGGTGCCGGGCGAGATGGCGGTCACGACGGAGCGGAGCAGGACATCGCTCGGCCCGGGTTCGGGGAGCGTCACTTCGCCGAACTCAAACGTGTCGGCCTTGGGGAAGATCACAGCCTTGGTTTTCATGTCAGTTCTCCATGTCGAATACGACTTTGAACGCCGTCTTGTCGTGCAGCATTTCGAACCCTCTCTTGACCTCGCTCAGGGGCATGCGGTGCGAGTAGTAGTCGGAGAGCGTCACCAGCCCGAGGCGCACGGCGTCGAGCATGTACTCGTGCGACGGGACTTCGCCGGTGGCGCCGGCGGCCAGGTGCTCTGCCGGGATATGCTCCTTGACGTTGGTCCCGAACTCATAGGTGGCGTAGAGCGCGATCTTGCCGTCCGGGGCGAGCATGGGAATAGCGGCCTTGGCCAAACGGATGTCGCCGGTGGTATCCAACACGATGTCCAGGCCCTTGCCGCCGGTCAGGCGCTTCACTTCCGTCACCATGTCGGTGGTGGCGGCATTGACGGTGAAGTCCGCACCGATCTTGCGGGCGTACTCGAGCTGGGCGTCGCGGCGGGCGACGACGATGAGCGGGTCGGCGCCGAACACCTTCACGAACCGGCTCATGCACAGGCTCACGGAACCGGCCCCGAGGACAGCCACGGACTTGTACAACCGCACCCCGACGCTGGCGGCGAATCCGGCGGTTTCCTTCAGGGTGATCAGCATGGTCGCGTCGGCTGCGGACATGAGGATATCGGACGGCAGCTTCATCTGGAACTGCATGTAGCCGTGCGGCTTCCAGGTCGGATCGTCCTGGATCCACGCCTGGGTATCGGTGACCAGTCCGTACTCGGCGAACCCGCCCCAGAGCGAGGTGAACTCGCCCAGCTTCTGACCGTTGTACACGGCGGTGGGCCGGAGAAAGACGTCGCCCGGCTTGATGTTCCGAACCTTCTTGCCGACCTCGATGACGCGGCCGACACTCTCATGCCCGAGCACGCCGGGGTACTGCTGCTTCCAGGGCAGTCCGTTCTTGATGTGCTTCTGGTCGGTGCCGGTGCAGGTGGCCGCGGCCAGCATCTTGCAGAGGCACTGGTACTCATTAGGCTGCGGCATCGGCACGTCCTGGCACCACACGTTGCCGTTGCCGTCGGTGATCGCGGCTTTCATGGGGGATGCTCCTTGTGTTGCGGGCGCGCCGGGGTTCAGGGGGAGTCGAGAGAATCGAGGGAATCGAGGGTTCGGGTCCGCGCTCCGTGCTCCTCGCTCCGCGCTTACAGCGTCACCAGCTTCATGTATTTCTTCGACAGTTTTTCGACGCCGGTCTTGGTGACGCGGACGCCGTTTTCCCAGCGCAGTCCGAAGTCGTGATCGTAGAAGAAGGTGTCGACCTGGAAGGTCATGTTTTCCTGCAGGTCATAGGTGGAGGTCGACTCCATCCACGGCCGTTCGACTTCCATCATGCCGATGCCGTGGCAGGGGCCGTAGAGCATGTACTTTCGGAAGCCGCGTTTCTCGACGAACTGCTCGTACTCCTTGACGACGCTGGCGGCGGGCTTGCCGGCTTTCATGAGTTCCATGGTCTTGAAGTGCGCTTCGAGCCCGAACTCGACCAGGCGGTGCTTGCGCGCCGGGAGCTTGCCGATGGAGATCGGGATGCCGACGCTGGACGAGTAGCCGCCGCAGCGGGCGCCGATATTGAGCTGGATGACTTCGTTCTTCTTGATCTTGTTGTGGGTTGGGCGCGAGATGGCGTTGTTCGTGGCTGGGCCGCAGAAGCAGTACAGGGCGTGGCCTTCGTACTCGCCGCCGTGCTTGTAAATTTCGCGCTGCGCGATGCCAATGACCTGGAACTCCGTCATGCCCGGCTTGATCTCGCCGAGGATCGCATCGACCGCCATCTCGCTGACCTGGAACGCCTTGCGCATGAGTGCGATCTCGTTGGTGCTCTTGATGATGCGTAACGATATGAGCGTATCGTCCGCCTTGACCAGTTCGACCTTGGGCAGTTCGCGCTGCAGGCTGGTGTAGACAGGCAGCGTCATGACCGAATAGCCGACGAGCCCGAGTTTCTTGAGCTTGCCGCCCGGGATCGCCTTCTTCACCACGTCAGTGTAGTGCGCCACCGGGATGCCGGGGTACTCGGGCTCAGCCGACTCGCGGTACTCGACCATCTTCATGATATTCTTGACGATCTTGCCGCTGCGGCCCTGGGCGTAGGTCAGGCTCTCGGGGCCAATGATCAGGACCGGCTCGCCGCGCGCCGGCACGAACACGCCGCCCGCCTCGAACGTGGGCCAATACTCCGTGAGGAAGCGGACGTTGGCGAAGTCCGACTCGTTGCCGTGGACGAGGGCTGCGTCGAGCCCTGCCTTGCGGATGTTCGCCTGGAACCTGCGGATCCGATCCCGATACTCGCTGACTGGAATGCTGTTCATGACATGCTCCTTGCAACTTGCTGGGCCTGGTGGAATTCGGCGCCTTCCTTCTTCAACTCCTTCACCAACTTGTCAAACTCCCGGACCGCGACATCGCCGCACCCTTTGATGATGAACGGGTCGGGGCGGACAGCCCCCTCGCCGTAGTGGATGTCGCCCTCGATCATCGGCCAGAACTCCCACGGATGGAAGTAGAAACACAGGAACGGGTCAACGTCGCGCCCGGCGCAATAGGTGATGAAATTGCGGATGTGCTTCATCAGCGGCGCCGCGCCCTCGGTGCGGAACAGCGGCCACTGGTCCAGGTCGCGACCGTACGGATCCTTGGACTTCATCGACAGGTCTGCGAAGTTCGGCAACTCGACAATCTTCAGCTTGCCTTCCCGAGTCCAGTCCTTACGGCTCGGATGGTAGGGGCCGAGCATGGTTTTGTAATAGTACATGGGCAGAGAGGCGTCCGACACGTAGCCCAGTTTGTCCAGCGCGTTGACCATGGTCGTGGACCCGAACAGGCGCGGGGCGCGGAACGACACGGGCCGCTCGCCACTGACCTCCTCGACCCACTCGGTGGCTACTTTCAGGCGGTTCTCGACCTCCTCGGGCAGCAGCGGCATCATCCCGGGAATGTCGAACAGCGAGTCCCCCACGGTTTCGTGGAAGAGCGTGTGGCAGCCCACCTCGTGCTTGGCGGCTTGTACCGCCTTGACGGTCTGCGGATGCTTGCGCACACTGTCGCCCGTGAAGTAGAACGTGGCGGTGATGCCGTGCTTGTCCAGCAACTCCAGAATCCGGGGCGTCCCGTTCTGGAGCCCTTCGTAGAACGGCGTCCAGGACCCGATATCCGTTTCCATATCGAACCCGAACACGACGGTGGTTTTCGGCTTCTTCTTCATCGTAACTTCCTTGGTCATTCTGTGCCGTGCGGTCGGCATCGGTTTTCTCGCGTCCCCGCGGTTTCCGCGGTGCGGCAGCGCGGGAGAGGACCTGCCGTTACGGTCTAAACTATACCGATATACTTGGTTAGTCCAGCGCTCTGGTTGTTTTTTTTTCGACCGGTACGGGTAAATCCGACCACGGCGCCGTTCGTAGTGGTGTCGCAGTCCCGGCGGCACACCCGCCGGGCAAGACACCATCCCCGCCCCCCGCCGTCACGACACGCCCGGCTTCGTAGAGAGACTTCGCCGTGACACACCAGATGGGCTCTTGGCGCTCCACGTTGTTCCGCGCGCTGCGAGCCCACTACGAACGGGCGTATCCTGGCGCCCATGGCGGGTCATCTTCTCTCTCAGGATTTGCCCGCACGGATCGTTTTTTTTCACGAACCCGTTGCATCCCACTGAGCATACCGGTATATTCATCAGTATGAAAACGCCATCATTGACGACCACACCCAAGTATCTGGACTTGGCCGCGGGGATTCTGCGGCTGATTGCGGCCCAGGGTTTGAAGGATGGCGATGTGCTGCCGCCGGAGAAGCGGCTGGCATCGCAGTTCCAGGTCAACCACCTGACGGTCCGCAAGGCATTGAAGAATCTGGAGCAGCGCGGTCTGGTGCATGCCGTTCCGAGCCGCGGCAACTACGTGGGCCGGCGTCCGCGGAGTCGGCGTCGCACCAACCTGGTGGGTGTTCTGTTTCCGGATGCGGAGAGTTTTTTCTACGACATCATTACGGAGTTGGAGAGTCGGATGGCGCACTTTGGGTTAGCGCCCGTCGTGTGCCTTTCGCACGGGAGCCCCGAGCGTGAGCATCGCGCGTTGGAGTTTTTCGATGCGGTGGGCGTGTGTGGGTTGGCCGCGGCGCCGAACGCATCCTGCGCCGAAGCGTACCGCGACCTTGAGATTCCGGCGGTGTTTTTTGACAGCCGGATTGCGGGCGTGCCGATCCCGTACGTCATCACGGACGACGTTGAGGGGACCCGGCACGGGGTCGAGCACCTGCTCAGTCTCGGGCACCGTGCCATTGCGCACATCGGCGCGCAGGGCGACGAGACCAGTCAGCAGCGCCTGGCGGGTTTCGTGGCGGCACTGAAGGGCGCGGGGTGCAGCGTTCCGGCAGGTTTTGTGCGCCTCAAGGAGTACAGTCGGCAGTGGGGTTACTACGCCGCGGAGCAGCTTTTCGGGAGCTCCCAACGGCCCACGGCCGTGTTCTGCGGCAATGACACGATTGCCTCGGGGGTGTTGCGGTACCTGCGTGCCCGCGGCATCGCCTGTCCGGCGGACGTCTCGGTTCTCGGGTTCAGCAACTCGCAGCTCTCAGCCGACCTCGAGCTGTCCAGCATTGACCAGCCGCGCGAGGTGATTGCCAAGGCGGTGTGGAAGAATCTGCAGGCCTGCATGCGCGGCGACCCGCCTGAACTGGAGACCAAGATCATGACCAGCCTGGTCATTCGCCGCAGCACGTCGGCGGCGGCAAGGTGAGGGGCGAGGGACGGGACAGCGGGGGGCTGGCTGTCTGGGGGGAGGGTTCCGCCGGCAATGGTACCGCACGACTCCAAAACCGGGTTAGGAAGACTCGGGGTGCGCAGCCCCAAGCCCACGGGGCTAGCCCGTGGCAGGAGGAGGGAATGTCGCCGGCTTGGCCTGTCGATCGGGACGAGGAGGACGCCCTCTCTGCCTTCTGCAGACCGTGATCTGAGGGTCGCGCGGTGAGGTCCGGATCCTCGTTCAGGGCCGGTGGGAAAACTCCAGATGCGTGCTTCCGAAACCACGGGGCTATCCCGTGGCAGCGGTACTCCGCCCCCCTGCCCTCCCATGGGGCCGCGCTCAGCGCCGCATGACTTCTCCCCTTACTGCGCCTGGGTCGTTTTCTCGCCGAAGACATAGGCTTCGTAGATTTCGATCTTGGTCTTTGTCGGGTCGCGCCAGGCGTCTTTCGGCATGCCCCCCTTGAGGCACAACTGGGTGAGGAACTGCACTTTGTCCGGGATCTGGTCCCACACTTGCGGCAGATACGTTGAGCGCCGCGGGCCCTGGGACAGGACAACGCCGTGCAGGCGTGGGAACAACTGGTTGAGGAGGTCGTCGGGAGTCTGCCACTTGACTTCGACCGGCAGGGTCAACACGCTGATTTCGACGTCGATGTGTTCCATTTCCGCCGGTTCGACCGGCGAGAAGCGGGTATCGTTGAAGGCGGCGCTCAGGGCGTTCTGCTGGATTGCCTGCGCCAGCGGATACACCGGGTAGATGGTGCCGATGCAGCCCCGCAACTGTCCATTCTTCTGCAGAGTCACGAAGCACCCGAGTTTTTGGAGCAGCACGTCGGAGTACGTCGGAAGTTTCGGCAGGCTTTCGCCTTTGAGTTTCGCCACGATCGAACGTCGGGCCAGGTCGAGCAGGACGGACCGTTCCGCGCCGGAGAGCAGGCCGCCCTGGGATTCCTCATTGGCGGTCTGTCCCGGATCGGGCCGTCGCGCCTCCGGCGGCGGCGGCGCGGTCACCGTCGCCGCAACGGTGGTCTCGGGCGGGACGGCGGCCGTAGTCGCCGGCGCCGATGCCGTAAATGCGATACAGGCATAGCCGACGACCCGCGTCTTGTCTCCGGCGGTGTCGCCGGAGTTCCGGTAGTCGACCAGCGTGGGTGTCCACGCCTTCAGTTTCGCCAGTTCGAGGAGCACGCTGACCGGCATGCGGCCACACAGTTGTTCCTGGGTGAGGTCCTGTGGCTTCATGGCCAGAATCGTGGCCACGGTCTGACGGTCCATGGAGCAGGCCTGGTCGTAGGGGTTGTAATGCGACAGGTCCGTACTGGCGACGAACAAGGTTGTGGGATCGTCGGCCAGTGGCGCCAGGGCCTCGGCCATGGCGCGAGTATCGAAGTCCTGCCCCAGCACGATTGGGACGAGCGAGAACGACGCCAGGCGGCGCTGCAGGAACGGCAGCATCACCTCCAGCGAGTGCTCGGCGGCATGGGCTTGGGGGATACTCATGAAAAACGGGCAGTTCTGCAGCAGTTCCCGGGCGGCGGGCGCCACCGGCACGTCTCCCAAGGCGTTCCGGAACGCCTGCACGTCGAGGATCGAGCCGCCCCCGCGCATGCCCAGGTGATGCGACGGGGCCAGGATCACGACGCGGTTCGTGTCTTTGGGCACCTGCTGGAAACCTTCGGCGGCGACGGCGCCGGAGAAGACGTAGCCGGCATGCGGGCAGATGAGGGCGCGAATCCGGCCGGGAACGGTATTGGCGGGTTTCCTGGCCAGGAACTCGTCCACGGTTCGGGCCAACTCGTCCTTGTCCGCCGGGTAGAACTGTCCCTGCACCGCCGGTTCGCGGACAGACGCCGCCGCTTCACCCGCCCCTGCTCTCATCAACCACCCTCCCATGAGCACGCCCACACCGATGCTGCTCGCCAGTAGAAGTCGTCGGTTCATGCTGCGTTGCATCCTCGATACACGTCATGAATGGAAATACAGGACCGCTCTCCGACGCCGTCGCCGCAAGGCGGCCGGGTGCCGGAAGCACTGGTGATGGAGTCAGACTCCGACATTCTAAAATAGGTCCCTGCGGCGGTCCTGACAACCCAGCGCCTGGCAAACGTGATGATGCGTCAGCGGCGTTCGGCCGGTGAACCGGCCGATCATACGTTGGTGTTACTCGTGCAGGGGATGCCCGCGTCGTGGCGTCTTTCTTCGCGTGTCGACACGCGTGCGGATGGCAACGCCGTGCGCCCGCTCGCTGAAGCGTCGCTGCCACTTCCGCCTGAAAGGCGGTACTCAAGCGGAAACGCAGGAGTAACAACTTGATATGACCAGGCGCATCCGCCCGGGGGGCGCTGACGCATTACCTTACACGGGTCGACGGGACTCGTTTTCGCCGTGCAAGGTTATACAGTAGAGCGTCGTTGTCTTCGACACTGGCGGCGTGGGAGTCACTCCCGGGCAGGACGGAAGAGAGGATTTGTCACACCATGCACAGGTGGCTTCAAACATGCGTCTGGACGGTGCTTGTGCTTTGGGGCAGTCTACCGATTGCCGGGGCCGAAAAACCGGCCCAGCCCCAAGCGCCGACGGCGGCTCCGCCGGTTCTGTGGTTTGACGCCATCACCGGGCCGCTGGCCCTGGACACCGCCGGCGCGGACGTTCTGTGCCGAACCATCTACTCGAATCTGCAATCAGGTCGCGTTGACACCGCAGCGCTGGCCCGCCTGGACCCCAGCGGCGCCCCACGCGCCGTCTTCCTGTCATGGAGCGACGGCGAGGCGACCGCCCGGGTCTTCTTCGGTTTGGGGACCGGCCTGGCGGCGGCCGTTCAGAGCGCGTGCCAAAACGTGGCAACCAGCGGAATGCCTGGAGCAAGTCTTCGCTGGCTCAAGGTCGACGTCGTCCAGTACGCCTATCCGACCGGCGACTTCGTCACGCGCGAGAGCTCCATTCCCATGCCCAGCCTGGTCGGAATCGCCTTCGCGCCTCAGAGCGGCTTTGCGTTCCTGCCCGAGCAGCTTGTGGGCTGGAAACTGGTCGACCCGCACGGCAACCTGCTCGTGCACCGGATTGCCGATCTGTTCACGGTGGCGGAGCAGTTCTCGCAGCTGGGGAAATGGAGCAGTATTTCGTCCTTTTCCGGCCCACAGTGGGTGACCTTGTTCGAATGCCAAAGTTACTTTTGCGACGGGACCCGTGTCGAGCCGCTCTTCCGTGGCCACCGCTGTTTCGGAGACCTGACTCCCGACGTCCTTCTGGCGGCGGCCGGCCACGGCGGTGATTTCCTCGTCAAGTGGTGCAACGACAAGGGCCTGTTCGCGGTGCGGTTCCCGGAATGGCAGGCGGACAGTTTGGAGACCGTCGCGGTCTCCGACCAGGCCTCCGCGGCCCTGGCCCTGCTGGAGCTCTACGAGATCGACAAGCGACCGGAAACCCTGGGGGGCGCACGACGCGCCCTGCAGGCGCTGCTGGCTTGCCTCAAACCATCGGGGGCGGACGGCAAGGCGGCCTGCCTGGTTCAGGACGGGCAGGCCGCCCTGGAGGCCAATGCCATGGCCCTGCTGGCCCTGCTGAAGTATGGCGAGTTGGCCAGCAACGCCAACGTCAGCAAGCACGTCACGCGCCTCGGGTACTATCTGCTGCGGCAGCGGCAACCGGGCGGAGTCCTGGTCTGCGGCCGTTCATACCCGTCCGGCAAGATTGACCCGTCCATGTCGCTGACCGGGGCCTCTGTCGCCATCGTCGCGTTTGTCCGCATGTATGAAAAGACCAACCAGACGGTGTTCCTCGATGCGGCCCGTGAATCCATGACCTGGCTGCGGGCCGAGCAGGTGGGGAAGCGGGAATTGGACGCCCTGCCCCAGGACGCGTGGTTCGTCCGAGCCCTGGACAGTGTCTTCACCTACGACCGCGATCCGGAGTTGGTGACGACCACGGAACGGATTGCCCTGGCCATCATGGCCTCCCAGACCTGGGGGTTCCCGTTCCCGGACTTTCTGGGCAGCATCAACAGTCACCCGTCGGCGACCCTCGCGGCTCAGCGCGCTCTGGCCCTCGCCACGGCCGCCCGCTTGCTCCACGACAATGACCGTGACATCGCGGCCGACAAGATTGTGGCCGATCTCCAGACAACTTTGGCTTTCCAGCTTCAGGCCCAGGCCGATGCGCCCTCCGCGATGTACCTGCCCAAGCCGCAGGACTACCTCGGCGGATTCCGGGACCACTGCCTGGACTTCGGCTTCGCCCTCTCCTGCCAGTCGGCCCAGATGTTCAGCCTGCTGGCCGTGTACCGGCAGGCAAAAGCCAGCCCGGAAGCCGCACTGCTTCTGACGGACCGGTACCGCGAGGCGCGCCAGACAGCGACTGCGGCCTTGAGCCGATTCCCCCGTGCCTTGCCCAGCCTGAATCGCAGGCCGGGGCCAGCAACTCAGGGACAGGGGCCGCAAGCCACCCCTCCGCCGCGGCAACAGCTCCCGGATCCGCCTCCCGCCCGCGCAGTGCCCAAACGCTGAACGGCGCACGTAATGCGTCATCGCCCCCTGCCCCTTGACAATTTCGGTTATTATGACTAAGTTATATTTTCAGTTGATTAAATGATCAAGTCATTTCGGTGGTGGACGCGTGGAACAACGGTACCAGATGATTGCCAAGAGGTTGCTGGCTGAGATTGAAGCCGGCGCTTTTGGCGCGGGTGCGGCTCTGCCGACGCGCACCGAACTGGCGAGTCGTTTCCATGTCGCCCGGGCGACCATGGACCGGGCGGTCGCGTGTCTGGTGCGGAAGGGTGTGCTGGCGGCGCGGCGCGGTGCGGGGACGGTGGTTACGGCCCGCGGCCCGGTCCGTACCGTGGCGTTGATCGGCAGTGACCGCACGGTGCTGCGACCGCCCCGCCAACCGTCCGGAGTGACTGTGCAGCGGTTGGGCTTCGAGAGCCTGAGGACAAAGTCAGCGCGACGGGCGCTGCGGCACTTTGACGGGCTGATCTGGAGCTACCCCGAAGACCGCGAGCTGGAGTGGGCTCGCGAGACGCCGACGGACCAGCCGCAGTTGCTCGTCAATCGCCACATCGAAGAGTTCAACTACGTCTCGACCGACCACCGGGGCGCCATCCGCGACATCACGGCACGCCGGTTGGCCGCCTGTCCGAAGGGCACACCGGTCTTCCTCTCTGCCGCGCACGGGGACGGCCTAGTGCCGGCGGGCGCAAATAACGGCCTGCTGGCTTGCCATATCTGGGATGTCCAGTCGCTT
>MHBL01000433.1:0-92593 GCA_001803235.1 Lentisphaerae bacterium RIFOXYA12_64_32
CTCATCAACGATGGTTCGGCATCGCCTTCTGAGCCTGCCGACGGATTCTCATCGACCATCTGCCCGGCCAACAGGCCGTTATTTACGCCCGACGGCACTAGTCTGGGGCATGCGCGAGGACGGGTTTGTCGACGCCTGCCGGACCGCGCGCCGTTTCTACGAAATTCTTGCGTTGCCGGACGATTTTGACGGCAGGATCGCGCTGCTGGAGGCGAGGTTTCCGGCGCCGCTGGAGCGGCCGCTGATCCTTGTGTCGGGCAGTCGCGTGAACACGGGCGCGGTGATCGCCTGGGCCAAGGCGCGCGGCTTCGCGTGGAAGAAGGACCTCTTCTACTCGGACTTCGACAACGAGTCGCCGCCCGAAGTCTGGGGGCTGACCGTCACGAGTTTCATCCAGGACGACGCCTCGCTGGCGGGCAAGGCCATGGAACAGATTCTCGACCTGATCACCGGGGCTCGGCACGAGGTCAAGCAGTTGATCCCGCCTCGGTTCATCACGGGAGACACGTGAGACGGATGGATGCGCGTTGCTGACACCTGCCCCCCGAACACTGAACACCTGTCACGGTTTGGGACTGGAAGGCTGACGCTCGGTCACCATGCTGGCGGTCGACCCGCAGGGTAACGGGTTTGGGACGGCGAGCAGGAGTACGGGCGGAATTTCCCGTGCGGGACAAGGAGACGACAATGTCAAGCGAGATCAAGGTTGGGGTTGTGGGACTCGACACCAGTCACAGCGTGGAGTTCATCAGGAGGATGCAGGCCCCCGATTGCCCGGCGGACCAGCGCGTCACCGGGTTGCGCGCCACGGTCTGCATGCGCTTCGAGACGCCGTTCCAGGACAAGGCCGGGCTGGACGGGCGGCAGAAGATCCTCGAAGGCTGGGGTGTGAAGGTGACGGAGAGCTTCGAGGAGACGGTCGCCAACTGCGACGCGGTGATGCTCGAGATCAACGATCCGGCGTACCATGTGGAGTACTTCCAGAAGGCGGCCGCGCTCGGCAAGCCCATCTACTTGGACAAGCCGCTGGCCGACACGATCGCGAACGGGAAGAAGATCGCCGCCCTGGCCAAGTCGAAGGGGCTGAAGGTGATGTCCAGTTCGAGCCTGCGATACGTGCCCGCCCTGCTCGAGGCGTGCAAGGCGGTGCCCGCGCCGACCCACGCGACCACGTTTGGCCCGCTCGGCAAAGCCCCGGTTGGCAGCTCGATCGTCTGGTACGGCGTGCACGCTTTCGAGATGCTGGAGCGCGCCATGGGCCGTGGCGCCGTGACCATGACCGCGGTGAAGGACCCGAAGGGCGCGGTGTGCGTCGCGCACTACGCTGACGGCCGCCGCGGCGTCGTCGAGTTGTGCGAAGGCAGCCCCTTTGGCGTCGCGCTGCGCGGCGGCGGCAAGTCGGCGGCGCACATGGTGGACATGGGCCGCGCCTACACGCTGCAGTTGATCGAGATCGAGAAGTTCTTCCGCACCGGCGTGGCGCCGCTGACCTTCGAGGACACGGTCGAAATCATGGCGCTACTCGACGCGGCGCAGCAGTCAGCCGACTGCGGCAAGACGGTTTCGGTGGCGGTGTGAGAGAATAGCCGCCTTAGCGGCTCCCTCTCTCTGCAAGAATCCGTTGCGGCGGTTGGTCGCACGCCATCGGGCGGCCTTGAGTCGTCCTAGTGCCCCCGGGCGCAAATAACGGCCTGCTGGCTTGCCATATCTGGGATGTCCAGACGATTCGGGACTTTCGAGGCGTACCGAAACGTACGTCTCGGAAGGCCCGGAGCGGCTGGGCGCCCAGAGATGGCAACCCGAAGGGCGGGCCGCCTGGTCGAGAAACCGAGTCCATACGGAAGTTCGGTCCGAATCGTCTCCGCTATGACAAGATGCGACAGTTGTGAACTATGGCAACCCTGGCGGGCGGGCACCTGGTCGCGATAATCCGTCGGCAGTCTCTTCGACGATGGTTCGGCATCGCCTTCAGAGCCTGCCGACGGATTCTCATCGACCATCTGCCCGGCCAACAGGCCGTTATTTGCGCCCGGGGGCACTAGCCGAGCACCTTCTCAAGCACCCGCCGGCAGAGTGCGGGGCTGATCCAGATGTCGGTTGCGGACTCGATCTGCGCGAAGTGGAAGCGCAGTTGTTCGGCCGTGAGGAAACGGCGGTCGTACGCTTCGATGAGGATGCCCAAGGTACCCCGCACGGGAATGCCACGGCCCCGGGCTGCCGCCCGACCTCGCTCCTCATCGATCAGGAGCAGCCCGTTCACGGTGACTGCCAGGGCGATGCTTTCCGTCTCGCCCCGGTCCAGCGGCAGAGACGCCAGATCGCGGGGGATCCGCGGTATCGCCTCGGCTGTCCAGGCTTCCTGGCGCAGGAAGAGGCGCAGGCTGTGCGCATCCGGGTAGCCTTGACGTACACCTTCGCAAACCGTCTCCGAGTAGACGGCAGGAGTGAAACGGACGCGGCCGTAGAGGAGTTTCAGCAAGTGGAGCAGGTTCAGTTTTGCCAAGGCCATCAGCGGGCCGGCGTTGGAGACGACCGGCGTGCCCGTCATCGATTCGACTCCTCACGCACGGTTGCATCGGAGAACTCCGGATCGATGCCTCGAGCCCGGGCTTCCCGGATGAGCTCGCGCTTGCGCAGGCCATGCCGTTCGGCAACGCGCCCCAGCGTCGCGTTGCCGTCACGATAGTCCGCCAGCGCCCTCTCGGTCTTGTACCTCTGAAGACCGAGCCGGAAGATTTCCTGCAGCGTCGCCTCCTCGTCGGGCACGCCCTTGAGCCATGGCGGCGGAATGTGCATGGTAATGGTCCGGTCCATCTTGGCTTCTCCTCGGCGGGCCCATCCCGGGACGTCCTCCGCGTGACAGCCCCAGTGGGTTTGGCGGTCAGAAGTCCCTGCTTGGCGCCAGCATCAGCATAGTGCCACCGTCTTGATTCCGCAAGCCTACGCGTCGTCCAAGGCGAGCATGCATTCACCGCTCGCAGGCATGGATCGAGGCGCTGCGGCGCTTTCTCCAGGGGCACCGGCCCGGCCTGATCGAGGCCCAAGTCCGCGAGGGGCTGGCCGCACCGAAGCAAGCGGTCCGAACCCCTGCGTCTGCCGACCTTCCGCCGCCGGTGCGTATCCGCATGAGTCGGATCTACTTCCACAGCTCGTGCATGGTTTTCAGCGTTTCCTCCACTAGCTGCTGGCCGCCCTGCGGTCCGACCTCGTTGCAGTAGAGGCAGGCGCTGTAGCTCTCGCCTGCCACCGCCTTTTCCGTTGCCAGGTAACCGCCCCAGCCGCCGGCCGCCAACTGGACGAGAAACGTCTGAACGGCAGGACTGCGGCCGGTTATCCTCAAGCCGAAGTCGAGGAACAGCTCGAACGGATTGGTGGCAAAGACAACGTCACCCAGCCGGATGACATGCAGCTCCACCGGCAGATCGGGATCCGTCTTCTGCTGCTCATACCGTTGCAGGATTCGCCGGCAGCGGTACTTCCGGGCGAAGCAGACGCTGTCCTGCTTCAGCACGGCCCCGGCGTCGGCGCCGGACGCCGGCGGGATCTGCTCCAGCGCGGCAAGCCCCGCTTTGGCATAGCGGTACTCCTCCTCGGAGATGAGCCGACGCGCGAGCGGGACGGTGCGGACGACATGTTTCAGCGGCACCTCCGCCTGGATATCGTTCTTGGCCCAGCGCAGGGTCTCATCGAACGCGGCCGCGAGACGCTCGGCGATCTCCTGCCGGGAGGTCCGGTTCTTCAGCTTCAGCATCCGCTGTTCGGCGGCCTTGTTGAGCATGGGGTGCGGGGAGAGGTCGCCGGCCGGGGCGCACTGCGGCAGGAGGAACAGCTTCTCGCCGTGGCGTTTGCGGAGTTCCACCCGCGTGTCATGCCAGAAGTCGGCGGAGATCTGCTCCATGCCCTCCGTCTCCTGGGATGGGCAGGGCAGATTGAACACCGCGCCGGTCAAGCGCTTGTCCTCGTCGAAAGTGAACAGCAGATTGACGCCGTGGTCGACGTATCCCTCCAGGCCGCTGAACTGCGGGTCCTTCGTGTCGCCGTACATCCGGGCGTTCTTTTCCGTTTTCGTCCCGGGCTGATCGGTAAACCCCGGCCGTGTCGACAGATCGTCAAAGTAGACCGCGCGGCGGTTGTGGCCGACAACCGCGTTGCCATACCCCCAACTGACGCCTCCGGGCTTGCGGGAGTTCCAGCTTTCCACGACCGCATCCACGATGCGGTCGGAGAGAAAGTCCCGGTACTCGGCCGGGGACATGACGCCTGGCGGTACGGGCGGGTGCCAGAACCCCACCGCATCCGGAGCGGTGTGGGTATGCGTCACGCTGATGACGAGCGTGTCGGACGAAAAGCCCGGAAGTCGTTGCTTCAGTTTCTCACGGCACTGCGCCAACGCCTCCGCCGGAAAGATCACCAGGTCGCAGGACACCCAGACGAGCGCTTCCGTCCCCGAGGTGATGCTCAGGGCGGTCGCCGTCACCGGATCCAGGACCTCCTTCGAAATGCGCATGTGAAACTGGCCGCACAGATTCACGGGCCGGTCCGGAGTGATGTCCCGACTCGCCCACCCAATCAAGAGTCCGTTGTTCTCTTGCATGGTATCTCCTGATGAAATCGGTTCAACAATGCCCCCGATCGCCGCCGACCTCGCGACAGCAATCGACGACGAACTTGGTCTGTGCCATGGTCCGGTGCGGGTACGCGGCCACGTTCACGATGAAGTGGTCCCACGGCTCGGCCTCCCGGATCATCCGGTGAATATTTGAACGCACGGCGGCGAGATCGTCCATGGGGCCGGGAAGCTGCTTCTCGCCGGCAATGATGGTGATCCGGTCGCCGAGCGCCTTGCGTCCCGCCTCCACGGTGACGTTGCCCATGGGCGGGACAGTGAAGGCGTGCACGGCGTCCATCTGCGTGCGCCGGTAGAGCGGCAAGAGGTCGCGGATCAGGCCGCAGGAGTGATGGAAGTAGAGCTTGCCGGCCGTGTGCGCCGCGTCGGCCCGTGCGTCGGTCAATGCCAGGTTGCAGGCTTCGAACATGGCCGGCGAGATGGCCGTGGTTGAGGTGTCATCCACGCTGACGACAACGTCAATGTCGGACTGGACACCGACCGCCAGGCGCTGCAGGTAGTTGGTTTCCATGACGGTGAAGCAGTCGCGCAAGGCGTCCGGGGCATCGGCCCAGAGGTAGGCCAGTGTCGCGACGCCCGCATAGACGCGGTACATCTGACCGAGGGGCGTGCCGTCCATGGTGCCCAGCAGCAGGCCGTCGTCGCCGATCAGTTCCCGCCGCTGCCGCGTGCGCCCGATCCCGTCGGGGTCGACCTCGATAACCTCATCCTCGAAACTTGCGACCAGCGCCGGCAGGTCCTCCGGCCCTTTCACCAGATGCTCAGTCCAGTTGCTGGAGACAGCGCCCGTGCTGTCGCGGCAGACCTGGATCACTTCGCGCAGGTCGCCTTGCGGCGTGTGCCAGCGGCGCGTCGTGACGTCGCCCTCCGTAGCACTCTCGACCGTCACGTTCCGGCGCTTGACGCGCACCGTCGGCATGCCGAACCAGTCCATGATGTCCAAGCCTAGGTACCGCGAGAAGGTGACCGTCGCCTCGCCGCCCCATTTCACTTCACCCAGCGCGGCGGCCAACGCCGGGTCCATGCCGTCGCGATTCGGCTGGTTGAACGGGTCCACGTGTCCGGCGACCGGCAACCATTCCGGCGTCTCATGCCGGAAGATCTTCAGCAGGTTTTCCCGACGGGTTGTCATTTGAGCTCCTCGTGCGGAACGTCGCGTCACCCGTCAGCTCACGGACCGTGTAGAGCTGAATCCCCAGCCGGGGAGGCACCGTGCTCGTTCCAGGAATCGCGGTCATGGTCCACCTCTTGGGTGCCGTGCGTTGAGATGAGAGAGAGAACACGCGCACAGGCCCTGAGAACGAAGATAACCTCTCCGGCGCCAGAACGGAACCGGTAAGAGATTGCTTTCGCGGGTAGCGGATTGCCCCTGACCGCGATGCTCGTCGCCATGGCTACTCCACACTCTTCGCGTCGCTCCCTGCGCCCATTTGCCGGACGACGAGACTGATCATGGGAATGAGCAGCAGGAAAAACACGGCCCCAAAAAAGTAGACGGAGCGCAGTCCAAACGCCGAGGCGGCAAAAGCGCTGACCAGCGGCGCCACCGTCCAACCGATGGATTTGGCCGTCAAGGCCCAGCCGAAGAGAATGCCGCGGTTTTTCTCGGGGGTCGCCTTGGCCAGCCAGATTTGGAACACCGGATCGAGTCCGCCGGCGCAGAACAGGATGCCAAAGCGTGCCATCGACATCTGCAGGAAGCTGCTGGCCAATCCATGCGGGATCATCAGAATTCCGGCGACAAGGGCGGAGTACTTGCCGATTCTGGACGGCGCGATCCGGTCCGCCAGCCAGCCGAGGATGATCCCGGCCAGCAGTGCAGCCACGCTGCCGATGGCGTGCAGCGACCCGGTCCAGAGTGCCGCGCCTTTGAGCGTGCCTTTCACCTCCTGCACGAACAGCGGGAACATCGCCTGATCGAACTGCCGGCAGAACGCCATGAACCCCAGCAAGACCAGGATGGACCAGGCCGCCGAGACCCGGCCCAGGCCAACCTTGAAGCTGCGCCAGTCGTTCCGCGACGCGTGCCGCTCGAACTCCTCCCGAACGCCGATCAGGGTGAGAAACGTCGCCAGCAACAGCACGCCGCCGGCCACGAAGAACACGGCGCGATAGCCGTAGATCTCAGCCAGGAATCCACCGACCATGTTGCCCGCCATGCTGCCGGTGAAGACCGCGCTGCTGAGCACGCCAAGCGCCAGACCGGTCCGATTGTTGGGCGTGTGCACCGAGACCAAGGTCTGCGCGGCGCTGACCGTACCCGTCAGCATGCCCTGCATGAAACGCAGCGCCAGGAGCCATTGCACGTTGGGCACCAACCCCATCAGAGCCAGGCATACTGCGCCGCCAAGGCTGGCGCGCAGCATCATCAGGCGCCGCCCGTACCGGTCCGCGATGACCCCCCAGATCGGCGCACACACGGCCATGGTCAGCGGCCCGGCGGCGGTGACCAGCGCCACCCAGAACTTGACGTGATCGGGTTCCTTGACGCCCAGTTCCTGAATGTAGAACGGCAGGAACGGCATGGCGACGGTGAACCCCAGGATGGAGAAGAACTGCGACAGCCAGACCATGAGCAGATTGCGTTGCCAACTGACCATGCCGTGGGCTCGCCTGCACTCAACGATTAAGGTTCTCTGAGGGGCCGTCAATACCCTGGCTGTTCAGAACCCCGATTTCAACCGGGTCGGTTCCTGACCCAGGGCTGTTTCAAGATCCGGCCCCGCGTCTCAGAAGGCCACGCCTCTGCGCACACCAGGTAGGGGCGGCCTGTCCTCAGGCCGCCCCCCCCCGGCGTGGGGACACGCCGGGGGTACTCGCCGCACGTGACGGTCACGAATCTTGAAACAGCCCTGTTCCTGACCCCCGCGTTGACCGGGTCGAGGTCATCGTGCGGCCACGCCTGGTGCGCGGCTCGGACAGAAGCGGCACCCGCCACTCCTAAGCCGGCGTAGCCGGAACCAAGACGAACGTCGAACGCTGGACTTCGAACGTCGGACGCCGAAGTCAGGAGCCACTTGCCCCCTCCTCGACACCCGACATCAGGCTCGGCGTGGTTGCTACCGTCACAAAGTCGACCAGAAGACGCGACTTTGGAGTCGTGGGGTACCATGAAACTGAAGGCGCCCAGAGCCCGCGAGGACGCGGGCGCTCCACGGCCTGGCACGGGGTCTGACTTTGGAGCGCCCGCGTCCTCGCGGGCTCTGGAAGCGTCGTTGCCAGTTTCACCTTGGTATGACCTGGCGGTCTGCCGCCCGGGGGCGCTGACGCATTACCTCGTTCCCGCGCCGATGGGTTGCACTTTCTCCACTGCCGGCTATCCTATGCTCTATGCTCAGAAGGGATGTTCTTGGAGGACGGCGCGCCGATGGGATCACGCATCTTACTCGTTGAGCCTGAGGCCAATGAACGGGAGAAGTTCCGGCACATCATTGCCGGGACGAAACACGAGCTGCTGAAGGACGTCGGTTGCGGCACCGAGGCCATGGGGGCGCTGGACGAGGTCTACCCCGACATGGTGGTGATGTCGATCGACACGCCCCGCAGCAAGTCGGACGTCGAACGTGCCGGACTGAAAGTCATCCTGAAGATTCTGGCCAAGACCAGCCCACCCAAAGTGGTGATGAGCTATGCCCGCGGCACCGAAATGCTCGTGGTCAAGGCGATTCAGTACGGTGCGGCAGGCGCGTTCGAGCGCAACGACAGCCGGCGCGAGGTGCTGGAGGTCCTGCGTAAGGCAGAAGATCACAAGCCCGGGATTCCCCCAACGCGCCGCAAGCGCGTCCGGTTCGGCGTCGACCTGCTCGCCTGGTACAAGAAGCCGGGCGACAGCTTCTTCACGCGCATGCGTCCCACCAAGATTGACGACATCAGCGGCGGCGGGGTGCGCATTCACACGGTCGAACAGATTCCCAGTGAGACCCAGGTCAAGATAAAGCTGGCGCTGCCGACATCGAAGAAGCTAATACGTGCCGTCGCCGCCGTGCGCTGGTGCAAGGCTGAACCGGAGAAGAACCGCTGGTCCATGGGCCTGGAGTTCACGAAGATCGCCGACGCCGACCGCGACCGGCTCGAAATCTACATACAACGGCTCCTGGCCAGCCGGTGACCAGGGCTGTTTCAAGATCGGGTCACGCCGCATGGGAACGCTCCGTATCGACGCGCGTTCAGTAGGGCCGGCCTGTCCCCAGGCCGGCCCCCCCCCGGCGTGGGGACACGCCGGGGGTACTTGTCGGTCCCGCAGGCGGAGAATCTTGAAACAGCCCTGGCCGGTGACACCCCGGGGTTGCATCGGGGTTCGCATTGGGTTATCTTCTCTGGTGGGAGAGCTTGCCGCAGGGCGGTCTTGCGACAGCCCTTCCGAAAAGGGTCGGGTCTCTGGGGGTGTCGCACATGAAAACCGCGAAGAACGTTTCCTGCGACCGGTTTACACTCATCGAACTCCTCGTTGTCATCGCCATCATCGCGATCCTTGCCTCGTTGCTGCTGCCGGCCCTGAGCCAAGCCCGGGCCAAGGCGAAACTCGCGGGTTGCACCTCGAACCTGTGCCAGGCCGGCAAAGCCTTGTACATGTACTCCGACGACTACGACGGGGTCGCTCCGGGGCCCTGTTGGAGCGGCACACCTCCCCGGTACGTGCGAAAGCCGAACGTGGCGTCAGGACATCTGGCGATGTACTCCGGGTTTCCGCCGGCTGACAACGCCGCCTATGACAGTCTGCATGTGAACCTGCTCTTCGTCTGTCCAGGCGCCGAGATCCCGTCCGGCTTTACCAGCGAAACAGCGACCATGTTCATCACCAGCGGTGGCAATGTTCCCGGGACCAGCCAGCGCGTGTTTGGCTACCCTGACAACCCGGCCGGCACCCCCCCAACAGCGGAGTATGGCCCCTCCAAGATCAGCGTGATCCGCAATCCATCGGCGCAGAACACGTTCCAGGATACCGATAAGTGGAGCGTGGGCACCACATGGAGCGGTGCGGCCCCGGACAACCCCTCGCATGGCGGTGGCGCCAAGGCGCGGCGCAACGTCATGTACCTGGACGGTCACGTCATCCTCGAGAATCAGAGACCCATGTGAGGCCTGCAGCAGGCCAGGCGGGCGACCGGATCACGTCGAGACTCCCTGCTCGTGGAGACACTTCGATGCGTAGAATACCGACGGCTCCTTCGTGTCGCTTCACCTTGATCGAACTCCTCGTCGTGATCGCGATCATTGCGATCCTCGCCTCGTTGCTGTTGCCGGCCCTGTCGCAGGCCAAGGCCAAGGCGAAGCTCGCGGGTTGCACCTCGAACCTTAGCCAGGTCGGCAAAGCCCTTTACATCTACGTGGATGACTACGACGGGTTTGCGCCGGGACCTTGCTTCTATGGCGTGTTTCCCGGCTACACGACGAGTGTCTTCGTCATCGCCAAGTACCTGGCGCAGTACTCGGGTTTTCCACCCGTTGACAACCCGGTTGCCGATGACCTGCACGTGAACCAGCTTTTCGTGTGTCCAGCCGCCACCATCCCGCCGGGAAAGAAAGTTCGTGACACCGTCATGTTCGCCTGCAACGGCGGCAATCTTCCCGGGACCACCAAACGCGTTTTCGGCTACCCCGAGACGGCGACCGACCCACAGTATGGCCCCTTCAAAATCAGCGTGATCCGCGACCCGTCCGCCAACAACACCGTCCAGGACCTGGACGAGTGGTTGGCCGGGGCCGGCGCGTGGGGCGGGGTCTGCCCCAAAGACCCCGCGCACGGCGCCGGTGCGCGCTCCGCCCGCCGCAACGTCATGTTCATGGACGGGCACGTACAGTTCATGAGCCAGTGGCCGTGATGGGGCGCGGCGTCTCGGGGGCTGGCCCGGCGTGTCTCGCGCCGAAGTGGGTGCCGGTCGGTCCCCGACCGAGGCCCTCGGCCCGGGACGGCCCGCGGCACTCTGCTGCGGTCCCGGAGGTCCCGCGCCACTGCGGTCGAAACCTACCCCTGCCCCAGAACCGCCCGGCGCATGGCGGCGATGTGTGCCGGACCGGTACCGCAGCAGCCGCCGACGATGTTTGCACCCGCTTCGACGAGCCGTGGCGCCTTGGTTGCCATCTGTTCCGGCGTTTCCTTGAACACGGTCTTCCCGCGCTCGAGGACCGGCATGCCGGCGTTCGGCATGGCGCAGATGGGGACGCCCGGGGCGGCGGCGCGGATCAGCCGCACCACGTTGATCATGTGGTCGGGACCGGTGCCGCAGTTGGTGCCGAGAATATCGGCGCCCGCGGCGAGCAGTTGCTCGGCGTACTTCTCCGGCGTCACGCCCATCATGGTTGCGTAGCCGCCGTGCACCTGCGGGTCAAACGTGAAGCTGGCGATCACCACAAGCTTCGTGTTCTCCTTGGCCGCGCGCACCGCCACCGCGGCTTCCTCGGCCGCGGTCATGGTTTCGATGATCACCACGTCGGCGCCGCCTTGCTCCAGCGCCACCGCCTGCTCGCGGAACGCCGTGTAGAAGTTTTCCTCGCTCTCGATCCCGAGCGGCTCCATGAACTCACCGGTCGGCCCGACACTGCCGAGCACGTGCTGCGTCGTGCCGGCCACCTCGCGCGCAACCGCGGCCGCGGCGCGGTTGATCGCCGCCACACGCTCGCCGAGCCCGTAGTGGTTCAGCTTGTAGCGCGTGCCGCCGAACGAGTTGGTCTCGACCATGTCGCTGCCGGCAGCACGGTACTGCCGGTGAATGTCGCGAACATCCTCGGCGTGATCGATGCACCACAGTTCCGGACACGTGCCGGGCTCCATGCCTTTGGCCTGCAGAAACGTGCCCATGCCGCCGTCGCAGAAGAGAATTTCACCGGCCTTGATTCGTTCCAGGATCGGTCTCACTGTCCATGCCTTTCCGCGCTGCGGGCGCTGTAACACCGCGTCTTGTCTCTTTCAAACGTGCGCCAAGTAATGTAGGGGTTCCGAGGTGCACCGCAAGGGGTATGAGCTGTGGCGATCGGTTGCGGCATATGGAGTGCGGCGGCAGAGGGCGAGTGAGCGCCCGACGACGCCGCTTTGGCTTCCGGCGGGGCCGGGGGCGCTGGCCCGCGGGTCCGGTGCCGTGGCGTCGGTCAGCGGTTGCATCCGCGGGCGGTGGGGCGCTCCGCGCCGAGCCAGAGCGGGGTCGCCGCCCTGCGATACCGCAGGGCTCTGCCCCCGCACTCCACATCGCGACGTTGCCCAGAGCCCGGATGGCATGGAGCGCCAACGCCCCATTCTTTCCGGCGCGTCTTGCAGTCGGCCGGTGTGGAGGCATGATATCAGGACTTGGCATGGGTTGGTGGACAGGAGGTCATTCATGCAAGCGCTCGTATGGGAAGCGCCTCGCGTCATGACGCTGCGAGAGTGCGCCGTGCCCGAAGTGCAGCCGGGTGAAGTCCTGATCCGAGTGGCGTACGCCGGTATTTGCGGCTCGGAGTTGAGCGGCTACCTGGGTCACAACGCGTTGCGCGTGCCGCCGCTGGTCATGGGGCATGAGTTTGCCGGCGAAATCGTCGCGCTGGGGGACGGAGTCCAGACGCGCCATCCGGCGCTGGCCCAAGGCCGGATGGCGACGGTGGACCCGATGATCTACTGCGGTACGTGCGAGTTCTGTGCGCGGCGGCTGAATCAACTGTGCGCCAACCGCCGGCTGGTCGGCGCGCATCGCCCGGGTGCGTTCGCCGAGTACGTGACCGTGCCCGCAGAGATGATCTTCCTCCTGCCCGCAGGGATGCCGGCCCGCATCGGCGCGCTGGCCGAACCGGTCGCCTGCGCGGCCCGCATCGGTGAACTGGCCTCCCCCGTGGCGGGCGCGGACGTCCTGATTATGGGCGCCGGGCCGATCGGGTTGCTGGCACTGCAAGTCCTGCGCGGGCACGGGGCGCAGCGTGTCTTCATCGCCGACCTCGATTCCGCCCGCCTGGCGATGGCCGCCGAACTGGGCGGGGACGTGCTCGACCCGCGAGCCGTGGACGTGCCGCAGGCCGTGCGACAGGCCACGGGTGGGCGCGGCGTCGCCGTCGCCCTGGACGCGGTCGGGACGGCCGCCACGCGCAAGCAGTGCGTGGCGGCTGCGCGCTCAGCCGGCACCGTGATCCTGAGCGGCCTGCACGAAGAGACCAGCGCCATGCCCGCTGCGGACATCATCCGCCGCGAGATCGTCGTGCGCGGCTCGTTCTGTTACACGCCCGCCAATTTCGCCGCCGCGCTGGACCTGCTGGCGCGGGGCGTTGTTCGGTTGGCCCCCTGGATCGTCGAAGCGCCGCTGGCGGATGGCGGCCAATGGTTTGAGCGCCTGTGCGCCACGCCGGGTGGCGTGGCAAAGGTGCTGCTGGTGCCGGGCGGCGCGTGAAACAAGGGCCGTGTCGGGTTCATCGCGAAGGAGGGCCGAGGCCCTGTGCAGTGGCTGGACCCCACCGGCCTTGTGCCGGTGGAGAACGGGACCGGGTGGCTGGACAGACCGCCAAGCCTACGTGTTTCCCCTCTTTTCGGTGCGGACCGCGACCGCGGTCCGCACCGAAAAGAGGGGCAGTCGCCGACGCCAGCAGCTGTCGAACCTGCTTCACCACCGGCACAAGGCCGGTGGGGTCGACAAGCCGCCCCGTGTTGTGCAGTGAGTCCGAAGTTCGCGGTGCCAAGTGGTTGTGTCAAACTCGGCATGAAAGAGGAATGACAAACAGGTAATCGCTGTCGCAATCGTCTTCGCAATCGCTCCTCGATCTGGACTTCGCAAGGCGGCAGTCATCGAGAAACGATTGCGACGAGGATTGCGAGAAGCGATTGCGCGGGAGAACGGAAGATGCAGATCACCCCGTTTGCGAAGACCTGCCTGCTGATTGCAGTCTGTGCCTGGGCCACGCCAATAACCGCCCAGGAACCGGCCCAACCTGCGGGCAAGCCGATCGAGATCCATGTTGCTGTGACCGGCAACGACGCCTGGTCCGGCAAGCTGGCACAGCCGAATGACGGCAAGACGGACGGGCCGTTTGCGACCCTGGGCAAGGCGCGCGACGAAGTGCGCCGCCTCAAGGCTGCCGGGCCGCTTGGCGCCGGCATCACGGTGTGGGTCCGCGAGGGCACGTATGAGTTGCCCGAACCGCTGGCGTTCGCACCCGACTGTTCCGGCGAGGCGAACGCGCCGGTCGTGTTCGCGGCGTACAACAACGAAACGGTCGTCCTTTCCGGCGGCCGCCGCATCACCGGCTGGACGGTCGCGAACGGACGGTGGGAAGCGAAACTGCCCGACGTCGCTGCCGGCACGTGGGACTTTGCCCGGCTCTTCGTCAACAATGAGGAGCGCCGCCGACCCTGCCTGCCGCGCGACGGCTACTGGTTCGTTCGCGCACTGCTGCCGTCCTCGTCCGAGGCCAAGGGCAACAGCTTCGACCGGTTCCGCTGCGGCGCGGATGAGATCCTGCCCACGTGGAGCAACCCGCAGGACGTCGAACTGCACTTCTTCCACTGCTGGTCCACGTCGCGGTTGCGCCTGAAATCGGTCGAGGGTCGCGAAGTCACGACGACCGGGCCGACCTTCCGCAAGCTCGATCGCGGCACGCGCTACCTGGCCGAAAACGTCAAGGAAGCGTTGAGTCAGCCGGGCGAGTGGTACCTGGACCGCCCCACCGGCACGCTCACCTACATCCCGCTGCCGGGCGAAGACCCGGAGACGACGCCCGTGTACGCGCCGCGCCTGAAGACGATCCTGGAACTCAAGGGCGATCCCAAGCCGGGAATGTCGGTGCAGTATCTGCAGTTCAAGGGTCTGACGTTCGCGCACTCGAACTGGACCACGCCACCCAACGGGCACTGCATCAGCCAGGCGGAGTTCTCCATGCCGGGCGCGGTTAGGGCGCAGGCGGCGCGCGACTGCGCTTTCACCGGCTGCACGTTCACCCACACCAGTGCGTACGCCTTGGAGTTCGGCCAGGGCTGCAAGCGTGACCGCGTCGAGACCTGCGACTTCACCGACCTCGGCGCCGGCGGCATCAAGATCGGTGAGGGCATGACGCACGCGGACGACGAGCTCGTGGCCAGCCACATCACGGTCAGCGACTGCCGGCTCGCGCACGGCGGGCGCATGTTCCCGGCCGCCATCGGCATCTGGGTCGGCCGCAGCCACGACATCAACCTGGAGCACAACGACATCTTCGACTTCTACTACAGCGGCATCTCGGTCGGCTGGACCTGGGGTTACCAGCCCGGCCCGTGCCGCGACAACACCATTGCTCACAATCACATCCACTGGATGCCGCAGGGTGTGCTCGGCGACCAGGCCGGCATCTACACGCTCGGCATGCAGCCGAACAGCGTCATCCGCGGCAACTACATTCACGACCAGTTCGGCGAGCCGTGGGCCTGCGGTATCTACCTCGACGAAGGCACCAGCTTCATGCTCGTCGAGGACAACCTCGTCAACCGCGTCACCACGCACGCGTTCCACTGCAACTACGGCAAGGAGAACATCGCGCGGAACAACATCTTCTCGTGCGGCATGGGCGGGCACATCGGGCGCTGCCGCGGCGAGGAGCACGTGACCTACACCGTCGAGCAGAACATCATCTACTGGGAAGAAGGCCCGCTGCTGGCCGGGCACCCGTGGGAGAAGGGCAGCTACCAGTTCGACCGCAACCTGTACTGGAACCCGAACGAACCGGTGTTCAAGCTCTACAAGTGGACTTGGGAAGAGTGGCAGGCCATGGGCCAGGACAAAAACTCGATCATCGCCGACCCGCTTTTCGTCGACCCGAGGAACGGTGACTTCACGCTCAAGCCCGGCTCGCCCGCGGAGAAGATCGGGTTCAAGCCGTTCGACGTCAGCAAGGCCGGGTTGCTGACGAAACGCGGCGAACCGTTCAAGCTCGCGCCGCGCGCCTGGCCGCCGGCGCCCAAGGGCAAGGTCGAACTGCCGCCTGAGCTCGTGAAGCAGGACTTCGAGGCCCAGGCGCCGGGCAGCAAGTGCTCGTACGGCACCACGAACGAGGACGAGAAGGCCGGCAAAGCGCGCGTGACTGAAGAGACGGCGGCGAGTGGCAAGCGCAGCCTCAAGTTCGAGGATGCGCCGGGGCAGAAGTTCTTCTTCAATCCGCACGTCTACTACCAGCCCGGGTTCAAGACCGGCCTGGCACACGGCAGCTTCGACCTGCGCTGGGAGACCGGTGCGGTGATCTCGCACGAGTGGCGCGACTACGCCACGAAGGAGAAGGAGTTCCTGACCGGCCCGAACCTCAGTGTCGCAGCGGACGGGAGCCTGTCCTCCGGCGGCACGAAGCTCCTGACGCTTCCGACCGGACAGTGGGTGCACGTCGAGTTCTATTGCCAGCTCGGGGACCAGGCGGACGGCAAGTACGACCTGTCGATCAAACTCCCCGACGGCCAGGTCTCGAACCATCCGGGGCTGACCTTCACCACCGGGTTCAAGAGCCTCGACTGGTGCGGCTTCGTCGCCATGAAGGAAGACGCCGCCGTCTTCTACATCGACGACGTTGTCCTGGAACCGGACGCAAAGCGGTGACGGTGCGGAGCGCCAGTGGCGCGGCAGTGGCGCGGGACCTCCGGGACCGCGGCAGGGTACTCGGGGCCGTCCCGGCCCGAGATCCTCGGCCGGAGATCCGTCTTCGCCCAGGCAGCTTCGCCGGGACACAGCCGGCCCGAGCACCCCGCTTCGGCGCGAGACGCGCCGAGCCACTGCCAACAGGAGGAAGCCCCACATGCCAGGTTCGACCCAACGCGTGATGCAGGCCTTCGCGCACCAGGCACCGGATCGTACGCCCCTGTTCGAGATCTTCCAGCCTTGTCATCCGGTCCACTGGGACATCTGCGGGCGGAACATTGCCACGGACATGGCCCTGCAATGGGACGCGTATGCGGACGGCGTGGCGCACCAGGAACTGGTCGACGCCAAGGCCAAGGCGGTGTTTGCCATCAGCAAATTCTTCGGCCTGGACATGGTGCACTTCCCCGGCGACCCGCCCGCGCGCCTCGGCGAACTGCGCAAGACGGGTCCGACCGCGTGGCGCCTGAACGGCGTGGACTATGTCCTCGACGCGCGCACCAAGCTCATCGTGCTCGCGAACCCGGGCGAAGCCGACGCCGACTCGCACCGACTCTCAGAGGACGACCTGCGCCGGCAGGTCGAGCAGTGGGACGGCACGGTCAAGCCCCTGCCCAAGTCCGAGTTCGCGGTCTACCGCCAGGTGCAGCGCCTGGCTGCGGCGGAGGGGCTCGATTGGGTCTACATGGGCGAGGTCGGCGGCGGCACGGGCGTGGCGTTCTTCCCGCCGTTCATGCTCATGTGGTTCGTGTGCGAGCCGGAACTGCTGCACCGCTGGGTTGCGATGCAGTCCGCCCATGCCATGCCGCTCATGCGCCGGTATGTCGAACTGGGCGCGGCGGTGATCGCCATCGGCGGCGACGTGAGTTGCGACAAGGGCCCGTTCTGCTCGCCGGCGCACTACCGCGAGTTCGTCCTGCCCGCGATCCAGGAACAGGTAAGCTGCATCCACGCCGCGGGCGGCAAAGTGGTCTACACCTCGGACGGCAATCACTGGCCGATCCGCGACGACTTCTTCTTCAACTCGGGCATCGACGGCTACAAGGAGGTCGACTTCGCGGCCGGCATGACCCTGGAGCGGCTGATCGCGGAGGGTGTCAAGGACCGGGTCTGCCTGATCGGCAACGTCGACGCGCGCCACACCATGTGCCAGGGCACGTGCGGCGAGGTGCGGGCGCACGTCCGGCGCTGCCTCGAACTCGGCCGCCAGACCCCGGGCGGGCACATCCTGCACCTCAGCCACTCCGTGCACGAGGACGTGCAGGTCGAGAACTACCACGCCATGATCGGCGCCTACCGCGAGTTCTTCGGCCTCGAACCGCTGCCGCGGCGGTGACGGAGGGAAGTAGGGCAAGGCTCCAGCCTTGCCGACCGCTGGGGTCTATGGAGCGCCCGCGTCTCGCGGGCCTGTCTTCCGTGGCGAGGCGGTCCCCCGCGAGCCAGCACGTCCGGAGACCTTCGCTGGCATCGGTTCCTGCCAGGCCGGCAGCGTGCCCGCCGTAGCCACCCGCCGTCACGCAGATTCGCTTCGGCGGTTCTTGTCCTGCAATCACTCAATCATCTCGGAGAGTTGCTCCGGCGCCCCCGCCTGAGTGCCGCCCTTCAGGCGGAAGTGGCAGCGACGCTTCAGCGAGCGGCACGCGGCGTTGCCACCCGCACATGCGCCGCCCCGCCGGAACACGCGCCCCCACCCTCTTCCCGCGCTGAATCGTCCCCGACCGAAAACCGGCTCAGAACAGAGTTCCGCCCCGCCGTCTCATCGGTCGCTGGCCGGCCCCAGTGCCTTCCCGACCTGGTCGAGGAATGCGTCGCTGCCGGCGGCCAGAACGGTGTCATACTCCGGGAAGTAAAGAACCCGTTCGTACTCCCGCATGGCGACGCCCTGGCGCTGCAGGTACCCGCGCACGTCCTCGCGGGCGTCCTTGAGGCGGTCCTTGCTGACCGAGTAGCGCCGGATGGCCACGTCCGGACCGGGAAAGATCCAGATCTCGTCGTCGCGCACGTCCACGCGACAAAGGTAGGCGGACTGCAGGTGTTGCAGGACAGCCCACAGGCTCTGGCCGTGCAAGTCTATGTCCAGCTTCGGGTTCCACGCCAATGGCCATTTCTCGATGGCAGGATCAGGTGCTGCGTCGTCGTCGGTTGCCTGGTCTTCGCCGTCCTTGGGGAACTCCATCGCCGGCACGCGCGCCGCAGCCACCTTCTCCGGCAGACGCGTCCCCCAGTCGGGCATCATCATCTCCAGCCTCGCGCCTGGGGCTGGCATCTGCCGTGCCTTGCAGATGGCCCGGAGCGCGGTCACTGCCGTCACAAGGTCAGCCTGACGGCACACGAATTCCGGGACGAGGCGATGGTTTAGGATCTTGGCGGATTCCGCAAACCGTGCCTGCCGCTCCCGCCGTCGTCGCGCGTGCCTGCCGACCACGTCCTCGAATGGCTTCCCGATGCGGTGCAGGCAAGTGTCGAATGCGTCGACGGTCAGGGTCAGACCACCTGCCACGTCGAGTTGTGCAGGGCAGCCAGGCGCCACGCGGACGGTGCGGGTCTGGGCAGCGGTGTCTCCTGCCGCGGCAGTGCTCACCTCGACCTGATAGGCCTCCCCGCAGACGAGCTCGGAAACGCGGATCGTCAGTTCCGTGGTTGCGGACTGCGCGGGTGGTGCCGAGATCAGCACTGGCAGGACCGTCGCGTTTCCAGGTAGCGTGAAGCCCACACTGGCAAGTTGCGGACTACCATTCGGCGCAACGCTGACGCGGTATTCGCGGGGGCTTGGTTCCAGAAGACGCAGTGCTGAGCCCGCCTCCTCCAATTGCGCCCCCGGCCCCTCGGCGTACAGCTTGCCTGTCCCGGGGTAGTAGTCCAGACTGACATCACCCAGGGACTCAGCCAGGCAGCCAACGACGGCCGCGACGGTCTCCGCCGGCAAAGTCACACCGTAGTACCGCGTCTGTCGGCCCGGAGGCGTTGACTCATCAGCGGCGGCTGGTGCGCCTTCGCGTCTGACCTCAGGAACGGGGTCCGACGCTCGCTGCGAGACACACCATGGGTCATCGACAAGGTATGACTGGGGCAGTTCGACCCAGTAGGGATTGACTTCGGACGCTGTGAGAACGACGAATGTCCTCTCGGCCGCTTCGGGGCTGCGTGCCAGGTACGGAGTCGGCAGGATCAAATGCTGCTGGCGCCAGGTGCCGAATACCGAGCGGCCCCGCACCCCCACGGCCAGGCCGGGGCCCTCGGCCTGCCATTCAACGGCGAGCGAGTAGGGTTCCCTGAGCGACACATCGACACCACCCTCCATGGTGCGAGACTTGATGGTGAACCGAACCGGCTTGTTCTCCGGGGAAAGACACATGGACTCGATCCTGCCCTCCGTACCGGGCACAACGAGAGTCTGGAGGTCCTGCAGAAGGATCATTCCTTCAGTGCCGGCTTGCGTCACCGGACCGCGCCAGTCGACCGGACGTTCCGGGTGGGCAACGTGTTCGCGCACGGCGGCGAGAAGTCTGGCGTCCCGGACCTCGACAAGCCGGAGTCGTTCGCGAATGTGGGACATGAACCACAACCCGCCGTCGAGCATTGAGAACACTTTCCCTGCGTCGCGGAGCTCCTGGGGCGTGTTGTGGTGCACGAAGAGTCGCCCGACCGGGAACTCGAGGAACCTGAACCACGCCCCGGGCGGCGTGTCAACCCCGTAATCGGCGAGAACCCTCACGTTCGCGGGAGATGAAGAGTCGTGGGGGTCCCCAGGCAGGAATTCGGGGGTTGACCGTTCTTCGTTCTGGAAATCGTACCGCGTTTGCATCGCGTCAGCCCCGTCCGGAAGGACTTCCTTGTCATAGATAACGACAGCCGCCGACTGCACTCTTAACCCAGTCCTGCTTGCCATGCAGACGTACCGAATCAGTTCGCCGAGGGGGATGTCCTCCACGTTCATTGACAGGGGTTCCCGACCGGCCTTGTCCGGCCCGGGCGGGAGGAAGGTCCAAATCTCGATGCCCTTGCCCGTCGGATCCAATTCGCGACCGCGCTTTCGGATCCAGTCGAGCACTTGCGGCAAGGGCGTGTCCGCGAAATCGACCTTGGGCAGAATCCAGTCCTGAAGCCCTTGGCGAGTCTTGGCAGTCCGGCTGACGACACGAGTCGGTTCCGCTCTGCCTGGAGCATCCTGCTGGGTTGTTTCCTCGAAGTTGACATTCGACGTCAGGACCAGGTAGAGGGCACACGGTTCCGGCTGTTGGAGTTCGCGCCCCACCAACGGCAGGCGAATATGCATGATCCCCTGGCGCGCCAGGATCAGGTCTGTATCCAGACGCGCAGCGTAGACCTGCTGGCCCTGCCCATCGAAGAGGTCGCAGGAGAACGCGAGGTCGAACTGCATGAGAAGGTAGTCGTAGAAGAGCCGTGTCGGCTTGATCTCGATCCGGGCCGTGCGAGGCCCCGCAAGACGGACGAGGGGAATGCGTCAGCTCCTGACCGAACCGCGCGCTTCCCGGCGCGTCGGCACGGGTGCGCGTGGCAACGCCGTGGGCCGCTCGCTGAAGCGTCGCTGCCACTTCCGCCTGAAAGGCGGGACTCAGACGGAGACGCCCGGATAGCAGCCGCACATGACCGGCCGGTCGTCGCCCGGGAACCGCTGATGCACCGCTGACAAGGCGCGTTGCGGAGATCCTCGTGGCCGGACCCGGGTTGGCCGGCAGCGGCATGCTGATGCCGATTACGAGCGTACCGACGAAGCAGGCGGTGGTGAACTTGCCGGTATCGGCCGCGGTCATACTGAGCAGGTCTTTCCCGTAGCCGATGAGCAGTGGCGTGAAACTCTGTGCGACCACGGCCAGCAGGTAGCCCTTCGCGACCGGACGCGCTGACCACCACAGCGGCATTGAACTCCGTCACCAGGCCGATTGCCTTCGTGCGCTCGAGACTGACCGAGTTGACCATGGGCTGGCCGGCGTCGCGCCGGCAGCACGCCCATTGCTGCGGAATCCACAACGTGCGTTCACCGGCGGCGGTGCGAAACCGCAACGCCTCGGCACCGTCCGGCAGCGTGGTCGTGTTTGCGCCGCCGCGCTTCACGGCGCGCGAACAGTGGATGTTCTCACCGATGACGACGAACTGGCTCCATTCCATATGTGAGTGCTCCTCTCCGGGGCGAAGCATGGAAGCATACGACCTATACGACGAATACGACCTATACCGGCCTGACGGCCGGGGCGCAACCTAAACGCCGCGTCAAACGTCTGTGGCCTTGGTTGGCCGCGTGGTGCTTCGCTTGCGCATCGCGCTTGGCCGGCACCACGCCCGTGGCCAACCAAGCGACCTGCTCGCTCGGGCTCCCTCCCAGCTTGACATTGCCGTACGCGCGGCGCGCGTACGGCAATGTCACTCGGGGTGTCCAGAGGGGACTGGTCCCCTCTGGTGGGGGTGCGGGGGCAAAGCCCCTGCCGCTGCCGCCGCTGCCGCCGCCGCCTGGTCGGCCATGTACGAGCTGCGCACTAGTGGTGCGCTGACCACGTGTTCGAAGCCGAACTCGCGCCGTGCAATTTCGCCCCAGTCTGCGAACTCGGCGGGTGTCACGTAGCGTTCGACCGGCCAGTGCTGGCGTGACGGCGGCAGGTACTGGCCGACGGTCAGGCTCTGCACGCCGGCCGCACGCAGGTCTGCGAACACCGCACGGACCTCCGCCGGCGTCTCGCCCATGCCGAGCATCAGCCCGGACTTGATCTGGGTGACCTGGCTCCGCGCAGACGCTACGCCGTGGCAAGCCCCTCGCCCTCCAGGGGCATGGGGCGCGCCGACAGGAGTGTTGCTTTGTCCCTCGCGCAAAGTGGTCGGAGCGTCTCGCTCCGGCGCAAGCGGGACCGAGCCGGTCCCGCCACTCTGCACAGCCCCGGGCCGCTCAACCGCCTCAGCACCCGTGCCCCTTAGCTCTTGCTCTACGCCCATTACCCCATGCCCCTTGCCTTCCGCTTCCGCGGCCAGGCGCGCGGCGGTCGCGAGCGTCCGCAGGCTGCGTGCGTAATCCGCTTGCGGCCGGACCAGGAGCGAGAGGCGCGCACAGGTTTCGATGTTGTGATTGAAGACCGTCGGGTGCGTGTCGATGACCGTGCGGATATCCGCTTCGCGCGCGCCGAAGTCCGGGGTGAGCACCTCGATGCCGGCGTCCGGGAGGCGCGCTCGAACCGCGCGCACCGTCGCGGCGAAGTGCGCCGCGCCGCCGTCCGGCAGGTCGTCGCGCGTGACGCTGGTGACGACCACGAAGCGCAGGTCCAGGCGCGCCGCGGCCTCGGCGACGTGCGCGGGTTCTTCCGGATCGGGCGGCGCGGGCTTGCCGTGAGCGACGGCGCAGAACCGGCAGTTACGCGTGCACACGTCGCCGAGGATCATGAACGTGGCGGTGCGGCGCGCCCAGCACTCGCACAGGTTCGGGCAGTCCGCGCTCTGGCAGACGGTGTGCAGGTCGAGGCTCTTGAGCAGCCCGCGCACTTCGGCGCGCGGCCGGCCGCCGCGGAACGGCACGCGCAGCCACGGCGGCAGGCGCGGGCGGGGCTTCGGGTTGTCGGGAGTGTTGTCCACGGGAGAGGGTTCGGGGTTCAGGGTTCGGGGTTCAGGGGGAGGGGGGAGGCAGGACGCCAGCCACCCCGCGACGCAAATCCGGCCTCTTCGTCAGAGTCCCGCCTTCAGGCGGAAGCCGTAGCGACGCTTCAGCGAGTGGGCGGGGATCGGCTCGCTGAAGCTCGCCTCCACTTCCGGCTGAAGCCGGGACTCAGACTCGGGAGTTGCGTCCGCAAAACGACTCTGCGCCGTCCTCACTCCAGTTCGGTTTTCACCACCTTGCCGGCGGGGTTGCGCGGCAGTGCGTCGCGGAACTCAATGATATGCGGGAGCTTGTACGATGGCAGCCGCGCGTGGCAGTGCCGACGGACCTCGGTTTCCGTCAGGCTCGGGTCGTCACGCACAATGTACGCCTTGATCAGTTCGCCGAGCGACTCGCGTACACCCGTAGCCGGCACGCCCTTGACCGCGACCTCGCGGACCTTAGGGAGCCCCAGCAGCACGCCTTCGACTTCAGCGGCAAACACGTTCTCGCCGCCGACAATGATCATATCCTTCTTTCGACCCTGCACGAAGAAGTACCCGTCCTCGTCGACCAGCGCCAGGTCGCCGGTCCGGAACCAGGCCCGGCCGTTGACCGTGACCACGGCTTCTTCGAGCTTGCCCGGCTGGTTGTAGTACCCCTCAATGGCGTTCTCGCGTGCGAACAGCAGTTCGCCGGTCGTGCCGGCCGGGACCGGCTGGAACTGCTCGTCGACGATCAGCGCCTCGACGAACGGCAGCAGTTTTCCGATCGAGGCCGGGCGCTGTTCGGCATCCTCGCCGAGCAGCACGTGCGTTGCCGAGATGGTCTCGGTGAGGCCGAAGAAGTTGTGGAGCTCAACGCCCGGGAAGTGCAACTGCAGTTTCTGGATCGTGCCGACCGGCATGGGCGAGCCGGCATAGGCGATCAACCGCAGCGAGGACGTGTCGACGTCCTTCAGGTTCGGCAACGCGACCACGCGTTGCAGGATCGACGGCACGGTCAGAAACGTGGTGATGCGCTCGCGCGCGATCAGCGCCAGCAGGCTGTCCGGGGCGGTGTCCGCCGTGATAATGACCGGCGTCTTCTGGTACGCGGCGGCCGGCAGCGAGCTGTAGAGCGCCGTGCAGTGGAACATCGGGTTCACCAGCAGGTGCACGTCGGACGGGCCGAAGTCTTGCGCGTTGATCGTGGCCATGACGTTGAAGATCAGGTCCACGTGGCGCATGACCGCGCCCTTCGGCGCCGCCGTGGTGCCGGACGTGTGCATGATGATCGAGACCGTGTCCTCGGGCAGCGGCTGCTCGGTGAAGGCGCCGTGCGTCTCGAGCAACGTGGAGAACGTCGTCATACCGCTTGCGTCTGCAGCGGCCTTGACCCGGATCAGCTTGAGTTCCGGCAGGCATGCAGCCGCCTGCAGCACGTCGCGGTCGCGCTCGCTCTGCACCACGAGGAGTTCCGGCCGGACGTTGCGGAAGATGCCATCGAGACTGTCCGTCCGAAGCCACGTGTTGAGCGGCACAATGGCGCCGCCGAGCTTGACGATGGCCCAGTAGAGCAGGAAATACTCCATACTGTTCGGCAGGAACACGGCGACCTTCGGGTGCTCACACCCGGCGAGGTTGCGGAGTCCGCACGCCAGGCGCGTCGCGAGCGCGTCGGCCTCGGCGAACGTCAGGCGCCAGTCGCCGTGTACGGCGGCCGGGCGGTCGGGCGCCAGCGCCACCGCCTCGTTCCAGAAGTCGCGCGTCGTGTGCAGCGTGGGCTTGCGCGCCGGCAACGCCTTCTCGCCGAGAAGTTTCTCCAACACGGGCTCAAGCGTGTCGGCGACGCAGCGGTTCCCGTACTCGTTCGGGTGGTTCCGGTCGCGCCAGCCGCAGCGGTCCTGGATGATGTCTTCCTGAATGTTCGCGACGTACTCGCAGCCGTGCCGCGCGGCAATGCTCGCTTCCAGGTCCCGGTACGCCACGGCGCGCGCGTCGATCCCGTACACCTTCGGCACGCGTTGCCCGGCGCGGTTGCGGTACAGCCCGAACACGCCCAGCACGACGACGCGGACATTGCGCTTGCGCAGTTCGCAGACCATGTATTCGAGGTCGGCGGCCCAGGCGGCGAACGGCCGCTCGTCGCGCCACCAGTCGTTGGCGCCGAACTCGATCAGCACGATGTCCGGGGCGAGCGCGAGCACGTCCGCATCGAACCGGGCGCGGGCGTCGACGAACGTCTCGCCGCCCACGCCCTTGTTCACAAACTCGTGCCGCGGGAACCGGTCCTGCAGAATATCGCTGTACCGGCCGCGCTCACCGCCGCAACTGCTCAGACTGTCACCGAAACAAATGATGCGCATCGTGGATTCGCCTCTGTTGCCCAGTGCCGGGATCAGAAACACACGCTGGAACGTAGCGCGCCACACGCTCGGGCTCAAGCCACTGCGGTGCTGGACCGTAATGCGTCAGCGCCCCCCGGCCGGCGGACCGGCCGGTCATAGGTTGATGTTACCCGCGCCGGTTCGCGCCGCCGCGGGTCTTGCGCCCGCGGGGCGACGATGGGGGGAAAGAAGATGGACGCACCGCCCCTTTTCCCCCAATCGTCGCGCCGCCCGGACGAGCCGGGCGGCGGCGCGGAGTGACACGCGAGTAACACTGGGAGTCGCGGGTGGAGGGTGAAACGCCGGCCAAGGGGCTGGCCGGGCCACTGACTCTGGCTGGCTGGGACCGTGGTGCGGGCAGTCTCTTGCCCGCAGACTCAAGACGACGTGTCGGTTTCGGGACTGCCACCACCCGCCACTGACGCTTCACGCTGGACCTGCTTCGTCGGCCGTTCAGCAGCAAACAGGTCCGCTTCGTCGCCGCGGCGCGGCGGCATGACGGTAGCCGTGGGTTTCAACCCATGGACTGATGGCGACGGAAGGCCGCGAATACCCCATTTAACATACCCCCGATGTAGATACACATTGTAGATATGAAAACCGTTGCTACAGCCAAGCTCTTCAAGCACGGCGGCAGTCAGGCCATGCGCCTGACGGCCGGCCAGACCGTGTGCCTGGTGTAGCCGTGATCACTCTCAAGTCGACTGCGGTCGACAGCAATCGATCGCCATCGACCGCGGTCGGTGATGACTGGCCCTGTCCGGCCGGATGCTCGAGAGAGCGGTGGCGCGCCGCCGTGGGCGTGTGCGCGCTGGGTCCAGGCAGACGCGACTCGCCGGACGCCCCTGGCGCGGTCCGGCTTCATGCTTGCGGACGTTACTTCTTCCGCCCGAACACCCAGATGGTCACCTGCTCCGATGTCAGGTTCTGCGTCGCAGCGGCCGGGCACGGCCCGTCCAGGTTCTGCACGGACTCGGGCGGCCGGTCACACGCCGGTGCCGGGCAGGCGACTGCCTCGCCGGTCGGGTTCCAGGCCACGACCGCCAAGCGTCCGTCCGCGCCGACGTAACCGGCGTGCTGCAGCGCCGGCGTGTCGAGTTTGTAGTCGTCGTCGTGGGTGTAGCGCCCGGCCAGCAGGAGATTGTCGACGGCACGGTGCAGGCGCTGCGCTTTCGGCAGGAACCGTCCGTACTCGGGCAGGTCCGCCATCGAGCCCCGGCACCGGTAGACGGACATGTCGAAACGGAATCCGTTCAGCATGGCGAAGCCCGCGTGCTGGCGGTACGCGACTTCGTCATAGCCGCCGTCACGGTTGGTGAAGATGAACTCGGGAAAGGCATAACGCGTCAGCGCGGGAAACGCGTGGCCGCCGGGATGGAACCCGTGGCCGCAGCCGTGGATATAGTCGAAGTGCTGCGCGGTCATGTCCGTGAAGTGCTCGGTCCCGAGGGCGAAATCGGGGTGATCCGCCTTGATGTGCCGGCGCAGTCGCGCGAGGAAATGGTTGGACGCGGTGGTGAAGGCTTCGTCCGGGCGGTCGTGCCCGTGCCCCTCGGCGAAGCAGAGCCGGTCCAGCATCCCGCCGATCTGATCGATCAGGATTCCGTCCGTGCCATAGTCGACGACCTGTCGGACGATCTTCTCGACTTCATCCCACCACTCTTCGCAGGCGGCGCACGGGATGCCGTGCTGGACCTGGAGTCGGCCCAGGCCGCTGACCAGGCTGCCGCGGCCCCAGAACGGGTAGTTCTCGCGATACTCCGTGCCGATCAGGGTTCGCGCCGCCAGTCGCGCGCCATGCTCCTTGAAGTACGGCGAGGTCACATCCAGCAGGCGACCGTTGATGTACGGCATGACCCGGACCCCGGCGGCCCGCACCGCTTGGATCGCTTTTCTGAAGGCGGCCTCGCCGCCGAGCCGGTCATCGCAGTCGTAGTCCGGGTAACCGCGGTCCATGCCGCCGCGCCACCAGCCCAGGATGTGCAGCGTGTCCAGACCCGCAGTCTGGGCATGCCGGCAGAGCTCCTCGATCTGGTTGTACGTCCACAGCACTTCGCCATACTGGTGTTCGAGGATGGTGCGTTGCCAGCCGAACCAGGTCGTCAGCCATGCGGGGGGTGTCGGTAACTGCAGCCAGGTGTCGGCCCAACGCCGGTAGCGCCGCGCGCCCCAGCGCCAATCGCCGGCATGCGCGGCCACCACGTACGGCGGCGACTCCCAGCGCTGGCCCTTGTGGATCAGTGGGTGCTTGATATACCCCAGGGTCAGCTCGTCGCTTTCCAGCATGGCCGTCAGGAAGCCGTTCCGAAAACGGTCGTCGAGGCAGGCCAGGAACAGGCCGGAATTCTCCGTGTGCAGGTCGCACCAGGACATCCCTGCGGGATACGGATAGTGTGTCTTGGCAACGATCTCGAACTGGTCGGCACCGCAGTAGCGGGAATGCGCCTGCCGCACCCAGCGCCGGGGATCCGGAATGCGGAGCCCGGCGCCGTTGGGCCAGGCCAGCCACTGCGCGGCCGGGTTGTCTGCGAGGTCCGCAAGCCCGCCGATCAAGGGATACCACGCCTCCGAAACCATGATGTCGGAGTGGTTGTCGATCGTCATCCGCCAGCAGAGTTCGCCCGCGTCGATTCGGACACGCATGACCAACGCGATGTCGAGCGTCCCGAGGTGACAGCGCAGTTGCGGGTAGGTCAGCGTGATCTCGTCCGCGCCAACCTCGATCCTTGGCGTCGCCTGGTCTTCCGGCAGCACCGGAATTTCCTGGTCCTCGATCCGGCACAGGAACAGGCGCCAGAATCCCGGCCGCACGGAACGGATCAGGTTCGGACGCCCTGCCGTCTGCAGCGTGGTCAAGCGCCCTCGGTCATCCAGCGCGAGGCTTACACCGTCCTTCTCAAGGTGGAATTGGGACATGGGAGAACTCCTTTGGGGTACCGAAACGGGGCCTGAACTCAGCCAGCAGCCTGGTTCGAACTCAACGCTTTGGAGCTGGCAGCAGCGCCGTGGCGCGCCGCGGTGCGCAGTCGAGCCGACAACTCGGCACTGCAGTCCTTGCTTGCAACGACGAGCCCAAAGGCCGCTGCAAACCTGTCGTTGGCAAAGACCGGGGTGGCCACAGCCGTGTGGGTCCCGTCATCCTTGAACGCGAGGCCATCGGACCGAATGGCCGCAAGCGCCCTGGCCAGCCCCCCACGCCCGGCCACGGCCGGCCACGCCTCGGCATGCGGCGCCCCATAGGCCGCCGTAATCCGGGCCGCTTCGTCCGGCGGCGCATAGGCCAACAGCACGCGGCCGGTCGCGGTGCTGTACAGGTCGCGGTGACATACACCGTGCGCATCGCAGAGAGGGTTCCCCGTGCCATTCCGGTCGCAGAGCACGTACCGGTGCTCACCCTCTCGGATCGCGAGCAGGGCCGCACAACGCAGGTTCCGCGCACCGTCGTCAACCACCGGCCCGGCGGCCCGCGCGAGACGCTGCTCCCATGCGCACGCCTGCCCCAGCTTGAACGCCAACGGTCCCAGCACGTAGCCCTGGCGCCGCGAAGACTGACGCAACAGTCCCGCCGCCAGCAGGTCGCGCATGATGCGCACCGTGGTGGCCGGGTTGATGTCGCACGCCGCCGCGATCTCGCCGGGCAGCACCGGCCCCGGTGCGGCGTTCGCCACGTGCTCCAGGATCGATGTCGCTTTGACCAAGACTTTGATGGATGGCATTGTCAGTAACTTCATATTGTGAATCACTAGAAATGTATTGTGAAGTAAGAGTAACACGCCGGGGCTGATAAGTCAAGCGGCATTCGCCCGGTGGAGTAGGGCGCGCTCGGCATCGAGCGCATCTGCACGCTGCAGGCGATCCGTCAGAAGCGGGCGACTTTTCCGTGCCGTCACTCAGCGTGTCGGGGCGGCGGTCGCGCCGGACCGCTGCCGCATGACCGTCGGGCGTGGCGGCTGGCAGGCGGGGGTGAATTCGCGGCGGTATTCGAGGGGCGAGAGGCAGTAGGTCTGCTTGAACAGCCGGGAGAAGTAGAACTCGCTGTGGAAGCCCGTCTGTCCAGAGATCTGGCGGACCAGGTCGTGGGTCTCGACGAGCCGTTCCGCGGCCAGGCGCAGGCGGCGCTGGATGAGGTACTGCTGCGGCGAGAGCCCCGCGATCTGCCGGAAGAGGCGGCGGAAGTGGGTGAGCGACACGCCCAGGCGCCCGGCTTCCGAGGCCAGGTCCCACGCACGCTCCGGAACCGCGCGATCGAGATCTATGGCGACCGCGCCACCGCGCTGTTCGACCAGCAACAACTCCTATCTCCACCCGCCACTGACGCATTACGACTCGTTGCTGCCCTTTGCGTGCAGCCTGGCCGTGCGGTGCTATCTTCCCTCCTGTCCGTTCGCGCCCAAGGTCTGTCAGCGGGGCGCGTCACATTCAGCAGGGGAGCGACATGAAAAGAATCAGTGACCGGCTGCGGTTCGGCGTGAGTTACTGCCCGTACGCCAAGAGCGGTGACGTGGACATGGCGGTATGGGACCGCGACTTCCGCACCATGAAGGAACTGAACTTCAATGCGGTGCGGGCCTTTGTCGCCTGGGACCGCATCGAGCGCGAAGAGGGGCAGTGCGATTTCGGCAAGACCGACCGTCTGTTCGAACTGGCGAAGACGTACCAGATGGAGGTCATCCTGAACGTCGGCGGCGTCTTCTCCTGCTACGGGGGCGTCTACCCGCCGCGCTGGCTGATCCGCGACTATCACTGCCAGGAAATGGTGGAGAACCCGCGCGTTGTGGAGCGATCGTTCGGGCCGTTCCGCACCCTCTGCATGGACGATCCGGTGTACCAGGGGAAGGCGGCGGCGTTCACGGTCCGGATGATCCAGCGCTACGCCGATGTCCCCGAACTGTTCGGCTGGAATGTCTGGAACGAAGCGTTCATCCGCGCCTACTGCTACTGCCCGATCACGCTGGCGAAGTTCCGGGACTGGCTCAAGGCGAAGTACCGGGACGACCTGGGCCGGCTCAACGCGCTTTGGGGTACGGAGTTCCCGGTGGACTACAAGACCTGGGATGAGATCGAGCCCGGTCTGGGCACCGGGTTCTTCAGCAGCGGCTATGTCGCGCGGCTGGACTGGCTGGCGTTCAACCAGGCGCAGGTGGCGTCGTGGATCAGCGGGGTCAACCGTCTGGTGCGCGAGCATGACCGGCGCCAGCGTCCGACGACCAGCAACGTGGTTCTCACCGCGGTCGTGGGCAACGGGCACAATCACCCGGACATCTGGAGCCAGTCCCGCGACTTGAGCATCACGGGCATTTCCGCTTACACCACCGTGGGCAACGCGGCGCAGATCTCGTCCGGCTGGGCCAGTGTGCGCGGCAGTTCCAGCGATCCGGGCGGCGGTTTCTGGGTTCTGGAGACCGAGGCGGGGCAGGTGGCAAACCCGAATGTGCCCCCCGAAGTGGTCGATGGCCCGCGCCGCGAAACGATGCACTGGCTGTCCGTGCTGCACGGCGCCAAAACTATCCTGCTGTGGAAGTTCGGTGGCCGGGTCACGGACAATCAGACCGAGATCTTCAACCTCACCGCGTGGGATGGCAGCGTTACGGAACGGGCCCGGCGCAACGCGCAGTTTGCCCGGACGTTCCGCGACCACGAAGACCTGTTCCTCGACACGCGGTACCAGGCCCGGGCGGCTGTCCTGTACTCGACCCGCAATGCACTCTTTGCGCAGGTGCACAGCAGCCACGAGAGCTGGCGCCAGCACAACTACGGCGCCTGGCGGGTCCTGCGCGACCTCTACATCCCGGGCGATTTCGTCAGCGATGTCCAGGTCCAGGTGGACGAGGGAAGGCTGTCGGCCTATGACCTGCTGATCCTGCCGGCGACGTACAGCATGGACGCGGGACTGGCCGCGCGCCTGACCGATTTCGTCCGGAACGGCGGCACCCTGATCGCCGACCGTTGCACGGCCGTGACCGACGAGAACGGCCGGATCTTCCCGCAGGCGCCCGGCCACCGACTGGCCGCGGTGTTCGGCGGCTGCATCAACGACTTCCTGCTGAGTGCCAAGGAGGAGCCGGTTCTGTTTGCCGCCCCCGCCGCGACCCTGACGACCTACGCCAGGTACCACGCGGAGATCGTGCCGGCCGCGGACGCAGCGGTGCTCGGAACGTACGCGAACGGCAAGCCGGCCGCCATCTCGCACCGGTTCGGGAAAGGCCGCGTGGTGTGGTTCGGGTTCGACGCGTTCAGCGACTACGACAGCCACCCGGCGGCCACGCTGCGGACACTCCTGCGACCGGTCCTTGCGTCTGCCGGCATCGAGAGCGATTACGAGGTCGGCGGGACCGCGACCGATCTGGAGCTCGGCGCACTGACCGGCGCGGATGGCGCGAAGGTCCATTTCCTGCTCAACCCGACGAACCAGAAGCAGGATTTCACGCTGCGGATCAAGTCCGCGCAAGGCCGGCAACTCCGCGACCTGCTCGGCGATTTCGTCTTCGACGGCGGCAAGACCGACGGGGTCGGAATCACGTTGGCCCCCTGGCAGACCCGGATCCTGTCGTGAGCCAGACCTCACCTTATGTTGCGCGCAACATAAGGTGAGTTCTGGGCCGCATCGCTCACACCGGGCCGCATTCGGTCTGCCCCGCGGAACCCGTTCCCGATGACCTTGGGGGACACCTGTTCAGGGCTTCAGTGCCGAGACGGGTGTGGCGTCGCCGGCCAGAGCCGCGAGCAGGCCGTCGAGTCGCGTGTCGGCGCCGGCGTTCTGGGCCTTGGCCAGCGCCTGGAGCGCCGCCTCGTTCACCGGATCGACCAGTTCGACGACCCGCCACAGCAGGAGCTGGCGGGGGCCGGGCTTGGTCTTCCTGATGACGGACTGCACGAAGTCGACGTAGTCCCTGCCGGCGTCAGGCAGGTCCAGGCGGGGGATCTCCTGGTTCCGCTCCAGCTTGGCTTGGAGGAGGAGTGCGTCAGCGTTCCCCGGATCGGCGACCAAGGCGAATCGCAGCAGGTTCAGTCCACGCTTCTCGGCCGGATCATGACTGAGGAGCGACCCGGCTACGACGACCGCGCCGCCCGCCAGTCTGGCGCCGATACTTGACCCCTTCGCGGCAGTGGTGCGGGCGCGCGACGTCGTGCCGCTGCGGTTCGCAACCGTGGCCGCATCGGCGATGACGGCCGTGCTGCCTGACAGTGAGCCGGGATGTTCCGTGCCGATGGTGTGGAACGTGGACGGGGAACTCTGGTTGCGGAAACAGGCGTTCAGCCAGGCAGCGCTGCGGACGCTGCTCGACACGCGCACTTCGTCGATCCGGCCGGCGAACCCGTGCTCGCCATTGCGCTCGCCGATGGTGACGACCAGGTCGTTCGTCGTGGCGGTCCAGGTGCCCTCCACGTCCTGGACATTGACGCCGTCCACGTACAGGCCGATCCGGCTGGTCGTGATTGTGGCGGCGACAAAGTGCCAGTCGCCGTCCCGCAGGTCCGGGCCGGTGCTGCCGCCCGTGTCGATCTTCGACGTGCCGCGCACGCCCATGCGCAGCCGCCCGGCGGTGAGGATCAAGTCCCAGCCGGTGTAGCCGGCGTACTTGCCGATGATCGCGTTGTAGGTGGCCGCGCCCTCGGGCTTGATCCAGGCCGAGAGCGTGAACTGCTGCGTGAAGTCGAAGTTGCTCTCCGTGGCAACCTCCACGACGTCGTCCTCGCCGTCGAACCCATCGGCGCCGCCGACCTTGCCGGCAACGCCCTGAGTCACGCCGTTCTCGGGCGCGCCCGTGTTCCCATTGCCGGTGGAGTCGGCGTGACTGCCCGACGCCTCGCCCATGTGCAACACCACGACGTAGTTGCCGTCCCACACGCCGGACGCGTTCGCCATGCCGCCGCAGGCGGGGTTCCCGTAGTGCATGTCGAGGACCGTGTCGGACGACGCGTGCAGCGTCGTCACCCGCACCCACGCCTGCAGCGCGCCGGTTGTCTTGTCGTAACGTTCGACCTCGCAATCCAGGATCGCCGTCTTCCCATGCAGGGTGAAGACGATGTCGCCGCCGTCCGCCTGCGCCTTGGCCCTCAGGCCGGGGTCCGTCACGCTGACCAGGACCGGGAAGTCGGTCAAATCCGCCTCGACCGCGCCCGCGGCGATGGTCACCGTTCTTGTGTACTTCCATCTGCCACTGAGGCGCGCCGCCCGGGATGGTTTCGCCACTGGCGCGATGGGTTCACTGCGGTCCGCTGGAGTTGGCGCGCGACGGACAGCCGCCGCTCGCTCGCCGCCGTCCGCCGATGGTGGCGGTTTCGGCATGGGGGGTGGTTCCGGCATGGGGCCGGCCTTGGCAGCCGCCTGCGCTCTGCCGATCGCTTCCTTGACCTCACGCAGACGCACGTACACGGCGTCCGGCGTCTGGTCGCCGTGCTCGTCCCGGAAGGCCTCAAGCAGTCGCAGTTGCTCGTCCAGGCTCTGGAGGCCTTTCAGCCGCGCTTCGAGTTGGCGCCACGCGGTCTCGGCCTGGGCTTGCGGCGATGGCGTGGCAGCCGGGACCGCTTTCGGTGCGGCGGCGCGACGATCCGCAGCCACGGCGGTCACGGGTTCGGGTGGGGCCTCGGGCACAGACGCGCCGGGATGCAGCCGTCGCCAGAGAAGGAACCCGGGCGCAATGGCGCTCGCGATGATGATGCCGACCACGAGCGCACGGGTGCCCGCGGACGCCGGCTTGGGCGCCCCGTGCCTTCCCGCCTTGTCCCGCTCCAGTGGGCTGGACAGCGACGCCGCGACCTCCGGCGTCAGGTGCAGCTTCTTCACTTCCTTCTTCTTGCTCGTGCCGCCGCTGAGGAACCCCTTGAGCCGGCCGGCGACCTCCGCCCAGCTCCCGGGCCGGGCGTCCGGCGACTTCTGCAAGAGGCAGCCGACGTAGTCCGAGACCGCTGCGGGGACCGCGGGGTTCCGCTCCCGCACCGGTTGTGCCGGCTCGGACAACTGTCGGGCCATGACCGTCTCCGGGTCGTTGCCCGGGAAGGGCGGCTGGCCGCAGAGCATGTGGTACAGGGTGGCCCCGAACGAGTAGATGTCCGCACGGCAGTCCCCGGCGACGTGTGTTCCCCGGATGACCTCCGGCGCGCCGTAGAGCGGGGTGAGCATGGCGCCTTTGCCGGCGAACTCGTGCCCGGCGACTTTGGCCAGACCGAAGTCGGCCAGCTTCGTCATGCCGGCCGAGCTGATCATGATGTTTTCGGGCTTGATGTCGCCGTGGGTCAGGGCCCTGGCCTGCCACCCGTACTGCAGCGCCTGCGCCACGTCGAGCCCGACGCTCAAGGCCCGGGTTACCTCCATAACCCGCTCGCGGGCAAGGCATTGCTCCAGACTCTCGCCCTCGACGTACTCCATGGAGAGGAAATAGATGTCGTCCTCGGACACCCCGGCGTCATGGACCTGGATGATGTTCGGGTGGGACAGCGCGGCAGCGGCACGCGCCTCGTTGAAGAAGCGGCAGACGTATTCCTCGTCACTGGCGAGCGCGGGCGCGAGGACCTTGAGCGCAACCGGACGCATCAGATTCATCTGCGTGGCCAGGTAGACCACGGCCATATTGCCGCGGCCCAGCTCACGCTCGATGCGGTAGCCGGCGACCAGCGACCCGGGAGTCAGCCCTGCTTCCCCTTGAGATCCCATGGTTTCTCCACGGCGGCGGTTACTTCCCCGCCTTCTCGATCATGCCCTGAATGGCCTTGTACCTGGAGTCGTCCTTGTCGGTCTCGATCTGGCCGAAGTAGGTCCTGGCCTTGTCCGGTTTGCCGTAGGCCGTCGAGTCGCGGGGTTGTTGCGGCGCATCCTCGTCCGCCGTGCGTGCGGGTCCAACAGACAGCACCAGCGACAGACACACGACGAGACCGCCGAACACGGTGGGACGTCTCATGGGTTTTCCCCTTCCTCCTGCTGCGGGGTGAGCGCCCGTCCTCGGAACCCATTCGCTCACCACTGGTTACAAAGATAGTCACCAGCGGGCGGATTTCCAGCCTGTTGCGGTTCGGGGCTACGGCAGACCGCAGGCATACCAGCCTGTCACCGAAGGCCAGGGACAGCCCGAGAGAGACGGCGCGACAATTGCCCGGCGGGGCGATTCAGGGTATATTCGGGATAACGGAGGACGGTAATTCAGCACTTTTGCGGATAGCGGGCGATTTTCGCCAGTTATGCAGACACGGCTGAGCACGGACCCGGTGGCGACACGGCTGCGCAGGGGGGCTTTCTGGTCAAGACTCCCCGAAAACGACTTTTGTGCTGAACAATATTGTTCGGTCGGATAGATGCATTTGGTCCTGACATGTATCACGATCGGCGTAGTAGGAGCCGCATTGCTCTGTGCGGTGTTCTGGCTACGGTATCTGTGGCTCAGACTACTGCCGATTCCGCCATGCCCGGTGTGCGGTGGCACACGTTTTATCAAAGGCGAGGGCGGTCTGTGGCACGGTGAGGATCCGGCAACGGGAAGAGAGACGAGCGGCTCTTGGGCCGAGGCCTATTGCGTCGAGTGTAACTCATACCTGAAGCGGATATACGGGAGCCGATTCGTTCCCCCCGAGAATCCGCCCTGGGAAGTCGATGGTCACCCGGTCTGGAAAGCGCAAGGATAGACCGAACAAGGCGGCCGTAGCGGACGGAGTACCGCCGCTAGGCCGTGACGTTCGTGTGGATGATCTGAGGTGACAGCAGTGGCCATGGCAATTGCCACGATCGTCGGGGGCCTGGCGGTCCTGTGGGTCGTTAGATCGTTCCGCAGGGCACCGACTCGACCAGACCCCTGGGATTCCGAGGTCAGCCGTGACGAGCTTCAGGCGATGGACACGCCGGTTTGTGTCAAGTGCCTTACTCCCGTTGAGGACGCAAACCAGCACTACTGCCCCAAGTGCGGGAGTGTTACGGGAGAATTCACGCGCTACATACCATTCGTGAACATCCGCTTCAACTACTCAAGCCTGGACACGCTGTGGCGCAAGGTCCGTGCGAAGGAAACGCCACTTGCAGGCAGAGTAACCGCTGCCATCCTGATCATTGCGCTCCTGGCATGTGGCCTGGGGGTCCTGGCCGGGTGGCTGATTCTCTACTGACAGGGCGATTGGGGCCGAGTGGCTTCTCCGGACGGAAATCCGCCGCAGAGTCCAGCGTTCGGGATGGAGATCGGCAGCGATGTATCACTGGTACCTGTTGGTCAAGACAGATCGCGCCCGGACGCGTCGTACCGACGCGCACGCATCGCATTTCGTTGCGTGGGGAGGCCCAGACCCGATGGGCGACCTCAGTGCGGGCGAGAGATGGACGATGGCCGGCCTGGGGGCCGTCGAGGTCGTCCCCTTCATCGGTTGTCCCGCCGTTGGCCCGTTGCTGTCAGAGCGCGTGCCGCTCCCCGTCTGGTTCCTTGCGGGAGCCGCCCTGATGGCCTTCGTGTGCTGGCTGCTCAGAAACCAGGTCCCCCAGCTCCCGATCCATGCCGCCGCCGCGGCCCGGGACGAGGGGGGCGCAGCGAACGTCGGCAGGACCGCCCCCGCGTGTCTCACGCCCACCGAACCATCGCCGCCCACGGCGGCCCCCGCGAAGCGTGGAGATGCAGCCCCTGACGAAAGGTGCCGCCGATGACGGATGAACGCCAGCGGCTCATGGCATGGCGACCCGGTGCGCCGGGCTATGCTCGGAATGACATCATCCTCGCCGTGGGCCTGCAGTGTCGCGACCGGCGGTTCGGTGTGGCCGAGGCGCTTGCCTGGCTGGGCATCCCCGACAAGGCAACCGGCAATTCGGCCGGAGGGCACCTCGCTTACTACTTTGACGGCGATGCCGAGACGGTGGCCATGTTCGACGTGGCGGCCGGCAAGGTGGTTGACTTCGGCACCATGGCCAGGTTCCGGGACAACGCAGAACGAGCGGACAGACCGGGCGGCAAGCGGGTCTTCTTCAACATACTGGACGAGATGGAGTCATTCGACGAGTCGAAGTTCAGATGAGCACGTCCAGCGTCGCCGGTGACTTGCGACGTTCTCTACCCACGAAATCTCAACCGGAGGAGGCATCCGTGAAGAAGACAGTCCTTACTCTCGTCGTGTTGGCGGTCGTGGCGGTCGGTGCGGGCTGCAGGACGTGCAAGAGCATTGACCCCACGGGCATACGGGGAACGCTGCCGCCAGCCTTGGGGGCGGCGTCGGCGGTTGGCGGCGAGGCGAGCGACAGGCAACCCGTCCAGCCCGACAGGATGCTCATCTGGAAAGCGTCGCTCGGCATCGAGGTCTGGAGCGTGGAGACGGCCGTTGCTGACGCGGTCGCCATGGCGGAACGTCAGGACGGCTATGCCGAGCGCAAGTCGGATTCGGGCGCCGGGTACGCGAGCCTGACGATACGCATCCCCGCCAAGGTGTTCAAGGACGCCGTCAGCGAGTTCGAGACACTCGGGACGGTCACGCGCCGGGATGTCGAGGGCCAGGACGTGACCGAGGAGTACATCGATGCCGATGCCCGGCTGAAGAACAAGATCGTGCTGCGGGACCGGCTCAAACAGCTTCTCGACAAGGCCACGGACGTCAAGGACATTCTGGCGATCGAGACGGAACTGAACCGGGTGCAGGGGGACATCGACTCGCTGGAGGGCCGGATCAAGTCCCTGAAGGGGCAAGTGGACTACGCCACGGTGCAACTGGACCTGCGCCGCAAGCCGATTCTCGGACCGCTCGGTTACCTGTGCAAAGGGCTCTGGTGCGGGATCGAGAAGCTGTTCGTCTTGCGCGACTGAACCACCCCGCCTGTCCGCAACGCCGACTCCAGAACCGGTGCAGGGCCAGACCTGCTTCGGTGAGCACGTCTGGACAATCCTCCTCCCCGGTTTGGAGGGGCGCAGCGCGCAGATGAACTTGCCAAAACAGGTCTGACCCGAATGCCCCCCAACTTAAGCCAAACGACGGAGACGGCGTGAACACGGGACTGTCAACGCCTCGGCAAGGTGGCACCCAGGCGGCCTCACCTGGGTGGCTTCCCGGAACATTTCAGATTTCCGCCAGGCCGGGAGACCTGGCGACCACCCTGGCAAGGCAGCCGCTTAAGTTGGGGGGCATTCGCTCTGACCCTACGCGCTCATAGACCGCTCGGGACCGCGATGGGAACCTGGATCTTGGCTTGGACCTCGGAGTAGAGGTCGACCTTCACCCCCAGAGCGTGCAGCGAGACGATCAGGCTGTAGCGAATCTTGGCGTTCGACCTGCCCAAGGCAGGGCGGGTCTTCCACCAGCCGGTGGTCGGGAACACGGCAATGTGCTTCATGCTCAGGAGCTTCGCCGCCGGGCCTTCCCAGAAGTCAGAGTGCACCGACCCCTTGAAGACCATCGAACCCAACTTCCACTCGTCTATAGACCCCTTGACCACCTCACGATGCTCTGCCTTCGCCTCGTCCTGCGCGTGCTGGTTGACCTGAGCCCTCAAGTCCTCAACCGGTTGACCCGGCGAACTGACTCTGAACCGTAGGCGGCAACCTGGATATCCGTACCTCGAAGCGGTTCGGTTGCCCGGGTTCGGGTCAATGAAGTACGAAAGCGTGACTCGCATTCGGACATCCTCACGCCCCGCGATCGTGCTGAGCACATCGTCGGGCCATGGCAACGTATAGACGTGGTACTCGTTGTAGTGCGCAGAGCGGCCGTCTTCGTCAGCGGCAAACGGCTGTAGTTCGGCTTGGGCAATCATGGTGACACGTTCACGGGCACACTCGACGGCGGCTTTATACCGCGGTATTCCGTACCCTACCGTCTTGAGCAGCCACTTCCGCCGCTCTTTGCCCGTCAACGCATTGCCATCCGCGTCAAACCTAGGAATGGACTCCTCCATCGCCGGCGTCCACTCGGCGGAATGAACCATCAACCCCCGCACTGTCTCCGGCCAAAGGTCCGGGTGCGATGCGAGTAGGTAACCCGCCATCTGCGACGCCAGCGCCGTTGCCGCACTCGTGCCGTCAAAGAGTTCGAAGAAGGTCTTGGGAAAGTCAGCGCTGGTCGAGAGAGGCAGCACCTCTGGGAAACACTGGACGCTCTGGTTCGGCCCGAGCGCGCCATTCCCGCCCTCAAGGACGATATCGGGTTTCGCGGGCCACTCGTCCTCCCATGCGAGCGACGTGCGATTGCTGGGTGCCATGCCGTACGCCGACGCGAGCGTACGGTATCCCTTGCGGTCCGGCAGCGCCCGCAGTCGATCCATCAGTGTGCAACTGCCAACGCAGAGCGCGTTCCACGCCTGTCCCGGGTTCTGCACCGGCGATTCGTGATTGGGGGCCGGGTACAGCGACCAGTCCTGTTTCGGGACATTGCCGACGCTGATGCAGAAGAGACGTCTGACCGCTCCGTTGGCGTCGGTCCCAGCGGCCAGGCGATCAATCTCCGCCGACCATGAACTCGGCCTGCCGACACTCCTGCCGTCCATGGTGCTTGCCATGCACCAGACACGGGTTCGTTGGGCGTCCGCTATCTCGGCCGTGGCAACGCCCTGGGCCGTGTAGGCTGCTGCTGCCTTCTCGTCCCGGTTCACTTCCGGCGGCGGTGGCACAATCTTCACGCCCTCGAGAATGTACGGAACTGGGATCTGTTCGTTCTTGGCCAGAACGGTGGTCAGGTTCCCATAGGCCGCCATCCCCGCCATGGGGGTACCATGGCCCTGGTCGTCCCCGGTGTTCCATGTCGCCTTGATCGTGTGGTTGTCTGCGGCGGCGAGAACCGGAGAGAGTAAGGGGTGCCCACGGTTGACCCCGGTGTCCAGAACACAGACCGCAAGCTCGCCCGTCCCGAGCGGGCGCAGACGTCGCAGCGCATCCTCCTGCCACTTGGCCTGTTCCTCGGGCGTGAGATCCACGAAGAAGTCGGCGTAGTCTCCGACTCGCCGGATCTCTGCCAGGCAGTTCATCAGGGCAAAGGACTGTCCGAACTGGCCAAAGCGCCCGCGCACATGGAGAATGGTGTGCTCGGGAAGCTTCTCGACCGCTTGGCCTACTTCAAACTTGCACCGCACCGCCTCGCCGCCAAACTGGCGCAGGATCCCCTGGCGGTCCTCCTCGCTGTCGCCCCGGCGCAACCACACCTCGTACCAACCCTCATCCTCAGGCTGGGGACATGGGCTTACGTCCGTCCACAACTCGTCCAGAACGGCCGCGCGAAGCCGGCTGATGCTGTCCACAAGCTCCCGGCGTTTGGGTTCGGTGGATTGCGCGCTTTTCTGCTTGGTCAGGTACTGCTCGAAGATCCGCACAAACTCATCCAGCGCGCCGTCACGGATGAACCACCGTTGAAGTTCGACCGTCTTCCCTGACACGTCCGCCGCGACAGAATGATTGAGCAGCACGAACTTCGGGACCACGTGGTCCGCCCACGCGTCCGTTTGCAGCGGAATGCCTGGCTGCCCCTCAATGGTGACGATGATCCCCTTGGAGCGGATCTCCGCCTCCCGGTCAGCCCAACTCGGCACGCGGGTCCGGTACTCGTTCCGGATCAGCTCCGCTTCACGTCGGAGAGCCGCGCCATGCTGCCGCCGGTCTTGAGGGGGGATGACGACCGCCTCGATGCGCCTTCTTCTGGGCTGGAACTCACCGCGCTCATGCCAGCGGTCCCCCAGGCGCAGCAGCGGGTATTGGTTCGGCATACGGCGTTAGGCCTTTGTCGGTCGACTCAGACGTCGTCGGTCGGCAAGGGCGCTCAGGAGAAGGGGCGTGCTCACGCAAGGCAGGCCTTCGATGATCCGTTCCTTGATCGCTTCGCTGGCCACACGTTCCGCCTCGGCAAAGGTCATTCCCTGCATGGCCCCCAGCACCTTTGACCAGTTGATGTCAGAGTCCTTCTCCTGCAGGAGACGGCGCTTCATCAGAAGCTCAACCTCCTTGCGGGACGGCAGTCCGTACTCGATGATGTCATCGAAGCGCCGGAACAGCGCCACGTCCAGTGCGTCCGGGTGATTCGACGCCGCAATCACAATGCTGTTCCCGCGCATGCTGTCGATGAAGACGAGGAAACTGTTCAGCACCCGCCGCATCTCGGCCACGTCGTGCTGTGAGCCGCGCGCCAAACCGAGCGAATCGAACTCGTCGAACAGAAACACGGCGTGCTGGCGCTCGATGGTCTCAAACACGAGCCGGAGTTTCGTCGCCGTCTCGCCCAGGTACTTGGTGAACAACGCGTCCAGACGCACCACGTACAGCGGCAACGCAAGGTCATGCGCCAGGGCATGCGCGGTCATCGTCTTCCCGCACCCGGACGGGCCCAACAGCAGCAGGCGATGGCGGGGCGTGAGGTTGTACTCGCACAACTGGTTCGCGTGCTGCTGCTCCTTGACGATCCGCTCGAGCCGGCGCCGAAGCGCGGCCGACAGCACCATCTGCTTCAGCCCGAAGGCCGGTTCCACGGCATCCATCAACCCGGCAAGCTCATTGGCGGCAAATGGACCGTCCCCCAGGCTGGCCCGCATACGGTTGGCCTGCTGCGCTTTGTTCCCCTTCTCCAGCAGCCGCTGAATGGTGGCCGCAGCCTCGTCATGCCCCATGCGCGCCTCGTTCGCGGCAAGTTGCAGCACGGCCGTGCGGAATCGCTCGTCGTCACCTTCGAAGTGACTTCGCAACATTTCGACAATCTGATTGATGGCAGCCATCGTATGAACCCCAATCACTTGCACCGCAACATCGCACCTCTATCCGTACTATACTGCCCGCGCGACGCGACCCCAACGCCGGGACGTGGGACGGATGCCGCGCTTGGTCAAGACGCCCGCGGACATCCCCCGTCACGCCGATACCGCCGACCGCAACACAGGCAGAAGGGGCTGGCGTGACTGGCTCGACTTGCCCAAGAACCGCAACAGATCAGACCTGGGGGGGCGGGAAGCAAGGTCGGACAACTTTCGAGCCCGTGTGGCTGCTCCCTGAGCGCAAATGAGCTAGCCAAGACAGGTTTGACATCAATGACACGCAACATAAGAAATGCTGAACGCTGAATGCTGAGTACTGAATGTCGGATGTTGAGTGCCCAACCGAAACCCGGTCTCGTCGAACCACGCGATGGAGCGTACCCAACATCCCGGCCCCCAGCTCAGCATTCAGCGTTCAGCATTCAGCACTTCCGGGCTCGGCCCCGCCTTAAATTGGGGGGCATTCGGTTTGACATCACCCCCACATCACGCCCCCCCACACACAGGTCAGAAGAAACGCGTTGTCCATGGAACCGAACGCCATCAAGGTGTGTCTCACTCGGTAAGACGGGGACTGGTAGGACAGTCCGAGGATAGGAAGCTGGCAGTCGAGGTAGGAAGGCAGAGTCAGAGATCGAGACAGCTCGAGAGTTGCTCGGAGTGGGTCGAGAAGGCTGCCAGGCACGAGGAAGCGAAGGTCGCATCAACAGGCAGAAGGCAGAGCGGGTTGAGAGAGCCTGGTGATGGCAAGAGGGTCCGATCCAGTCCCCGCCTCGCTCTTTTCTTTGCTTCCGGCGCGACAGCGTTGACCTCCGTTGTGCAACACCACGCATTGACGTTGTCTTGACGTCGATCCGACGCGCCTCACCCAAAGCGGTACTTCGTCTGCCCGCAGCGCTTGCGCCTGTGGCGCCAGCGACAGGCGCTGCAGGCGGGTACACGCAATCCAAAGCGGAAGCCTCGGGGACAGGCACATAGTGGCGGGGCTGGCCAAAATGCGCCAGTGCTCCGCCCGCGGCATGGGGCGCACGAACGTGTGGCACGCCGCGAACGGCCGCGACGCGGACCTGCAACACAGATAGCCCGTCCCGTCCCCAGGGTCTTCACGGTCCGGCTGACTCTGCTCTGGCCTTGTTGTGCCGAGGCGTGGCGGGTATTGTCCAAAGGCGACACAGATAGCCTGTCCCCAAGGACTACCCATTCGCCAGCAGTCCGGTCGGTCGCGGCCGTCCCAGGCGCTCCGCGATCTCCATGACGACCTCGCGGACCTCGGGGAACAGGCGTTCAAGGATGGTCACATCGCCCGTGCGGAAGTACTCAACCGCCTGAATAAAGGGGTCTACAAGGCGGAGCACGTCTGCGTTCCGCACCGTGGCTCTCACCATGTCCACGGCGTCCGCGAACCGCTCCGGTACGAGCTGCAGCACGTGACGCAGGAAGGTGCCCATTTGTGCCCCGTACCAGTCCAGTTCGTGCCACGCTTCCATTGCCAAGACGGCGCGGAGAAGGTTCAGACCGACGTCTGCCTCGCCTTTTCGGAGTGCACCTGACGCGACTCCCAGGATGTACTCGCACACCCCCGCGAGGTCTCTCGGCGGGATCGGCACAGCCGCCAACGCTACAGGCAAGGCCTCCATGCGTTTGCCGTGGCGGCCTAGGCAGGCCAGCGCGATCTCCCGATCCGCGGCGGGGCTCCAGTACTGCGGTTCAACCGTCAGGGCGGCGTCGAGATCCTCGAGGGCCTCGGCATACCGTCCGGCCAGAAGCAGAATGTCGCCCCGGAAGCGGTGTACCTCACGAGGGCTGGCCCCAATCGTCTCGGCTTGATCGACCGCGGTCAGCGCGTCGTCCGCGCGTTGCAGACGGACCAGACACCACGCTTTCCTCAGAAGCAACTCCGGCGTGTTCGCCGCCTGTGGCGCCGCTTCCAGACGCGCAAGTGCATCTTCGTGTCGTCCCAACTTCCAGAGGGACAGGACGACGGTCAGGATCATCTCGGGGTGGTCGGGTACCAGATCGCAGGCCTGTTCGGCCGCTGCGAGCGCCTCGGGGTGGCGCCCCAGGCTGCGAAGCGCGACGGACTGCAACCGCCACAACTCCGCAGTGGGCTCGCCGACGTCGGCGGCCTTGCGGAAGGCCTCAAGCGCTTGCTTGTAGTCACCGGTCAAACCTGCCGCCCGGCCCAGTACTCTCCAGGCGGTGGCGCTTTGCGGGTCCATTTCCACGGCGTGTTGTGCGCACTCCGCAGCTTCCGGGAAGTGCTCAAGTTCGAACAGCGCCATCGATTGCGCCAGCCACAGCTCCGCTGTGGGTCCGCCGACTTCGGCTGCCTTGCGGAGCGCGGCAAGCGCTTGATCGTGGTCACCGGTCAAGCCAACCACCCGGCCCAACTCCTCCCAGACCCCGGCGTCTTGCGGGGCCACCTCGGTAGCGCGTCGCGCGCACTCTGCGGCCTCAGGGTAGCGCTTGAGTGCCCGCAGTGTCATCGACTGCAGCCGCCACAGTTCTGCCGTGGGGGCAGCGAACTGAACAGCCTTACGGGCGGCATCCAGCGCCGGCTCGTCTTGGTCAGCGAAGTGCAGTGTCAGGACCAGTCTCTCCCACGCCGTGGCGTCTTGCGGGGCCATCTCGGTGGCGTGTCGTGCGCACTCCGCAGCCTCCGAGAAGCGCTTGAGCGCAAGCAGCGCCACGGATTGCCCTTTCCACAGTTCCACGGTGGGCCCACCGAGTTCGGCCGCCTTGCGGAAGGCCCCGAGTGCCTGCTCGTAGTCACCGCTCCCGAATGCCGTCCGACCCAACTCCTCCCAGGTTGTGGGATTCTGCGGTGCCATCTCGGCGGCATGCCGTGCGCATTCCGTGGCTTCAGGGAGACGCTTGAGTGCAAGCAGTACCCTCGATTGCCCTCGCCAGAGATCCGCGGTGGAGCCGCCGAGTTCAGCCGCCTTGTGGTAGGCCTCAAGCGCCGGCTCGTTCTGATCAGCCAAGCACAACGCCCAACCCAGTCGCTCCCATGCGCCGGCGTTGTCGGGTTCCAACTCGACGGCCTTGCGCGCACACTCCGCCGCCTCCGGGAAGCGTTTCAGTGCCTGCAGTACCATGGATTGCCGCCGCCATCGCTCTGCGGTGGGACCGCCAATGTCGGCCGCCTTGCAGAAAGCCTCAAGCGCAGGCTCGTTCTGGTCAGTGAAGTGCAATGCCCAACCCAGTCCCTCCCATCCGCCCACGTTTCCGGGCTCCAACTCGATGACCCTGCGCGCGCATTCCGCGGCCTCCGGGAAGCGCTTGAGTGCAAGCAGCGCCCTCGATTGCCGTTCCCAGAGATCCATCGTGGGGCCGCCGATCTCGGCCGCCTTGCGGTAGGCGTCCAGTGCCTGCTCGTGGTTACCTTGGCGAACGACGGCGATACCCAGGAGTCTCCACCCGTCCGCGTCGGACGGTTTCTGTGCGGTCAGCGCACGTGCGTGCTTCTCCGCTTCTGCCGCGCCACCCAACTTCAGCAGTTCGGAGACGTCGTCCGCGGCATCCTTGTAGCGCCCGGACTGAAGGTGGAGTTGAGCCTGAACGTCATAGGCTGACCTGGTGCCTTCGGCATCCCCCTGGTCCAGGGTCTCGCGTAGGAAGGAAGCGGCTTCCTGCTCTGCCCGCCGCCCCATCCCGACGGTGACGAGCGCGTCTACGCGAGAACGGAAGATGTCGCATCGCAAGTCGGCAGGCGCTGCGGCCTGAACGTAGTACATCTCCTCAACGTGATGCAAGATTCCCTGCTTGTCAGCGCCGGGGAGGCGGCGCAAGCCCCGTGTGTGTTCCTCATACAGGGAGCGTATGTCCTCCGGAGTGTAGTACAACTTGAGGAAGTCCACGAGGAAACGGAATCGCTGCTGTCCCGCGACACTTGCGGTTTGGCGCCAGATCCGGAAAAGACGTTCCGAGACGTCGTATCGCGTGGCGCGCTGGCGCTGGAGCTTGATTGGCCGGACATAATGCTGCTGTTTCAGGCGCTGGAGCTGGGCGTTGACCTTGGCGACCGGCAGGCGGGTGGCGAGGGCGATCTCGGAGGGCGTGGCCGGTCCCGGCATCTCACACAATGTGTCCAGGACCTTTCGGGGTTGTTCCGCCAAGTCGTCGAAACGGCGGACGAAATACTCTCGCAGGTCCTCCATGAGTTGAGCAAGAGCAACCTCGATTTCGAGGAACGTGTTGCGGGTGGCGACCTGCGCAACGAACAGAATCAACCGGGGATTGCCCCCCGTCAGCGCGAGGATGGCCGGAAGTTTGCGGCTCAGCTCCTCCTGGCGCGCGTTGAACTCATCGATCCTGCCCTCTTCGGCAAACCATTTCCCGACCAACTCGAGTACTTCAGGCTCTCGCAAGTCCTCGATGGGGCGAACATCGAAGAAATCATGGAATGCTGCCTGTTGTCCGAGAATCTGCTTGAAGACAGTTGGCGCGCTGGCAATGATCAGCACGAAACCTTGACCACTCAAGAAAGCGCGGAAGCGTTCGTGGTCACTGTGCCGCCACCCCGAGAGAACCTTCTGCACATTGTCGACAAGCAGCAGAATGCGTTTGTGGCGTTCGTCGTGGTAACGTGTCAGGCGCTCGAAACAGCAGCCGCATACGGCCGCATCGTCCTGCCGAGGCAGATCAGGCGGCAGTTGCCAGAGAGACTCAAGGACATTCTCCTGGCGCAGTTTGGCGATGACGTTGAGCAGGAAGTTGGCGAGTGAGTTCTGTCCCGCATACTCCTCCTCGGTGAAGAGCACGGGCGTCCACGCCGACAAGTCGGTGGAGACGGCAAACGGCGGGGCGAGGCGTCCGGCGACATAGTGGCGGACCAGGCTGAGGAGGTGGGTCTTGCCTATTCCGCGTGGGCCGACCAGAACCGTGTGATTCGCCACACAACCGGCTGGAGAAGACAACAAACCGAGCAGGTCGGAGAGCACACTGTCCCGGCCAACCAGGGTCCGCCCGAGCTGTTCCGGAACGGCCTGCCAGGGTGCGAAAGGATGCCGGCGTACTCCCGACGTGTCAAACGGACGCATGGTAGATCCTCCACCAGTCCCGGAGCCACTTGCTCTTGAACACGACCTCGCGTCGCTCCGGCAGCACCTCCTCGACGTAGAAATCGTCATGCAGCCAGCTCAACAGCAGATCGAATGCGCCCCCGTTCGCGGTGCCCAGTTCCTCATGGTACAGAGCCTGCAGCCTGGCCCGGGCGACCGGGCCTCCCGCAATCGCCAGCTCGCGCAGGAGCCGTTTGGCCGCGCGGGCCTCGTCGGGTGTGTAATAGCGATCCAGGCGCTCGTAGTAGTCCTCGAACCGGTTCCGGTACTGCGGTCCCAATGCGCGTTCCTCATAGCACATGCGGACGAGTTCGGGCGTGAGTTCCGCGCCGCGGTCCCGGACCTCACTGGCCACTGCGGACGCGAGGATCTGCATGAAGATGGGGATGAAGGTCTCTACCTGCTCCAGGAAGGTCTCCGTGATCAGGACATTGGCCTCGATCCCCCGGGAGGCGAGCAACTGCCGCACGAAGGTGGCGGCGGCCTCACGAGTGAAAGGACCCACGGGAATCTGGGCCAGGTCATTGATCTTGTGCGTGGCGCCGATATGCGCGGCGACGCGCGCCATGCCGACTGAACCGGCGACGAGTTGCCGCAAGCCCGGTCGGATCTCCGGCTCATGGCGCAGATGGCGAAGCCAGTCAAGTAGTGACAGGGCCTTCTCCTGTCCTTCCTCTCCGGAGTCGGCCATTCGGTGCAGCAGGAGTGGGAGTTCATCGAGAATAACGAGCAGTTTCGGCCCGGATGCTACGGCGGCGCGAACGGCGCTTTCACCTTGTTCACGCCATCCTTGCGCGAGTTGTTCCCGCAACGTTAACTTGATCTGCCAGATCTCAAGCTCCTCGATGTTCCGACGAGCCCCCGTCAGAATCCCCTGGGTAAACTTACGGACGTCGCCGCTGACCTTGCCAACCCTGACAACCAGATCGGCGACGAGATCCTCGGGCGATTCGTAGTTCTGGCCATCCAGGTACACCGGCCGGAACCCGTTGGCGGGCCGCTCCATGAGTCGAAGCATGATGCTGCTCTTCCCCACTCGCCTGGGTGCAGCGAGCAGAACGCTATCGCCCTCAAGCGTCTGCCACAGGTTGGCGATGAGTTGCTCGCGGTCGAAGAAATCCTCTCCGGTGACAGGGTTACCGGTGACAATATGCATGGCCCATCTCCTGTATCAAGATTGCTATATAACACAACCGTTACATAACATAAAATGCTTGGCGATGCTGTCAAGCGCAGCCCGGCAAGATTCCCTTGGACAGACAGAACGGAATGCCTTGTGTCCACAACCCCTGCCTCCCATGAAACTGAAGGTTCCCAGAGCCCGTGAGGACGCGGGCGCTGGAAACGTCGTTGTCAATTTCACCTCGGTGTGGCCGGGTGATGCACCGCCCGGAAAACTCGGGGACAAGAGCCACAGGGGAACCTCGGGAGAGCCTCGGGGACAGAGCCTCGGGGCGAGCCTCGGGGACAGGCACATAGTGGCGGGGCTGGCCAAAATGCGCCAGTGCTCCGCCTGCGGCATGGGGCGCACGAACGTGTGGCACGCCGCGAACGGCCGCGACGCGGACCTGCAACACAGATAGCCCGTCCCGTCCCCAAGGTCCACATTCACGGTCCGGTTGACTCTGCTCTGGCCTTGTTGTGCCGAGGCGTGGCGGGTATTGTCCAAAGGCGACACAGATAGCCTGTCCCCAAGGTCCCTGCCCGCCATGCTCTACCACGGCGTGAATACCGAAGCCGCCGTGCTCATGCGCATGAATGCCGTGCCCCGGAGTATTGCCCCCGCGCTCGGGCAGAGGTTCGCGGTTGCGACCAAGGGTCGCCCTGACGTCCACAGCACCCGTGCCGCCCGCGAGTACCTTCGGCGCCTCTCTCCCGACGACTGGCAACGCGCCGCCCCGCGAGGCGCCAAACTCACCGGCCCCGACTACCAGAATGTCTGGCGACTGCTGGCCGGCGAACGCCTCTGACCTACCCCGCCGCCACCCCGGCCCGCAAGATGCTCTTCACCGAACGGATAGGTATCAGTCAACCCGAAACGGTCAATGCCAAGGCCCTTGGCCTGCAGGTCGGAAGAAACGCGTTGTCCATGGAACCGAACGCCATCACGGTGTGTCTCACTCAGTACGACGGGGGCTGGTAGAACAGCCCGAGACTCCCGCGCTGGCAGTCGGAGTGAAGGAGAGAAACAGAGGGAGTTGAGAGTGAAGGCAACAAGCTCGCGGTGTCTCGCGAGGACTGCCAGGCAAGAGGAAGCGAGGGTCACCACCAACAGGCACAGAGGGTCGGTAGAGCCTGCGAGTGGGAAGGGCTTAAAGCCCGGTCCCCGTCGCGCCTCTTTTTCTCCCCGTCGCGCCGCGGATCGAGTGCGCGTTCCCCGTTTCTTTCGCCTGCCCGTGGAGCGCCGTGCAGCTCTCTTGAGTCCCTCGCACTGCGATCCGCCTGTTCCTTGTCGTCCCGGCAAGAAGCCGGCGGAAGGCGGGTGTTGAGCGTTGCCTGTTGGACCAAAGCCTCGGCCAGAAGCCTCGGGGGGAGCCTCGGGGACAGGCACACAGTGGCGGGGCTGGCCAAAATGCGCCAGTGCTCCGCCTGCGGCATGGGGCGCACGAACGTGTGGCACGCCGCGAACGGCCGCGATGCGGACCTGCAACACAGATGGCCCGTCCCGTCCCCAGGGTCGTCACGGTCCGGCTGACTCTGCTCTGGCCCTGTTGTGCCGAGGCGTGGCGGGTATTGTCCACAGGCGACACAGATAGCCCGTCCCCAAGGACTCCCCGATCTATGCGCACATCGCAATCTCATGATACTGAAGGCGGGACCGCGTTCCTGGCGCGGGTGTGCCGGTCGCGTCTGCGCTGGCAGGAACAGGGTCACGGCTGCTTGTCGGGCTTGAAGCAGAGGTTGTCGAGGTAGAATACGGCCGGGTCGTTGCCGTAGCTGACGAAACCCAACCATTGCACACTGGTGAACTCCGGGTCGCAGGGGATGTCGCTGCGCTCGAAGAGCGTCTCGTCCCCCACCGTGATCGTCACGGCCCACTTGCCGTCGCACAGCTTGCCGAGGCCGTCGGCCATGCGGAAGTGCACCCACTTGCCGTCCGGGATGATGCACTCCGTGGGGATCTGGTCGAGCAGGAGCTTGCCATCGGCCTGGATCCGGATGCTGGGTCCGTTCTGGCGCATGCCGACGCAGTCGCGCCACTCGACCCACAGCATGGCGCCGGGTTCGCGGTACAGGTCGAAGTCCAGGCGCATGTTGATGCTGTCGCTCAGGTTGGGACGGTAGAAAACGTGTGGCAGGTGATACTGCGCCAGGCCGGCGGCGTCGACGAACTTCAGGCTGTGCTTGCCGGACGCCGCCTTCTCATCGGTGACGACGACGAAGCCTTTCTCCGCTTCGACGATCTCGACCATGGCCGGTTTCTCACCCGGCGCCTCGAGCTCGAACCCCTCCTCGTAGAACTTGGCGAACAGCGCGCCGAGGTCGGTTTCGGTCGGGAGCAGTGGCGCGATCGGGCATGACGCGGGCAACTGCCGCCACTCCGCCGGACCGACGAGGCCGACGTCGGTCATGTCGAGCGCCGTGAAGCCGAGCGCGAACGCCGGGGATTCGGGCTTGAGCCGGAAGTCGCGATTCTTCGCGTCCACGAACAGGGGGTCGGCAATGCGCGACCGCTCGTCCATGCGCGGCGTGTACCAGATGTCCTTGATCCCCTCCAGTTTCTGCCACTCCTCGAAGCTGTACTTCAGGAACTTGATCGGCTTGCCGTCCTCGTGCCAGTACAGGTTGTGCTTGATGATCTTGTTGTAGCTCTGCCACTGCTGTTCGGGCCGGAACGGCGTTCCGTCGCCGGCCATGTAGACGATGTTGTAGGCAAAGATGTTCGTGCGTTCCGAATCGATGCCGAGGCCGAACCCGCAGTAGGCGCAGAGGTTGTTCAGAACCGTCAGGCAGGCGGTGCCGTGCTGGCACCGGACCCCGCCGGCGCCGGCGTCGTGGACCAGGTTGTTCTCGCACAGGACGCCGGAACTGCCGCCGTCCAGGTAGATGCCGTGCCCGACGGCGTCCTCGGCCCGACCGACGTCGTGGATGTGGTTGTTGCGGATGACCGAACCCGGGGTGAGGCCGAGGCTGTAGATGCCGCCGCCGTCGTCCAGAACGCGCATGACATGGTGCACGTGGTTGCGTTCGACGATGTTGTCGCGCGTGCCGGACTGCGTGATGTCCCAGGTCCAGCCGAGCGAAATGCCGGTGTAGCGGAAGTCGCAGACCTCGTTGTGCGAAATCGTGTTGCGGTGCGCGTAGCCGACGCAGATGCCCACCGCGCCCGCGTGAATGTGCCCGCCGTCGTGGATGAAGTTGTTGTCGATGAGGTTGTCGTGGCTGAGCAGGCGCGGGATCGGCCGCGTGTGCACCCCGATACGCACACCGCCGCCACCAAGATCATATAAGTGGTTTCTCACCATACGGTTACCACTACATCCGTCTCGGAACCAGATGGCGTAGTGGCCGATGTGCGCCACCTCGCAACCTTCGATCGCGATGTCGCGCGCGCCGTCGAACTGCAAGGCGGCATCGAGTGTCGACTCCGCCTGCGGATCGCCGTGACCCTCGGGTGGCAGATGCCAGGCGGCGTACTGGAACGAGAGGCCCTCGAAACGGATGTGCTCGACGAATCGGTCCTGCGCCGGGTCGCCCCGACCCACGACCAGGTTCTGCACGACCGGCGCCACGACCGTCAGTTCGTCGAGTTTCTCATCCGCAAACGGGATGACGGTCAGCACGCCTGTGACGCGGTCGAGCTGCCACTCGCCCGGTGCGTCGAGAGCGCCCGGATGGTTCTCGACCAGGTAGCACTGTCCGGACGAGCGCGGCATGGGCCACACCGCGGGGCCGCCGAGGAACGCCACCTGCGTGCTTTCGTCGACCGACTTCAGAGGGTACAGGCCCGAATTCCAACTGAAGTAGAGCTTCAGGTTCACGTCCGGCAGGTTGTCCCAGGCCTTGAGGTCGCCGGGGAAGAACCCGAACGCCGTCTTGGACTTGCCCGCCCACTCGCCGGTCTTGGCCACGTCGCCCTGGAGCACGGCCTTGCGGATGAAGAACTGGCCGCTGTTCGGCGAACGCGCCAGAATGTAGCGCCGCCCGTTGGCGAAGAGTTGACGGAACACCCAGGCGTGGTCTCTGGCCGCATCCAGGGTAACGGAGTATGAGCCGTTGGCGTTGCGTTGGAACCCGCGCACTTCGCGGCCCCCCGAGATCACCGGGTGTTCACCCTCGTACGCGGCGTAGACAATGGGGCCGGCGCTCGTCCCCGAGTCCTCCGGCAGCAGCTCGAACGACGCCTCGAGCCGATAGACGCCGTCGCGCAACAGGACCCGTGCGCCACCGTCCGGAACACGGCCGGCGCTCTTCATCTCGCGCAGAGCATTTCGCGCCCGGTCGAGCGTAGCGAACGGGCCGTCCGTCTTTTCCGCGTTCGGTGCCGCGAGCGTGCCGGACCACGCGTCCTGACCCTGGGGCGACACATACAGCACGGCCGTGTCGGCCGCCAGGATGCTCAAGCCGACCAGGCACCCGCTCACCAGCAACGCGTTGCGGAGGAAAGAATGCGCCATTGGGGTGGTCTCCTCCAAATGTCTCTCTTCCCCTTGCCCGTGCCTTTGCCCGTCCTCGCGGCTGTGCCCGTTTCATGCCCGGCTGTGCACCGCGCGGCAATCCCTTACCAATACGCCCAACGTCCCCCCGGTTTCAAGTACGCTCCGGCATGGCTCCCCGTTTTCCGTGTATACCGATATGCCATCGCGCGGCCGGCGCCGCGCTGGTGAGGCGAGGTCTTTCGTGCAATTGGGTGCGAGCTGTACAACCCCGGCGACCGGGTGGTGGTCTTGTCGCCAACGGCGACAGGCATGTCCAGCCCAAGGTTGGCAAACCCTGGGATTCGGCGTACCTCAACCGATTGCACGCCAACGGGGTACCGCATGCCGCACCACGGTGGTGAACACACGGCGTGCACCTGCGCGTCCCCTTCAGGGACGGACGAATGGGGCGCCGGGCAGCGCTCCCACACGCTTCGGCGCGCTACTGTGCACTCGCCGCCGAGACGCGTTGTACCACGCGGTGCACGGCGCCGGCGACGCGGTCCTCGACGTCGCCCGCCCAGCGCCAGGCCGGTCGTCCGTACTCATCCAGGTGCGGGCCGCCCTCGTACCCGCCCTCCTCCCACACCCGGCGCGAGGGGATGTACGCGGCCATGTCGTTGGCATACCCACACACCCAGGTCCCGGGTCCGAACTCGCGCTTGAAGCGCAGCGAGTAGTCGACCACCGCCTCGCCGCCGATACCGAGCAGCAGCAGTTCATCGCCGATCCGCCAAGCCTGCACCGGATAGGGATACGCGGTGGGGAAGATGACCCCGTCGTCGATCATCTTGATCATGCGCTTCGCCCAACGTGCGTGCAGTGCGCTCTTGCCATGGGCGATCGGCAGCAGTTTCTCGCGCGTCACGATTTCGCCATAAGGCAGGTCCACGAACTCGAACGCCGTGCGCAGCCCGAGGCCGGTCGAGACCGGCTGCATCGGCTTGGCCAGTACTGCGTTCACTGCGGCGGCGAGCATCTGCCCGTAGCACGCGGCCAGTTCAAGCGTGCGGCGCGGGATCGGGTTCTGATCCGCACCGCACGCGTTGAAGAACATGGCCGCGGCGCCGGGGTGCGCGGCCTCGATGCCGATCTGCGCGAAGCCCGGATAGTCGCCACACCACTGATTGAACGCGAGCGTGGTCGGGTGACAGGCATACCCGAAGAGGACCCCGAGCAGTTCGCCACCGTCGTCGCGAATCGCCAGGACCGGCACGTCATGATCCACCACGCCCTTCAGCTTCAGCGGCTTGCCCTCGGCCAGCATCTGCGCCACCTCAGCTTCGGTGTTCTCGCGGCGGTTGACCGCAAACGTGCACGTACCCTCGCCCTTGCTCAGCAGTGCCGGGCGCCAGTCCCCGAGCGCCTCCTCGACGGCCTCGACCACCCGGTCCTCCATCCACAGCGAGTATTCATTCACCAGCCGGTGCTGCTCTTCGTCCAGCGGGTAGTAGTCCACCAAGTCGTCCGTGAGGATTGGCCCGCAGTGATTGTGCGAGAAGGTGAGCATGAACTCGGCGCGGTCCAGGCCGCACCGCGCCCGCAGCCGCGCGTACAGGCGTTCATAGATGGTCTTGGACATTCCCATATGATCCGTCGTGACCATCACGACGCGCTTGCCGGCGTGGTCCCGCAGGGCGAGGACCTTGAGCCAGAGATCGTGGACCTTGCCCTCCGGTGCACGCTCGGTCCCATACCCCGCCAGCCACACGGGCGTCTCCGGAGTCATCACGCGCCGCGCCATGCCAACTTGCCAGGTCATGTTCTTGCTCCTTCTCCGTAACGGACCCAACGGACACGAGGGATTGGGTTGGCACCTATACCGTACGGGTATGGCCTCTGCGAGCGTCGGGGCTCAAAACGGTTCTCCTGTCGGTGCGACGTCCGCTCAGTCCTGGCGCCGCGGGGCCAGGTTCACGACGCCCGCGAGGTCGCCGTCGCGGACGGAGATCATCCAGGTGAGCGCCTTGGCCGGGACGACGGCTTCGCTCACGAAACCGCGGTTGCTCACCTGCCGCACCTCCCACTCAATGCGATCCGCATACACGCGGAACACGCGGTACATGTTCGGCCACTCGGCGTGACGCGCAGCGACTGCGCGCCGCCGTGCGCGCGGGCGGTGTCGGCCGCATAGGTCGCCTGGTAGGTGTGGAAGTCCGGCAGCGCGCCCTCAAACCCCTCGTCAATGCCCAACTGCGCCCAGGCCGACCCAACAGCGACAAGCAGCGATACGACGAGAGTCACAAGCTTCATCGGAACAGGTCTCCGGTTCGTGGGGCTCGGACATGTTGCCTTTGCTCGTATCGTGCCTACCATAGCCTGTCTTCCCGAAATCATGCTGTCGGAGGACAATGGATCAAGGACGGATGAACGTCGAACGCTGAACTCCGAACTTCGAAGCACCGGAGGGGGGAATTCGGACGCGGTATGTCACTGTGACTGGCGCGGCAGCGTCCCTACTTCGAGGTTCGGCGTCTGTCCCGGATCGGGGGCCTTGGGGTCATCCGTCCTTACCCGCACATCCGCCGGTGGTTCCGTCAGACCGGCCAGACCAGCGTGCTCCCCCAGGCAGGTCCCCGCGGCCCCCAGGTCGGCGGCGGAAGGAAAGAGCGGGGATGGACCGTCTCCGGGCGCGTTTCAACCGAATGTCCGGCCCCAATCTCACCTCGCGACCGGGCAAATGTGCTCAAAAAGGTAGGCGCGACCCCGGTGCCCCAGGCCGCCCCTACCAGGTGTGCGCGGAGGTGTGGCCTTCCGAGACGCGGCGCCAGATCTTGAAACAGCCCTGGGTGGCCGTAATGCGTCAGTGGCGGGTGGAGATAAGGTCGAAGGTTGACCGGGGCTGGCGTCTAAAGTGGTCGGAGCGGCTCGCTCCGACACCCGCGGGACCGAGCCGGTCCCGCCACTTTTGGCGAGCCCCCCCCAGCCCAGCACCCGCCACTGACGCATTACTGGGTGGCCCGGCGCCCACCTTGAAAAGCGGGTGCATTACATCTATAATGGTACAGTGTCCTGCTGGGCTGTAAGCTTGGCAATTTCCATATGGAGGGAGCGGGCCCATGGAACACCGACGACGCTTCACGCTCACGGCCCCCTCTGGCCTTCCCCCCCTTCGACGCGGTCAGGGGCCGACGTCCGACTCGGGGGTTGACGTCCGGCGCAGGGCTCATTGGTTTACACTCATTGAACTGCTGGTCGTCATCGCCATCATTGCCATCCTCGCGTCCCTGCTCCTGCCGGCGCTTGCCGAGTCCCGGGAGCGGGCGCGCCGAAGCATTTGTGGCAATAACCTCAAACAGATGGGCACGGGGATGATCATGTACACCGATGACTACGACGGGCTCGGGCCGTACAATCATCGCGACCCGCCCTGTGAGAACATGGGCTGCGGGAACTGGCGGTGCACGCTGCACGCGCCGAACCAGTACTTCCAGTTCGGCCTGCTTTTCTCTTACCTCGGCTGTCCCGACCTGTGGGAAACACCGCAGATCATGATCTGTCCTTCGGACCGCGCGCTGCGCCTGACCCCGTCCAAGTTCGGCAGCGACACGTCGTATTGGATCAACCCCCAGGCCGGCAGCAGCAGTGTCCAGGCCAAGCGCCTGACGTACTGGCCTCCGACCCGCCTCGCCGTCGTGGACCAGGACACGTGGTGGGAAATGGGCTATCTGGGCTGGCCATCCAATCACAACTCGCACGGATTCAACACGCTGCGGATGGGGGGAAGCGTCAGTTGGATTCCCTGGACGCACAACATGGGCAACGTCTGGGATTGGGCCACCTTCGACAAGATCTGCCCGTGATCGGGCAGAGAGCCTGCGGGGCGTCAGGTCCAATCCAGGGTTGTTCAGATTGGCCGGGGAGTGCAGGTCGTGCGGCGCGCCGAGGCGACCTACGCCGTTGCAGTTACGCATGATCCAGGCCTTGCGAGTCTTGCCGACCGGGCTATGATACCTGAAGGCGGCAGGGCGCTAACCTCTCTCCTGCCCGCCCGCACGATGCCAGCCCTGAATCCGTTGTCGATGAAGGAGACACGTCTTGTGGCCCAGTTAGGAATTGTCAAACAGCGGGATCCTGCGCTCTGTGCGTTGCGCCTCAGGACGGTTGGTGGCGATCTGACCACGGCGCAGTTGCGAACCATCATCAGCGTTGCGGAGCGCTTCGGTCAAGGCAAAGTTCACCTGTCGACCCGCCAAGGGGTGGAGATCCACGGTGTCCTGAAGTCCGACGCCGAGGCGGCGATTGCCGAGTTGGCTGCCGGCGGCGTTTCCATGGGGGCGGGGGGCTCTCGGGTCCGGGTCGTGGGCGCCTGCCCGGGGAACAGTTGGTGTCGCTACGGCGCCATCAACACCAAGGACTTGGCCGCCGCACTTGACCGCGAGCATTTCGCCAGCGAGATGCCGTACAAGGTCAAGATGAATGTCACCGGCTGCCCGAACAACTGCGGCAAAGCGCGCGAGAACGACATCGGCCTGATGGGTGTAACCGTTCCCGCCTGGGCGGAAGACAAGTGCAGTGACTGCGGTAAGTGCGTGGAGCTTTGTCCGACCCACTCCATCACCAAGGACGGCGACCGCTATCTTTCCGACAAGGACACCTGCATCAAGTGCAGCGTCTGCACGACGCTCTGCCCCACCGGCGCCTGGAAAGCCGAGACCACCGGGATCCGCGTGCTTGCCGGCGGAACGATGGGCAAGAAGCCGCGTCTCGGCACGGTGATTGCAGACCTGATTGAAGATCCCGAGGAAGCGTTGGCACTGGTTCGCAAGGTGCTGGCCGTGTACCGTGCCGAGGGACGCTCGAACGAACGCCTGGGGCACACGATGGATCGCATCGGTCTCGACGAGTTCAATCGCCGAGTCGCCGCTCAGTGACACGGATTGCCTGCCCCCCTCTTTCGATGGCTCGGTTGAAGAAAACCGACCTGTGCGGGTAGATTCGCCCTCGAGGAGCAATGGCGTGCGCCGGCTGGGATGCGATTGAGCGCGGTGGCTCGGCGCGCCTGCCTGTGCGCCGCACGCAGACAGGTCCCGCGCCGAAGCGGGGTGCGTCGGCCGGTCCCCGGCCGAGGGCCTCGGGCCGGGACGGCCCCGAGCACCCTGCCGCGGTCCCGGAGGTCCCGCGCCACTGCCCGTTACGGCACACAACCGCGAACGGGCGTATCCTGGCGCCCATTGCACCGCCTTCTGTCTCTGTGGATTTACCCGCACAGGTTGAAAAAAACGCCGGGCTGAGCGTCTACAGTATGACGGCGAAACGCACCCGGCAGACGGCTGCAGGCGGAGCGCTCCGGGGGAGTCCCGTGGGATACTGGCCTAGGGTCGAAAGTGCAGCGGACGAGGATGGCCACACCATGACGCACCTTGGGATCCGGGTTGTCAGGCGACGGGCAAGCGCGGTCCTGCGCATTCTTACGGGGTTCGCATTGCTGGGCGTGGCGGCGTCCGGGGCGTTTCTGAAGGAAGGCGACACGGGCGGACCGAGCCCTCGGCCCCCCGAGCCGCGCCCTCCGGACGTGCGCCCGGTCGAGCCACCGATCGTCATCGTGCCGCCGCGACCGTTTCCGGTGCCAGGCGGCCAACTGATCCGTCTGGTAGACGCCGTGCGCGTCGAGGCGCCGTACACTCACGGACAACTCACCGTCTTCCCGTTGTCGCTGCGGAACCCGGAGCGGCACGACATCCGCACCCTGGACGAAGCGCTGCGGAACGACTGGGTCCGCATCTACGAGAAGCCGAGCGCCGCGGTCCCCGAGCTCATCGGCCGGAACGAGTCTCCGCACTACATCTTCCTGATGGCCGGCGAGATCCTGCAGGGCGGCCGGCAGAATCGGTTGGTGCGCCACGACCTGCTGCTGCCGCCGCGCTCGGGAGATGTCGACATCCCGGTGTACTGTGTCGAAAAGGGCCGATGGGAAGGCAAGGACCCGATCTTTGACCGCGGCCCGGGGCTGGCCGACCACGAACTGCGCATGAAGGCGGCTGGCGGCGCGTCGCAGGACGCGATCTGGAGCGAAGTCCGCAGCCGTTCCGAGCAGTTCGGGGTGAAGTCGGCCACGGAGGACTACCAGTCCGTTTTCCAGGCGCCCGCAGTGCGCCGTGAGCTAAGCGGCCTGGTCGCGCCGTTCCGCAAACTCTGTCGCCCGGAATACGTTGGCGCGGTGATCGTGGCGGACAACCGCATTGTCGGCTGCGATCTATTCTCAAGCTCGATCCTGTTCCGGAAATTGTGGATGCGCATCTGCGAGTCGTACGCCATGGACGTGATCTGGCGCGGGTACTCGGAGCGCCTGACGATTCGGGAAGAGGACGTGCGCCGTTTCCTGGATGGAGTGCACTACGCGGCGTTCACCGAACAGGGCTCGCCGGGCGAAGGCACGCGGGTGGAGATCAGCCGCAACGTCGACGGCCAGGCACTGTTCTGGCGCGACACGGTCGTGCACGCGGTGCTGCGACCGGGGTACGACGTGCGGCCCATGCCGGTGCCGCAGCCCATGCCGGGACCGTTGTACCGCGAGTGAACGGTGGGAGTGAGGCAAAGGAACGCTGTGTCAGGTTTCGGGTTTTAGGTTTCAGCAGCTCACTGAGTCACTGCGTCACTGAGTCAGCGTTGTCACTGAGCTGGGGACGGAAATCACGAGGGTTACTCTGATGAGAACACTGCGAGTGCTCGGGAGTGTGTTGCTGCTGGCGCCGTCGATGGCCTGGGCGACGGGCGTGCTGTTGCCCAAGGATACGAGCTTGCCGGCGCTCGGGATTCGGCACCAGCGGGTCGACATCAACATCCGGGACGGTGTCGCCAACGTGCGCGTCGACCAGGTATTCTTCAACAGCACGGACCGCGACCTGGAGGCGGTGTACGTGTTCCCGCTGCCCGAGGACGCGAGTATTTCGGACTTCGCCATGACCATCAACGGCAAGCGCGTCAGCGGCGAACTGCTGCCAAAGGAGAAGGCGCGCAGCATCTACCAGGACATTGTCCGGCGCATGCGCGACCCGGGCCTGCTCGAGTACATCGGCGGCGCGCTGTTCCAGGTCAGCGTCTACCCGGTACAGAAGCGCAGCGACCAGCGTATCGAGATCGCCTACTCGCACACGCTGCAGTACGACGCCGGGTTGTACCGATTCGTGTTTCCGCTGCGCACCGGCGACGAAGCGTCGCGGACGCTGGAGGACTTCACCGTGCGCGTCGGCCTCAACTCGACCGTGCCCATCCGCACGCTGTACTCACCGTCGCACGATGTCGGGATCAGCCGCAAGGGTGACCACGAGGCAGTGATCGGGTTCGAGGAGAACAAGTCGCTGCTGAACCGGGATTTCGTGCTCTACTACGGCGTGTCCGAGAAGGAGTTCGGCATCAATCTGCTCGCACACGCGCCCAAGGGCGAGGACGGATTCTTCCTGCTCATGCTCGCGCCCACGGCGGACCCGGCACTGGGCAAGGTCATGGACAAGGACATCACGTTTGTCATCGACACCTCCGGCAGCATGGCGGGCGACAAGATTCAGCAGGCCCGGAACGCCCTCGACTACTGCATTCGCAAACTGAACCCCGGCGACCGGTTCAACATCGTACGGTTCAGTACCGACGTTGAGCCGCTGAGCTCCGAGCTGTTGCCGGCGGACGCAACCGGCCGCAACCGCGCCTTGGAGTTCGTGAAGAAGCTGGAGGCGCGCGGTGGCACGGACATCAACGGTGCACTGACGCAGGCGCTCGGCGTAAAGACGGACGGCAAGCGTCCCTACCTGGTGGCGTTCCTGACCGACGGCATGCCGACGGTCGGCACCACGGACAACGCCACGATCCTGGGCAACCTGGTCAAAGGCCGGCAGGATGACACGCGTATCTTCGTGTTCGGCGTTGGCAACGATGTGAACAGCCACCTGCTCGACCAGGTGGCCGGGAACACCGGCGCCATGGCCATGTACGTTGCGCCGGGCGAGAACATCGAGACGGCGGTGTCCTCCTTCTACGACAAAGTCAGCCACCCGGTGCTCGCCCGGCCCGAACTCGTCATCGACAAAGTCCAGTGCCGCGACGTGTACCCGAAAGCGCTGCCCGATCTGTTCTGCGGTGGCCAGGTGCGCGTGTTCGGCCGCTACCATGGCAGCGGCCACGTCGCCGTGCGCCTGACCGGGCTGGTGAACGGCGAGAAGCGCGAATTCGTCTACGAAGGCACCTTCCCCGAAGAGAGCCGCGACAACGATTTCATCCCGCGGTTGTGGGCCACGCGCAAGGTCGGGTACCTGCTGGACGAAATCCGGCTGCACGGCGAGAATGCCGAGCTCAAGGACGAAGTCGTCCGCCTCAGCCGCGAGTACGGCATCATGACGCCGTACACCTCGTACCTGGTCGTGGAGGACGACAAGCAAGTGGTCCGTGCCGACAACGGGGGTCCGCAACCACAGGTGATGCCGGCACCGGCGCCCACACGTTGGTTGCTGGGCGCGCGGCGCAGCGAGGAAGCTAGGGGGAAGGAACTGGCGGGCGGCCTGAGGAAGGCGCGCGGCGCATATGGCGGCGCGGTCGCGCACGATGCAGAGGTGGCCCCGGCCGTGATCCCGATGGAGGCGAAGGCGGAACCTGAGTTGGCCGTCGCTGCCGGGAAGCCAGCGACCGAGGCAAGGATTCTCAGCGCGCAGGCCCAGTCCCAGATGAAGCAGCAGGAAGGTGCGGCGGCGATTGCCGTCAGTGAGGCCATCTCGGACTACAAGGAAACGGACCGGGTCGCCCAGGCCGCCGCGGAGCGCCACATCGGCACGCGCACCTTCTATCTCTTGAACGGCGTCTGGGTCGACCGCGCCTTCAACAAGAAGATGGAGATGAAGAAGTTCGCCTACGCCAGCGACGAGTATTTCAAGTTCGTTGAGGCGCACCCCGAGCTGCGGCCCTGCTTCGCACTGGGCGTGAAGGTCATCATCTGTCTGGACGAGAAGACCGCCGTGGTGGTGGAGTGAGGCTCTGGACGGGTTTCAGTGTTCGGTGTTCAGTGTTCAGATGTGAGGCAGCTCCGGATAGCGGACCACCCGGTGATCTCGAAGTCAAACACGCGTCACCGCGCCCAGACCGCCTGAAGGCGGCACTACGAACCTGGGACGGCGACAGGCTTGTAGTTCCGCGTTCACGCGGTCTGGGTGACATGTCGCCTGCCGGGTTGGCGGCGGTGGAAACCGAGGTGAAGTGTCATCGTGTGTAGCTGCCCCACCCGTCCCCGTAGCCCGCGTCACGCCTCCCCCCCCGACACTCGTCACCCGCCCCTGGCCGCGGCCCTCACTCGCCGCCCTTGGCACGGGCCAGGCGTGCGGCCTGGTGGTCGTAGACCAACCACACAACCCAGGCGTCGTCACCGCCGCGGGTGCGGCGGCCGGCCACCCACACGCAACCGTCGCCGATGAACGCCTGCTCCGGGGTGCAGATGCCCGACAGGAACGGGTCTTCCGCGGCGGGCAGTGAGCCACGCCCGACCCTGAACGTCACCATGACTCTTTCGAAATCCAGCGGTTCAGTCGAGATGCGACTGCGGAAATCGTTGCTGTCGATAAACTTGTCCATCCGGTCCAGCGGGATGGTCAGGGTCACCCAGGACATGCGCTCCGTCTCCAGGCGGAAATACCCCTCCACGTCACGAGCGCCAGAGAAATCTATCGGGACGAAGCGTTCGACATCCTGGCGATCGCTGTAAGCCAGAGGGCTTTCGGTTTTTCCGGCCGAGAAATGGAACAAGAGCAGCGCCAGGACCACGATGGCACCCGTAATCCCAAGCCATTTGCCGTGGACTGCGAACCAGTTCTGCGCGCTCTGCTCGCCGGTGCTCAAAACTCGATGACCTCCTGTTGGCGCCTGTCCTCGTACAGCCAGCCGCCATTGCAGACGTGTGGCAGCCTGCACTGGCCGTCGCTCCTGCCCAGTCGGCGGGAGACTCAGAGTGCCTCCATCCAAGAGCAATGTACCGACCCGGCCCGGTTTCGGCAAGTGCAAACCCACTTCCCGCCAAACGTTGAGTTGGTTTGGGTCAATCGCGGGGGGCGCGGGCAATGCCACCCAGGTTCTCGTCGACGGCACCCTATGGAGTGCGGCGGCAAGTCCGCCACGGGCGGCGCGACACCGCTTTGGCTGAGGCGCATTGCCCGCGCAACGTACTCCAGCCAAAGCGGCGTCGCCGGGCGCTGACTTGGTCAGCCCTGAGCAAGCGTAGCGCGTCGAAGGGCTCACTCGCCCTCTGCCGCCGCACTCCACATGCCGCTGTCGATAGCCACGATTCGCCGCGGTACCGACGCGTTTGTTAAGTGCATTGAACACGCAGCACCGGAGAACCTTGGCAGCATTGGGGGCGCGGACCCCGCTTTCTCCCGGCGGACTGTTGAAAAAGCATCCCCGGTTCGCGTCTATTGTGCAACGGTTCCCGTCGAGAAGACGGATTGCCGGTTGACGACAAACCGAGTATGATAAACGGGACGCACATCCGTGACGGACGCAGGTCCAGGGGAATCCGGGTCAAGGGCAGAGCGTCGTGACGAGAGCGTCCGCCCGCGACGCCCCCTGACCACTCTTGGCTCGCGGCATACCGCCACGCCACGGGAAGGCAGCCGGCGAGACGCCGGCGCTCCAGGGACATCGCGTACTGAGGTGGCGTTGCGCCGAGTAAGTCGACGGCCCCTGAAGGCGGAACTTCGGGAACCCGTCGCGTCGCCGGTCCGGGCGAACGGATCCGGAACAACAGCAGGAGAAGCACCATGAGCCGAACTCACACCGCCATGTTGATTGCCATGCTGACCATCGGGTTGGCCACCGCCGCGCATGCCGGCCAGGCGGAGGACCGCCAGAAGGCGACCAAGCTGTACCAGGACGGCAACTACCAGGAGGCGCACGACCTGTTCCGCACGTTGGCGCTGGCGCCGGACGACGACCCCGCCCAGGTCGGCAACGACCTCAACATGGCCGTCACCTGCCTGTGCAATCTTAACCGCATCAACGAGATGGACGCACTGCGCGAGGGTGTGATCGAGGTGCACGCGAAGAACTGGCAGCTCCTGCGCACCGCGGCGCAGAACTATCTCGGCCAACAGCATTTCGGGTTCACGATCGCCGGCAAGTTCGAGCGCGGCCAGCACCGCGGCGGCGGCAAGATGTCGAATGCCGAGGAGCGCGACCGTGTCCGTGCCCTGCAGCTCTATGTGATGGCATTGCCGCTGGTCGCCAAGGACCCGAACCGCGGCAGTACCGGGTACTTCTACCTCGAGTTCGCCAACGCGTTCCTGTCGAACCGCGGCTACACCGAGGCGTGGCGGCTGCAGGCGACGACCGACCTGGCGACACTCCCCGACTACGACGAAGGCTACGGCATGTACTACTACGGCGGCGGTCAGGTGCGCGGCGCGCCGGTCGACGAGGACGGCAACCCTGTCTTCCACAGGATCCCGAAGAGCTTCGAGGACGCCGGGTCTGACGGCGAGCGCTGGCGCTGGCTGCTGATGCAGGCCGCGGAGACGGATGCCAGGCTGCGGCACCAGGTCGCATTCGAGTTCGCGAACTTCCTCGATCAACAGTTCGGCACGCAGACCCTGGCGCAGTATTCCTGGTTCCAGCGCACGCCTGACGAGGACGCGAAGGACAGCGTGTTCGCACTGCACTCGCTCGCGGAGGACGAGACCATTGCGCGGCTGGCCAACGGCGTGAAACGCTTCAAGCTCCCGGACGAGTTCAATTTCGTCCGCATCTACCAGCAGCTCGCGGCCGACCGCCAGACCGGCTACGGCGAGCAGTCGCTGAACACGCTGGCCCAGACCTTCGAGAACCGGCAGCAATACAACGCCGCAGCCAAGTACTGGCAGCGCAGCATCGACGAGTACGGCACGAACGACATGAAGCGCGAGCGGCTCGAGCAGATCATGGGTAACTGGGGCCAGTTCGAACCGGCGCGGCCACAGGCGGCCGGCGCCGGGGCCGCGGTCGACTTCCGGTTCCGCAACGCCCGGAAGCTGAGCCTGCAGGCGTACGAGGTGAAGGTCCCCGAGCTGCTGGCCGACATCAAGGCATATCTCAAGAGCAACCCGCGCGAACTGGACTACAACAAGGTGCAATTGGGCGAGATCGGCTACCGGCTGGTGACGCAGAATCAGACCAAGTACATCGGCGCCAAGGTGGCGGACTGGACACTCGACCTGAAGCCGCGGCCGGAGCACTTCGACCGCCGCATCACGGTCAGCACGCCGCTGCAGAAGCCCGGCGCATACCTCGTAACCGGCACGGTTGCGGGCGGCAACACCAGCCGCATCGTGCTCTGGGTCGCGGACACCGCCATCGTCAAGAAGCCGCTGGACAAACAGACGCTGTACTTCGTGGCGGACGCGAAGACCGGCGCGCCGGTGGTCAAGGCGAACCTCGAGTTCTTCGGCTACCGCATGGTCTACCGCGAGACCAAGCGCGGCCTGCTCGGCCGGCCGTTCGACATTGTGGTGAACCAGTTCGCCGAGTCCACCGACGCGAACGGCCAGGTGATTCTCGGGCCGAAGGAGCACTCGGACCAGTTCCAGTGGCTGATCATCGCCACCACACCGGACGGACGGTTCGCCTACCACGGCTTCACCGGCATGTGGTACCCGAACTACTACGACAACGAGTACAGCCAACTCAAGCCGTTCTTCGTCACCGACCGGCCGGTCTATCGCCCAGGGCAGACGGTCAAGTTCAAGGCCTGGGTCCGGCACGCCAAGTACGACGAGGAGGACGTGTCGGCAACGGCGGGGCAGTCGTTCCGCATCGAGATGCACAACCCCCAGGGCGAAGAAGTCTTTCAGAAGGACTTCCAAGCCGACGAGTACGGCGGGTTCGACGGCGAATACGTGCTGCCCAAGGATGCGGCACTGGGCGTGTTCCAGCTCCAGATCCCGGGTGTTGGCGGCAGTTCGTTCCGGGTCGAGGAGTACAAGAAGCCGGAGTTCGAGGTCACCGTCGAGGCGCCGACCGAGCCGGTCATGCTCGGCGAGATGATCCCGGCGAAGATCCAGGCCAAGTACTACTTCGGCGCACCGGTCGTCAAGGCCAAGGTCAAGTACAAAGTGCTGCGGTATTCGCACACGGCCAACTGGTATCCGCCCATGCCGTGGGACTGGTTCTACGGCACCGGCTACTGGTGGTTCGCCTACGACTATCCCTGGTATCCGGGCTGGGGCAAGTGGGGTTGTTTCCGGCCGCACTGCTGGTGGATTCCGTGGTCCCCTGCCCCGCCCGAGGTCGTGCTCGATCGCGAGGTCGAGATCGGCGCTGACGGCACGGTCAACGTCGAGATCGACACGCGCCTGGCCAAGGAGATTCACGGCGATCAGGACCACCGCTACGAGATCACCGCGGAGGTGGTCGATGAATCGCGCCGCACCATCGTCGGCACCGGCCAGGTGCTGGTGGCGCGCGAGCCGTTCAAGGTCTACACCTGGGTCGACCGCGGCCATTACAGCACCGGCGACGTCATCCATGCCGCCGCCAACGCGCGCACGGTCGCCGGCAAGCCGGTCAAGGCCAAGGGCCCGCTGTGCCTGTTTCGGGTCACCTACGACAAGGACGGCAATCCGACCGAGAAAGAGGCGCAGCGCTGGGACGTCGAGACCAACGACGACGGCCAAGTCGAGATGCAGATGAAAGCATCCGCGGCCGGGCAGTACCGGCTCGCCTGCAAGCTCACGGACGCAGCCGGGCACACCATCGAGGGCGGGTACGTGTTCGTCGTCACGGGACAAGGCTTCGACGGTGCCAAGTTCCGGTTCAACGACATCGAGTTGGTTCCGGACAAGCGCGAGTACGCGCCCGGCGAGACGGTGAAGCTGATGATCAACACCAACCGTGTGCAGGGCACGGTGTTGCTGTTCGTGCGGCCAGCCAATGGTATCTGCCTGCCGCCGAAGCTGATCCAGATGACCGGCAAGAGCGTGATCGAGGAGATCGCGATCACCAAGAAGGACATGCCGAACTTCTTCGTCGAGGCGCTGACGGTCAGCGACGCGCGCATCTACTCGGAGGTGAAGGAGATCGTGGTGCCGCCCGAGAAGCGCGTGCTGAACGTTGAGGTGCTGCCGTCCGCGACCACGTACAAGCCGGGCGAAACGGCGAAGGTCCGGCTCAAGCTCACCGACTTCCTCGGCAAGCCGTTCAAGGGCTCGCTGGTGATGACGGTGTACGACAAGGCGGTCGAGTACATCTCGGGCGGCTCGAACGTGCCGGAGATCAAGGCGTTCTTCTGGAAGTGGCGCCGCAACCACCACGCGCAGCAGGAGACGAATCTCGACCCGTACTCGCAGAACGTGCTGAAGGAACGCGAGCGCGGCATGCGGCCGGTCGGCGTGTTTGGCGACAATGCGGACATGGAAGGCGCCGCGGAGGAGACGACATTCGGTGGTCCCGGTGGTGGCCGCGGCGGGTTCGGCGGCAAAGGCGGTGCCCGGTTGGGTGCCGTGCGCGCCTTCAAGTCCAAGGCCAACATGCAGATGGCAGATGGCATGGCCATGGCAGCATCCGCGCCCATGGCGGAAGGGGAAGAGGCGAAGAAGGAAATGGTCGCTGATGAGGCGAACGGGGCGGCGGCGGGCGGCGGCGGGCCGGAGGCGCCTCAGGTGCAGCCGGTGGTGCGCACGCAGTTTGCGGACACCGCATTCTGGAAGGCCGTGATCGCGACCGACGCGGACGGGTTTGCGGAGGTCGAGTTCAAGATGCCGGAGAACCTGACCGGCTGGAAGATCAAGGTCTGGGGCATGGGTCACGGCACCAAGGTCGGCGAAGGTGATGCGCTGGTGACCACGGCCAAGAACCTGATGCTGCGCTTGCAGGCGCCGCGCTTCTTTGTCGAGAAGGACGAGGTGGTGCTGTCCGCTAACATCCACAACTATCTCACGACCGCCAAGGACGTCGAGGCGGTGCTCGAACTGGACGGCGGCACGCTCGAGGCCATGGGCGAACTCCGCAGCAAGATCAAGGTGGACGCGAACGGCGAGCAGCGCGTCGACTGGCGCGTCAAGGTCGTGAAGGAAGGCGAGGCCGTGGTGCGCATGAAGGCGCTCACCGACGAGGAGTCGGACGCCATGGAGATGAAGTTCCCCGTCTACGTGCACGGCATGGACAAGATGGTGCCGGTCTGCGGCCTGATTCGGCCGGACAAGGACAGCGCCACCGTGACGCTCGACGTGCCCGAGCAGCGGCGCGTCAACGCCTCGCGCCTCGAGATCCGCTACTCGCCGACACTCGCCGCCGCCATGGTCGACGCGCTGCCGTACATGGTCGAATACCCCTACGGTTGCACGGAACAGACGCTCAACAAGTTCCTGCCCACGGTCATGACGCAGAAGATCCTGCTCGACATGGGCGTGCCGCTGAAGGCGATCCGCGACAAGCGCACCAACCTCAATGCGCAGGAGATCGGCAACGACCAGAAGCGCGCCGCGGACTGGAAGCGCGTCTCCGGCGACTACCGCTGGGACGGCGAGGCCTGGGTCCCGCGCAACCCGATCTTTGACGAAGACACGGTCCGCGACATGGTCAAGGTCGGGGTCAACCGCCTGACCTCGATGCAGTGTTCGGATGGCGGCTGGGGCTGGTTCAGCGGCTGGGGCGAGTCCTCGTCGCCGCACACGACCGCGTACGTGGTGCACGGCCTGCAGGTCGCGCGCGACAACGACGTGGCGCTGGTGCCGGGCGTGCTCGAGCGCGGGGTCGAGTGGCTCAAGAACTACCAAGCCGAACAGGTGCGGCTGCTGAAGCGCGCGCCGAAGAAGGCGCACCCGTGGAAGGAGTATGCCGACAATCTGGACGCGTTCGTGTACATGGTCCTGGCCGATGCGGACCAGCAGGACGAGGACATGCGCGAGTTCCTGTACCGCGACCGCACCCAGCTCGCCGTGTACGGCAAGGCCATGTACGGGCTGGCGCTGCACAAGCAGGGCCACACCGAGAAGCGCGACATGATCGTGCGCAACATCGAGCAGTACCTGGTCACGGACGAAGAGAACCAGACCGCGTACCTGAACCTCGGGAATGAGGGGTATTGGTGGTACTGGTACGGCAGCGAGTACGAGGCGCACGCCTACTACCTGAAGCTGCTGGCGCGTGTCGACCCGAAGGGCACGAAAGCCCCGTACCTGGTCAAGTACCTGCTCAACAATCGCAAGCACGCCAGCTACTGGAACTCGACGCGCGACACCGCCATCTGCCTCGAAGCGTTCGCCGACTACATCCGCGCCAGCGGCGAGGACAAGCCGGACATGACCGTCGAGATCCTGGTCGACGGCAAGAAGCAGAAAGAGGTCCGGATCACGCCGGACGTGCTGTTCACGTTCGACAACAAGGTGGTGCTCGTGGGCGACGCCATCGAGTCGGGCAAACACACCATCGAGTTCCGCAAGAATGGCACCGGGCCGCTGTACTTCAACGCGTACCTGAGCTACTTCAGCCTCGAGGACTACATCAAGAAGGCGGGGCTCGAGATCAAGGTTGACCGGCAGATCTACAAGCTGAACAAGGTCGACAAGAGCGTCAAGGTCGCCGGCTCGCGCGGCCAGGCGGTGGACCAGAAGGTCGAGAAGTACGCGCGCGAGTTGCTGCCGGACCTCGCCACGCTGAAGAGCGGCGACCTGGTAGAGGTCGAACTGGTCATGGAGAGCAAGAACGACTACGAGTACATCGTGTTCGAAGACATGAAGGCGGCCGGGTTCGAACCGGTCGAGGTGCGCAGCGGCTATGGCGGCAACGACATGGGCGCGTACATGGAACTGCGCGACGAACGGGTCTGCTTCTTCGTCCGCGCCCTGGCGCGCGGTAAGCACAGCATCAGCTACCGCCTGCGCGCCGAAATCCCCGGCACGTTCAGCGCCCTCCCGGCCCGCGGCTACGCCATGTACGCCCCCGAACTGCGCGCCAACTCCGACGAGATCAAACTCAAGATCGAGGACTGAGATCGGTGGCCGACCCGGTTCGGCGCGCGATTCTCCAGGCCGGCCACGACAGACCGCACCCTGCTGGGCGATGGTCGGTTCTGTCCGACGATCCGCCGCACCGCCGCCTTGCGTGCATTCGAGAAAGCCGACCTCCCGGCGCGGTGCCGGAGGATCGTCGCCCGCTACTCGCCGCGGTTGCTGAAGCGCGCCAGTGTCACGCAGGCGCTGCTTCGCGACCGGGAGGAAGGGCGATGAGGTTCTGGGATTCGTCCGCCATTGTGCCGTTGTTGGTGCACGAGCCCACCAGTAGGCGTCTTCTGGCGCTGCTGCAGGAGGATCCGCGGATGATCGCGTGGGGGGGGGCGTCGCTCGAGTGTGTGTCAGCCATCGCCCGGTGTCCCTGGCATTGGTCTGCAGCGATGAACGCCTGAGTGTCGCTGCGCACCGGGAAGGATTCGCGGTCCTGCGTGTGTGAGCGGTCGCGCCGGTCGCCGGAAACAGAACGTCAGCCCTGCCAAGAACTGGACCGTCCTCAAGGAGTCCTGCGCTTGGCCGTCTCGGGCGTGGTGGAGGCCATGTCCGCAATGGCCCGGGCGATGCGGCCGTTGCCGTCTTCAAACGGATGAATGGTAACAAACCAGAAGTGGGCTACCGCGGCGCGCGCCACGCCTTACGGGGCGGGTGCGCGGACGATGCCGGTCGGTGTCGCGGTGTCGCCGCGCGTCTTCGCGTACAGGTCCCATACGGATGCGGGCAGGACCGCGCCGACGCGCTTGGGCGGCTTCGCCTTGCGCAGGGCGAGCACGGGTGAGTCGGCGCCCAGGTTCACCTCGAACGTGCCGCCAAGCTGCGGGTCCAGCCAGGTTGAATCCTTGTCGAGCCCGGACAGTTTCTGGTACTCGACCCAGTCCGCTTCGGTGAAGACACGGTCGCCGAACTGCACGCCCGGGCCGGCGAAGTACACGTTGTTCAGGAGCTGCACTCGCGCGACCGTCCCAGCCGGAATGCTCAGGAACGGCTCGGCGCAGCGCGCCAGGACGCAGTTCAGGATGGACAGCGAGCCGCACTGCTTGTCGTTGAGCCGGCACACGAACGGGGCGTCCACCAGCGTGCACTCGCGGAAATGCAGCGCGCCGTTCTCGAGCAGCACCAGGCCCGGCTTCCCCTCGCGACTGCCGGCAATGACGCAGTTCACGAAGGTCATGCCGGAGAAGTTCTTCTGCCAGACCTGTTCGAACGGCTGGTTGCCGACGATCAGGCAGCTCTCGTAGACGTGGCGCGAACTCTCGGTCGCATACACGCCGGCCTCAAAACTGTTGTTGACGAACACGCAACGGCGGTAGAGCGAGAAGCACTCGTTGACGTCGCACGCCCCGGAACTGGCGTTGCGTTCCGCGAGGCAGTCCTCGTACAGTGCGGTGGTGGTGTCGTGCACGGAGAAGCCCTGGCCGCAGTTGTCCGTCGCGATGCAGTGCTGGTAGACGATGTTCTTGCCCGTGCCGTGCGTGTCGAAGCCGTCGTTCCAGGACAGCATGGCACGCAGGTCACGAACGGTCACGAAATCCGTGTTGATGCAGATGCAGGTGCCGTGTACCGGGATCTGGATGACCGCGTCGTCCAGCGTCTTGCCGGAGGGGAGGCGGACCCAGACCTGCTTGAGCGGTTTGTTCCAGTAGAAGCCGCCCTCGGTCCGCTTCAGTTCGTCCTCACGGGTGCAGTTGGGCGCCGGTTTGCCGTCGAGCCACCAGATCTGCGGCGTGCCGATCCAGTGCTGGATGGGCGCGTAGCCCTTCAGCATGTTCGACATCGGCCAGAACTCCGTGGCGACAATGCCATCGCGGACCGGCGTCCACTTTTCCTTCGGCACACGGTCGAGCCCCGAGATGAGCGCGCCGTTGCCGTTGACGATCAAGGGCTGCTCCGCGGTTCCGCCGGCGGCGGCCAGCGTGTTGCCGCCCCGGTATGGCGTGCCCGTGTTGGCGATCTCGATGCGGTCCGATGTGCGTGCGGCCGCAAACGCCTTGGCGATGTTCGCAAACGGGCCGGCCTTGCCGTCCCCGTCCGGCTCGGCACGCAGTCCGTCGAACTCGTCGTTGCCGGTCACATTGTTGACATAGAGGACGCGGCCGGGCGCGGCGGATGCGATCTGCGCCGCGGCCAGGCGCCACGTGACGCCCCAGCCAAGGATGAGACTGAGGCTGACCAGGAGCAGGCAACGGCGCCGGGGGCGTGTTCTCGTCGGCATGTGTTCAACCCTCGGTTCGGTTTCCCCCGTTTCCGGCTCGCTCCCTTCGGACGCGCGCCGTTGACGCGTGCGTCGGCAGGACACGCGGCAATCTTAGCCCGTCGAACGCAGGACTGCAAGGAGACCGTGGACCCGGGCAGGGCTGTTTCAAGATTCGTGACCGTCGCGTGCGGCGAGTACCCCCGGCGTGTCCCCACGCCGGGGGGGGGCGGCCTGAGGACAGGCCGCCCCTACTTGGTGTGCGCGGAGGCGTGGCCTTCCGAGACGCGGCGCCGGATCTTGAAACAGCCCTGGGACCCGGGCGCCTTTCACGCATTGCCTTTCCCGGCACGTACGGCTACGTTGGTCGCTGCTGGTGACGACCGGTGATGACACGGAGAACGAACCGACATGGACTTGTTTGCCTTGGACTTTGACGGGGTACTGTGCGACAGCGCGGCGGAGACGGCCGTCAGCGCCTGGCGCGCCGGCGCACGACTCTGGCCGGCCTGGACCGGCGCGGAACCGCCGCCGGAATTCCTTGCGCGGTTTGTGCGCCAGCGGCCGGTTATCGAGACCGGATACCAGACCGTGCTGCTGATGTACCTGATCGCCGAAAGCCAAGCCTCGGACGCGGATATCGAACGCGACTTCGTTGGGCTCTGCGACCAGGCCATGGCACGGCACGGACTGCCGCGCGAGGAACTCCTGGCCCGGTTCGGCGAGACCCGTGACCGGTGGATGGCCGACAACCTCCAGGACTGGCTCGGCAGGCACCGGTTCTACCCAGGTGTCATCGAGAAGGTGACGCGACGCCTCCAGGCCGGCCCGGTGTTCATCCTGACGACAAAGCAGGAACGGTTCGCCGCCGCGCTGCTGGCCGCGCACGGACTGCCGTTCCCTCCCGAACGGCTGTTCGGTCTGGAACGGGGACTGAGCAAGGAACAGGGATTGCGCGACCTCCGCGGTCGTGCGGAGTTCGCACACGCCCGAGTCCATCTGGTGGAAGATCGCCTTGAGACTCTGCTCCGGGTCCAGAATTGCCCGGACCTGGTCGACGTCCGCCTCTATCTGGCCGACTGGGGCTACACGACCCGTTCCGCCCTGGCAACCGCACGTGCCAACCCACGGCTCCAGGTTTGCAGCCTGAACACGTTCCTGGACGTCTGACGCACCATGCCCGGCCCCGGCGGCGGCACTGGCTTGGCGAAAGGTCGGGGGCGGAACGACTGCGTGTTGGCCGATGCGTGAGACCCCCGTGGCCTTGTGCCACGGGTGAATCGGGTTCGCCCGCCAAACGTGCGCGTCCCCCCTCTCTTCCCTTTCCCCCGTCCGCCGCCGGCGGACGGGGGAAAGGGAAGAGAGGGAACGAGGTGCAGTGAAGTAGCCAATGAACCCATTCACCTGCCACGCGAGGTGGCAGGGGTCTGTGCTCCACCCTGAGCTGACGCATTACAACAGTACCGGCGGCGACCATTTCCCTGGCGTCAAATCGAGGTTATAGTATTGCATAGATGCATGCACGTGGCGGGCGCCGGCACGGTAGGCATGGCAGACACGGGCGGCCGAACGCGGAGTGGGCGGCGAGACGAATCGCCGACCGCTGGCCGCGAAGGTGGGTTTACGCTTTGCATCAAGCCCTGCTGGATGGGCTGGCCTGATCGAGGAGGTCTTGAGACGATGGACAAGAAACGGTTTGAACTCAACGCCCAGCTCGCCCAGATGCTCAAGGGCGGCGTCATTATGGACGTGGTTTCCGTGGAGCATGCCGTGATCGCCCAGGAAGCCGGTGCCGTGGCCGTCATGGCGCTGGAACGTGTTCCGGCGGACATTCGCCGACAGGGTGGCGTGGCGCGCATGTCGGACCCGGGCTTGATCAAGGCCATCAAGAGCGCGGTGACGATTCCGGTCATGGCCAAGGCGCGGATCGGTCACTTCGTCGAGGCGCAGGTGCTGCAGGCGCTGAAGATCGACTACATCGACGAGAGTGAAGTGCTGACCCCGGCAGACGAAGAGTGCCACATCGACAAGAGCACGTTCACCATCCCGTTCGTGTGCGGCGCCCGCAACCTGGGCGAAGCGTTGCGCCGGATCTCCGAAGGTGCGGCCATGATCCGGACCAAGGGTGAGGCGGGGACGGGTAACGTCGTCGAAGCGGTGCGGCACATGCGCACCATGAACCGCGAGATCCGGCAGTTGCTCAACATGCCGGTCGAGGAAGTCGTCGGCTTCTGCAAGACGAATGGCTGCCCGTACGAACTGGCCATGGAAGTGCGGAAACTCGGCCGCCTGCCGGTGGTGAATTTCGCCGCCGGCGGCATCGCCACGCCCGCGGACGCGGCGCTGATGATGCAGTTGGGCTGCGACGGCGTCTTTGTCGGTTCGGGCATCTTCAAGTCCGCCGACCCGGCCACGCGGGCCCGGGCGATCGTCAAGGCAACCGCTTTCTACAACGACCCACAGAAGGTCCTGGAAGCCTCGGTGGGCCTGGGCGAGGCCATGCCCGGCCTGGAGATCGGCAAGATCCCGCAGGAAGAGCTTCTGGCCGGACGCGGCTGGTAGCGGCGGGCGAACTATGGAACCGCGGCGCAATGCGACCGGGGGAATCGGTGTCCTCGACCTGCAGGGCGGCGTGCAGGAACACCTTGACCACTTGCAGCGCGCCGGCGTGGCCGGCCGGCCGGTCCGGGACGTTGCGGAGTTCGCAGGGCTTGCCGGTTTGATCATCCCCGGCGGAGAGAGCACTTGCCTGTCGCGCCTGCTCAGGATTTTCGGCTTGGACCGTGGCCTGATCGCGGCACATCGTGAGGGGATGAAACTCTGGGGTACCTGCGCCGGCGCCATTCTGCTGGCCGCCGAGAACGTCGGGGAAACGCCGCACCTGGGCCTAATCGATATCGCCGTGCACCGCAACGCGTTCGGCAGTCAACTCGACAGTTTCCACTGTACCGTACAGGTTCCGGCCGTGTCCGCGATGCCGTTGCCCCTGACGTTCATCCGTGCGCCCAAGATCACCCGCGTCGGGCCCGGTGTCCGCGTGCTCCTGGCCATGGACGGCTATGTTGCGGCAGCGGAGACGGACGACATCCTCGTGACGGTATTCCACCCGGAGTTGACTCCGACCTTGGCCTTTCACCGGTACTTTGCTCGCAAGTGCGGATTGAACCTGCCCGAGGGCGATGTTGCGCCGCCCGTGGACGCCTCCTGGGACCGCAGGAGCTGGATGGACGCCCGACGTTACGGTGAACCTCAACCCAGGGACGGCTCGTGAGCCCATCCAAGGCATCCCGGCGACGACGTTGGGCGGCCGCAACGCTGCTGGCCGTCCTCGTCGGCTTGGCGCTGGCAACGCAACTGGTGTTGCAGCGCGGTTCCCGCCCCGAACCGGCCGCCGGCCAGCCGGACGCGAACCCGTTCGTGCGCGAGTTCTCGATGTTCGGCACTTACGGGCGGGTGACCTTCTGGGCGCCGGCCGCCGTGGCGGAGGTCGCCTGGGCGCGCATCCTCACCGAACTGCAGGCCATTCACGACATTCTCAACAACTTCGACCCCAAGAGCGAACTGTCCCGCCTCAACCGGGAGGCGCACCAGAGTCCGTTCCGTTGCAGCGATCGGCTCTGGGACGTGCTGCTCCAGTGCCGTCGCGCCTGGTCCGAGACAGACGGTGCGTTCGACATTTCGGTCGGTCCGTTGATGCATCTGTGGGGCTTTCACCAGAAGCGCACCACCTACCCGGCGCCGGCCGAGGTCCAGGAAGCGCTGGCGGCAGTGGGCCTGAGCAAGGTGGTGGTGTTTGACGATGCGCAGAAAACCGTACGCCTCCTGCATCCAAAGGCATGCCTTGACATGGGTGGCATGGCCAAGGGCTACGCATTGGACCGCGCCATGAAGACCGCCCGAACCTGCGGAATCCGTTGCGCCCTCATCGACTTGGGCGGCAACGTTGGGTGCCTCGAAGAGCCGCCGCCCGGGCGGCGGCACTACTCGGTGGGCATCCGCAACCCGGTTGGCAACGAGGCCCTGCTGGGCACGGTGCGCATCACCGACTGCGCGGTCGCGACCAGTGGCAACTATGAGAACTACCTCCAACTCGACGGAAAACTGGTGCATCACATCGTCGACCCGCGCACCGGCTATCCCGTGCCGGACGTGGCCAGCGTCACCGTCATCACACCGCTGGGGATCGACTCCGACGTGTACTCGACGGCCGTATTTGTCGCGGGCGACGCACTGGTGAGCAAGCTGCGCGAAACGCACCACCGCACCAGTGTGCTGATCGTACGGCTGAACGCGCCGGGAAAATCGGAGGTCAGCCGCTACGGCTGGGTGTGGGAGGAATACACCGAGTGAGGAAGAAGGGGGGAATCAGTGATCCGTAATCCGTGTGTCGAAGTCCAGAGGCGCTCCCCCCCCCCTCGACACCCGGCACCCGGCCCTGGGCCTGCCCCCGTGCTAATCCCCCCTCACGCTCACTTCGTCGGCACACCCCTGCATGAGCGCGTGAAGCTGCTTCAGGCGGTCGGGTGGGGTCCGTTTCTCGGTGCGCAGTCCGGGGTCGGGCAGATCTTCGCGGGGAAGAAAGGGCTGCAGGAAGTACCGGCGCGCACCGTGGACGAGTTCCGCAATGCCGCGCATCTCGGCGTCCGAGTCGAACCCCGGAACCAGCGTGGTCCGGAACTCGTAGTCACGGGCGTGCGTTTTCAGCAGCGCGATGGAGCGGCGGATGCAATCCGTGTCTGCAAACCCGGTGAGGGCGGGGTAGCTGGGCAGGCTGCACTTGATGTCCATCGCGACGTAGTCGACGCGCGGCAGAACCTGTTCCAGGACCTCGGGACACGAGCCGTTCGTGTCCAGCTTGATCGCCAACCCGAAGCGGCGCAGGAAGTCCAGCAACTCGGGGAGTGCGGGCTCCAGCGTCGGTTCGCCGCCGGTCACCACCGCACCGTCCACCCACTGTTCGCGGAAGCGTTGGCAGATCTCCCCCAACTTCGACCAGGCATAACCGGGCTTGCGCTGGGCGAGCATGCCGGCATTGTGGCAGAACCCGCAGCCGAAGTTGCAGCCGGTAGTGAAGAACACGACGGCCAACCGCCCCGGGAAGTCGACCATCGAAGGGTTTGCAAGGTGTCCGTAAATGGGCGAGAGGTTCATCGTCATGAAACGTCCATCGCGGGGTCAGGCCTTGTCATTTGCAATTGGCCTGGACCCAATTGCAAATGACAAGGCCTGACCCCGACGGCCGTTCAGGCGCAGCGGGCTTCGCTCAGCAGGTGCGTCAGCATGTCCGGCGTGATCAAGCCCTTGCCAGAGCCGCTGTAGTCCGTCTGAAGGCCCAGGTACGTGTAGAGTTTGGACTTCTTGCAGACCGAGTCCTGGCTGCCCGGTTGCGGATTCCGCAGTTTCAGGTACTTGCCCGTCTGCTCGTCCTTGCGCGTCACGACGATGGCGGGGACGCGACTGGGGTTTACGCACTCCGCCTGGCAGAAAGGCACCAATCCGTCCTCGGTTTCCAAGTCGCAGTAGAGCTTTTCAAAATCCTGCCACTCCGGCTTGGCCAGGAGCGCGTCGAGCCGCTTGTTGAGCATTTTGCACTTGTCGCAGCCCGCTTTTCCGAACACAAGCACACGATACGGTTTTTCCATAATGTGACCCTATCCCTCTTCGTCGACAGAATTGTGAGACTTGGCGCGCCGACCGTTGAGCCGGCGTCAGGCTTCAGGACGCGGCGGCGGTCGCGACCGCGGGGGCCGGTGCCCCGGGCAGGGGCGCGACCACGACGTTGTCAGCGGTTTCCACGGCGTATCTTCCCTTGTGGCGCGCGACCAGCTCGCCATAGCGCTTCGACTTGTTCCAGTTCTGGACCTTGCTGAAATACCCCACCACGCGGGTCTCGCCCACCACTTTCTCCGAGTTGCACCTCGGACACTTTTCCTTCAGTCCGCGCGCGATGTGGGCGCAGGAAGAGCAATACGTGAACTCCGGCGAAATGGTCACCTGCGCGGACTGGGTCCGGCAAAAGACCTCCCGGATCAGTCGCGCGACACTCTCCGGCGAAGGCCGTTCTTCGCCCACGAACGCATGCGTGATGGCGCCGGACTCGATCACCGAGTGGAAACGCCCCTGGGCGACGATCCGCTCGACGAGCGAAACATTGGCCTCGGCCGCCAGGTGCACCGAGTTGGTGTAGTACGCCACGTCCTCGGTGTCACCCTTCACCGTGCCCTTCGCCTGGTCGTAGTAGTACACCAGATCGGTCCGGGCCAGGCGCCGCGCGGCGCTCTCCGCGGGCGACTCCTCGAGGCTGAATTTCATGTTGTGCTTCATTGACAATTTCTTCGCCTTCAAGTACATGTGCGCTGTGATACGCAACGCCATTTCCATGGCCGCGCCACTCTCGTGCAACTCCTCACCCGTGAGGAACTTGACCGCGTCGTTGACCCCGATCAGGCCCAGGATGTAGGTCGCCTTGTCCAGTTCCACGTAGCGTCGCCCGTCGCAGGCAGTGCGCCCGATCTGGTACAGCGGATGCCCCGGCCCGGACATCATTTCCTCGATTCGCTCCCGCTTCTGCAGGTGCGCCTGGACGGCGATCTCCATAGTGCTGTCAACCTCTTCGAGCAGCCCTTCGACGGTTTTCTTGCCGTTGCGCGCCGCACGGTAGGCTGCCTGCGGGATGTTGATGGTCACGTTCTGGAACCCGCAGAAACGCATCGACTCCGGGTGCCGCAGCATGCGCGTGTCGCTGATGGTCGTGCGCAGCCGGCAGCAGGCGGAGAGCGTCACCTCGTCGCGGTCGAAGATGAAGTAGGTCGAGCCGTTCTTGCTGGCCAGTTCGCATGCCTTCATGAAAATGGCGTACTGGCTCGGGTCCTCGAAGGTCTCCTCGCTGACGTGGAAATCGCACTTCGGGAACTCGAAGATGTGGCCGTTCCGGTCGCCGTCACCCCATACTTCCAGCAGGGCGACGGTGAATTTCTTGGCCTGCTCGACGTAGTCGCCGTAGGTGACGATGCGTTCTCCGCGCGCGGCAAGCTGCTTCTCGATCTCCGGGTCATAGTAGAGGTGGACCAGCTTGTCCTTGACCTCGAACAACTCACGCAGCACCAGCCGCTCCGTGCCGTCCGCTTGACGGTAATACAGGTTCATCATGGCGTTGCCGTTTGGATCGACGTCGTCCCGACGCTGCTCCTCCAGTTCGACCTTGCTGCCGTCCGCCAGGCGCAGCATGTAGTGGCCGCCCGGACCCACGGCCGGCACGGTCTGCAGGTACTTCGGCACGCCGGTGTGAATGTTGAAGTCCAGGAACAGTGTCTGCGCCCCGCGCGAGAACGCGTTCTGCGAACCGTTGAAAATCAGCTCCTGCGCCACCTGCTTGAGTTCCTTGTCGGTCTTGCCTTCCAAGTAGGGCGCGTAGAAAATGTTGATATAGGCGATGCCCAGCGCACCGGCGTAGTTCGCCTGCATTGAGGCCAGAAAGGTGTTCAGGTGTCCGGTCAGCACCGAGGCGCTCCGTGCCGGATGGGACTCGGTGTTCAGGTTGGACAGTTCGCGCAACCCGTACTTCTTGATGTACTCAATCGAATGAGACGAGCAATAGACGCGGTGCGGGTAGCCCAGGTCGTGCAGATGCACCGCGCCGGTGTCGTGCGCCCGCTTGACCTCAGGAGTGAAAATGGTGTCCAAGGCCCATTGCTTGAGAACCAACTCGGCCAACCCGAGGTTCACGGCCTCCGGGTTGTTGCTCACAATGTTGCTGTTCTCCACCGACTTGGTGCACATCAGCGACTCGATGAAGTCGCGCGACACCCGGTACAGCGACAGGTCGCGCAACTCATGATAGCCGCGCGAGACCAGCTCGTTGTTTACCATCTCCCGGATCAGCGAGGTGTTTACCGTCGACACCTCGCTGTTGATCACCTGGTTCTCCACCGCCTTGGCAATACTGAGGGCGACCTCGTTGGGCAGCTTCATCTTCTCCAGAAGCTGATTCACAATGCGGATGCGGTCCCAGGGAAACGCCACGTTCCCGGTGTTGGACTCGACCAGCAGCAGGCTCTGGTCGGTAATGTCGACCTTCTTCGTGTCCTTGGGATCGCGAACCTTGATCTTGCGGCGGGCCATCTCGCGCTGCTTACGGTAACGCTTGTAAACCGCCACGATCGCCGCTTGCCCCTCTTCAGCCAAGACCACCTCGACCAGATCCTGTACGTCCTCCAGGTTCGGGCACCGTTTCCCGTCTTCGGCCGGATGTACGTAGTACTCGCACAGCGGGTTGTCCAAATGTTCGATGACCAAATCCGCGATCCGGCGGGAAATGGACCGGTCCGGTTCGCGACCCTCCTGGCGAGCCGCCACCTCGGCTGCCCGTGTCACGGCCGATTCGATCTTGTCTTTGCGAAACGGGACCAGAACCCCATCACGCTTCCGGAACCCGTCAAATACCACCGCCGTTGCACTGGCCATCGAAAAAACCCTCCTGAGAACACCTCGGCGCGCGTGCGCTCGACAGGCAGCAACCGACCGCTACCGAGGTCCCTTAAGGTGAATAAATCCCGCCCAGGGGAAACAACTACCACATCCACGCAAAACCTATGAAACTACACTATATATTGTGGTCCCCACCTTTGTCAACCACTGAATATAGTGTCCTGAACCTTTTTTTTCGGCCCGCTCTAGAATCGCTTCGGGACCCGGCCGGCGGCGGCGTCTGAACCCGCTTCCGCACCGGTCCACGCGGGGACCACTCCCATGTTACTCGCGGGGCCCGGTAAAGTGGCCGGAGCGGCTCGCTCCGGCACCCGCGGGAGCGAGCCGCTCCCGCCACTTTGGCCAGAACGCTCCGAAGGAAGCGAGCAACGTCCGCACATGATCGGGCGGCAATCCGCCCGGGAACCGCGGACGCATTACCCCGCCGCGCCGCCGAAACCGTGTAAACGCAACCGTTAATGCTATATTTCCGTCTGTTTTTCGCCGCCTGGAGCCGAACACCCGCGCCGACATCTGGGAATGTAGGGCCCGACACCGGCTTCGGCAACGGCGATTGACGGTATTCCGGAAGATTTCGTGGATCATGTTGATCATCAACATGATACGGTATCATGAACTCGTTCGAACGCCCCATCATCGAGGAAAGACAAGTCATGAAGAAATCCGCAGCGCGCGCCAAGACGTACAAGATCGCGGTCATCCCGGGCGACGGGACCGGTCCGGAGGTCATCCGTGAGGGGCTGAAAGTCGTTCAAGCCGCCGCCGGCAAGTACGGATTCAAGCTTGACGCGCACATGTACGACTTCGGCGGAGCGCGCTACCTGGCCACCCACGAAGCGCTTCCTGACAGCGCGGCCGCGGAGATGAAGACCTTCGACGCCATCTACCTGGGCGCCATTGGGCACCCGGACGTGAAGCCGGGCATTCTGGAAAAGGGCATTCTGCTGCGGTTGCGGTTCGAGCTGGACCAGTACATCAACCTGCGTCCGGTCAAGCTGTATCCCGGCGTCGAGACGCCGCTGGCGGGCAAGAAGCCGGAGGACATCGATTACGTGGTGGTGCGCGAGAACACCGGCGGGCTCTACACCGGCGTGGGCGGCATCAGCATGAAGGGCACTCCGCACGAGGTGGCGATCCAGGAGATGGTGTACAACCGTTTCCAGGTCGAGCGCTGCCTGCGGTACGCGTTCGAGCTGACGCGGGCGCGGCACAGCAAGGCGGCCCCGTGGCGCGGACTGTCCGAGGCGGACCGCAAGGCGGGCAAGACGGGCAAGCTGACGCTGTGCGGCAAGACGAACGTGCTGACGTTCGTGTTCGACCTGTGGGAGCGGGCCTTCTACGAGGTCGCCAAGGAGTACCCGGAAGTGAAGACCGACTACGCGCACGTTGACGCCACCTGCATGTGGATGGTCAAGAACCCCGAGTGGTTCGACGTCATCGTGACGGAAAACATGTTCGGCGACATCATTACGGACTTGGGCGCCATCTGCCAAGGCGGCATGGGCATTGCCGCGGGTGGCAACATCAATCCGTCGGGCGTGAGCATGTTTGAGCCGATCGGCGGCTCGGCGCCGAAATACACCGGCCTGAACGTCATCAACCCGCTGGCTGCCATCTGCAGCGGCGCCATGCTGCTGCGTGAACTCGGCCAGGCAGAGGCGGGCGACGACATCGAGACGGCGGTCGCCTACGTGACGGCAAAGAAGCTGAAATCGCTCGGCGCCGGGAAGATGGGTTACAGCACCTCGGAAGTGGGTGACTTGGTGGTTGCACAGATGGCGTAGAGGAGCGATGAGGCCGTTTGGTGTCGCCCGGCGGGGTCGCGCCAGAGCAGAAAAGCAGACGAGGTAGGGATCATGGCTTCAGGTTTCAATGTCGCGGTTGTCGGGGCAACGGGTGCGGTGGGCGTGGAAATGGTCGAGACGCTTGCCAAGCGCAACTTTCCCGTCCGCAATCTCAGACTGCTGGCGTCGAGTCGGTCCGTGGGCAAGACGATGACGTTCAAAGGCGAAGCGCTGCCGATCACCGAACTCGGGCAGGATTCGTTCAAAGGCATCGATATTGCCCTGTTCAGTGCCGGTACGGCGCGCTCCAAGGAGTTCCGTGCGGCCTGCGTGCAGGCCGGTGCGGTCATGATTGACAACTCCAGTGCCTTCCGCATGGATGCCGATGTGCCGCTGGTTGTCCCGGAAGTCAATCCCGAGGACGTGAAACTGCACAAGGGTGTGATCGCGAACCCGAACTGCTGCACCGCCATCATGGTGGTGGCGGTCTATCCGCTGCACAAGGTGAACCCGGTGCGGCGGCTCGTGGTGGACACGTACCAGGCGGCCAGCGGCGCCGGTGCCAAGGCCATGGCAGAGCTTGAAGAGCAGACTGCCGCAGTGCTCAAGGGCAGCAAGGACTTGAAAATCGAGGCGCTGCCGCAACGGATTGCTTTCAACCTGTTCCCGCAGGTGGACGCCTTCCTTGACAACGGCTACACCAAGGAAGAGATGAAGTTCCTCAACGAGACGCGCAAGATCATGCATCACCCGACGCTGCTGGTCAGCGCCACCTGCGTCCGGGTCCCGGTCCTGCGCGCCCACAGCGAGGCGGTGCACCTGGAGTTCGAGCGGCCCATGACTGCGGCCGAGGCGCGCGCCGTCCTGGCCAAGGCGCCAGGGATCCAGGTGGTTGACGAGCCGGCGAACAAACGCTACCCGATGCCGATCGACGCGTCGGGCATGTACGACTGCCTGGTGGGCCGCATCCGCCAGGACCTGTCGCTGCCGGACGGCCGTGGCATCGCCTTGTTCGTCAGCGGCGACCAGCTCTTGAAGGGCGCCGCTCTGAACGCCGTGCAGATCGCCGAGCTGCTCTGAGCCCCGGCCCGCGTGTCGTGTCGCGGTGCGCTCCCGAGGAAAAATAGGGCAAGGCTCCTGCCTTGCCGGCCGAGGGCGGGCATCCGCTTCGAGGCGGCGGCGGCTCACCTGGCCGGCGGCGGCGGCAGGTCCACGTACTCGACCGCCACCGCATCGGGCTGCACGCGCACCTCGATGAACCCCGGAGGCTCGTTGTCGTAGTTCCACAGCGACGAGCGTGCCACATACACCGGGCTGCCCGCCACGGCGAATTCCCGCTTCCGGTGCATGTGCCCGAAGAACAGGTCCCGCCGTCTCCCTGGAGCGCCGGCGTCTCGCCGGCTGCCTTTCCGTGGCGTGGCGGTACCCCGCGAGCCAGGATGCACCCGGTCGCGGTTGGGCGGGCCGTGGCGCGGGACCTCTGGGACCGCAGCAGGGTGTGTCGGTTCGTCCCGAACCGGGGTCCTCGGCCGGGGACCGGCCGGCGAACCCTGCTTCGGCGCGGGACACGCCGAGCCACTGCGGCCGTACTTCCGCGAGGCTGGACCTATCCCGCACGGGGCGTCAGCGTTTCGCCGGGCGCGCGGCGCGCTTCGGCTTGCGGGCGGGGCTAGCGGCGGCGGCCACGGCAGGCTTGGCCGGCGCGTCACCGTCCAGTTCACGGAGCCACTCGGCAGCGTCCGCGTCACTGGGCATGCGCCAGTCGCCGCGCGGCGACAGCGCCAGGGACCCGACCTTGGGTCCATCCGGCAGACAGGAGCGCTTGAACTGCTGCTGGAAGAAGCGCCGGTAGAAGAGGCGCAGCCACTTGCCGATCTCCGCCGGTGCGTACTGCCCGGCAAACGCCGTCTCCGCCAGGAACCGCACCTTGGCCGGGGCGAACCCGCAGCGCACCGCCTGGTACAGGAAGAAATCGTGCAACTCGTACGGACCGACCACGTCCTCGGTCTTCTGTGCGATCCGGCCGTGCTTGTCCGGGGGCAGCAGTTCCGGGCTGATCGGGGTCGCGACAATGTCGTTGAGCGTGGCCGCGCAGTGCTGATACGCCGGCGTCTCGGCCACGTACCGGATCAGAAACCGCACCAGCGTCTTGGGCACACCCGCGTTGACACCGTACATGGACATGTGGTCGCCGTTGTAGGTGCACCAGCCCAGCGCCAACTCCGAGAGGTCGCCGGTGCCTACCACCAGCGCGCCGAGCATGTTCGCCTTGTCCATGAGGATTTGCGTGCGTTCGCGGGCCTGGACGTTCTCGAACGCGATGTCGCCCGTCGTGCCGTCGTGCCCGATGTCGCGCAGGTGCAGCCGGCAACTCTCGGTGATGTCGATGAGCGTCAGTTCGACGTGCAGCGCCTGGCACAGGGCCTTGACGTTGCCCAGCGTGCGCGCGCTGGTGCCGAACCCCGGCATGGTGAAAGCATGGATGCCGGCCGGGGCCAGTTCGAGCCGCGCGAACGCCTCGCGCGTCACCAGCAGCGCCAGCGTCGAATCCAGGCCGCCGGACAGGCCGATCACCGCGTGCTTCGTACCCGTGTGCTGCAGGCGCGTTGCCAGCCCGGTGCTCTGGATGGCGAAGATCTCCTGGCAGCGCTCGTGACGCTTCGCCGGGTCTTGCGGCACGAACGGGTGCGCGTCCACGCGCCGCCGCAAGGCGGCTTGGCGGAGCAGGCGCGCCTGGACCGGTACGGTCCGGAACTCGCACCAGGGCGACCCGTCGGCGCCAGCGCCCTCGCGCGCCACCGCCTGGCTGTAGGTCGGACTGGCCAGCCGCTCGTGTTGCAGGAACCCGACATCCACGTCGGCCGTGGTCAGGTGCGGAGTCCGCTCGAAGCAGGCGCTTTCCGCCAGCAGGATCCCGTTCTCCGCGATCAGGCAGTGCCCGCCGAACACCATGTCGGTGGTCGACTCGCCCACACCGGCCGAGCAGTAGGCGTAGGCGGCCAGGCAGCGGGCGGACTGCTGACCGACGAGTTGGCGCCGGTACTCCGACTTGCCGACCAGGTTATCGCTGGCTGAAAGGTTCAGCAGGATCGTGGCGCCGGCCAGCGCCAGCCGCGAGCTCGGCGGGACCGGGGCCCAGAGGTCTTCGCAGAGCTCGATGCCGAAAGAGAACTCCGGCCGTGCGGGGTCCGCAAACACGAGGTCGGCGCCGAACGGCACCGTGCTGCCGCAGAGCCGCACGTCCGGCGCGGCGTTCGCGTCGGCGCCCGCGAACCAGCGCGGTTCGTAGAACTCGCGATGCCCGGGGATGTACGTCTTGGGTACCACCCCCAGGATCTGCCCCGCCTGCACGACCACCGCGCCGTTGAACAATCGCCCGCCCTGCGCCACCGGGCAGCCGAGCACGTGCACCGTCATGCCGCTCTCGGTAGCGTAGAGGAAATCGGCCAGGCCCTGCTGCGCCGCGTCGAGCAGCACCGCCTGCTGGAACAGGTCCGCACACGTGTAGCCGGTCAGGGACAACTCCGGGTACACGACGATGTCGGCGTGGTCGCGCTCCGCCTGGTCGGCCAGGGCGATCATGGACGCCGCGTTGTCCTTCACCGCGGCCGCGCGCACCGCCGGCACCGCCGTCGCTACCCGAACATAGCCGAAACGTGTAATCATGAGCCTCTCCACTTTCGCAGGTGCTTTTCAGGGATTACCTTACACTCGCAGCCCTGCCCAGCCAAACGGAGAGGTTGCCGGCAAGGGCCTGGCCCGGAGGACAGCCACGCCGAGTGAAACAAGACAGAGAGGACAATCAATGCGCAACCATGTGTGCCTAATCGTGTCCGTGGCGGTTCTGTGTCTGGCCCCGATGAGTCTGATCGCCGGCGGGGGGTGGGAAGAGGACTTCGAGAAGGCCGCGGCGACGGCCAAGGCGCAGAACCGGTTCATGCTCCTGGATTTCTCCGGCTCGGACTGGTGCGGCTGGTGCATGAAGCTGGACAAGGAAGTGTTCGGCAAGAACGACTTCAAGAAGTACGCCAAGGACAACCTGGTGTGCGTCATCGTCGACTTCCCGCGCGGCAAGTCGCTGGCCAAGAAGCAGAAGCAGCAGAATGAGGCGTTGGCGGGGAAGTACGAGGTCAAGGGCTATCCGACCGTGATCATCCTCAGCCCGGACGGCAAGCAGGTGCACCAGACCGGCTATCAGGAAGGCGGCCCCGCGAAGTACGTGAAAATGCTGGACTCGGTCATCTCCGAGTATCGCAAGGAGAACAACATCGGCGACCCGGTCCCGGCCGCCGGCGGCAGACAGGCCCGGCCCGCCAGCCGCAGGCCCGGAACGGCCAAAGCCGGCAAGGACAAGCCTGCCGAAGCCGCGGCTGAAGAGAAACCCGCCGAAGACAAGCCGGACAAGGACAAGCCCGCCGCCGAGGAAGACAAGGAATAGCCGCCAGGCCTCTGGACCGAACTGAGGAGGGGCACCGGGGTAAGGCCTTACCACCATGCGTCGATCTCAGCATAGAGCCGGTTGGTGCGGGCTTTGATGCCGAACGAAGTTTCGGCAGCGTGGCTGAGCAGGTACAGCGTTTGCATACCGCCGCCCGGTTCGTCGTGCCAGGTGACGGCAATGACCTTCACGCCCACCCACGCCATGGTATCGCCCCGCAAGCGCGCCCGGTCGACACTGGAGATGCGGCAACGCGGGATGAGTATATCGCTGACGTTGGTGTGCAGGACGCACGCCTCGGGGGTGAGCCGCAGGAACCCGATCATGTCCGAACCGCTACCTATCCCTTCTCCGGTACAGACCTCCGAAACCCCGATGGCGTATCGGTCATCAAGGTCTGCCGGATCCACGCCTCGTCTGGCGACAGCCTGACGTGCGAACGACAGGGCCCGGATGCGGGTTGGGGCCTCCCACACCGCCTGGCAAGCGAGTCCCACAAGAATGCCGAACAGTAGAGAGAAGCCGAACGGATCGTGTTCCCATGGCCAGACCGGCAACAGGATGGCCAGGCTCAGGAAGCAGACCACGCAGCCAAGGCTGATGTGCAGCAGCATTCCCATCAGTCGGCACGACCAGCGGAACTCCCGCCAGGCCGACACGTCGTCGTTGCTCGCAAGTTCCAGGGACGCGTACGGGTTCTCGAAGTCCAGGGCCGCCGCGGTTGTGTCACGGGAAGCGCGCTTCGGATCCGCCGTGCCGTGGGGCCGACGCGTCGCCAGAACCGTAACCGCGAACACGGCCAGCGAACCCAACGCGCAGGCACCGAAGTACACTGCGTCAGAAGAGGTATTGTTGCCATCAACCATCATGGCAAGGGCCCCGGCGTTTGTCTGGAACGTAATGTGTGGGCGACCACGGCTGGAATCCTCTCCTCGCAACAATCTGCTGCCACTGAACATACTGTACACCTTGCCGTTCGGTGCACCGCAGCGTCAGCACTCGACGCGGTGCCGTTGCGCAGCAGAGCGTCTGTGGTCTCCCGGCAACGCGCCCGACGGAATGGACGTGTGCCGATGCGGCAGTGCGTCCGTCGCGGGTGGCGCGTTGCAGAACGTGGCGCGTTGCCCCAAGGGCACGGACGCATGAACCGATGCGAGTCTGTCCGCTTTCGCTGGCCCTTTCCCGGGATTACCTTACGCTTCCGGCTCGCCACGCTTCCGGCTCGCCTCGAATCGGGCTGGCGCTGGACCGGACAGGACAAGGACCTTTGAACCCCGTTGACTTCAGTTTTGAGGTGATCGTGGTGGGCGGCGGCCATGCGGGCTGCGAGGCGGCCCTGGCGTCGGCGCGCCTGGGTGCGCGGACGCTGCTGCTGACGATCAATAACGACCATATCGCGCAGATGTCGTGCAACCCGGCGGTGGGCGGGATTGCCAAGGGCCAGGTGGTGCGCGAGATCGACGCGCTCGGCGGCGAGATGGCGCTGAACACCGACGCGTCAGGCATCCAGTTCCGCATGCTGAACCGCTCCAAGGGCGCGGCCGTGCTGTCGCCGCGCGCGCAGTGCGACAAACTGGTGTACCAGCGGCGCATGAAGCTGGTGCTCGAACGCCAGCCGAACCTGGTCGTGCACCAGGCGCAGGCGGTGCGGTTCACCACCGATGGCGCGCGCATCACCGGGGTTGTTACCGAATTCAAGGACCATTTCCAGGCCAAGGCGGTCGTGGTCGCGACCGGCACGTTCCTGGCCGCGAAGCTGCACTACGGCCTCGAATCGTTCGCGGGCGGCCGCGCCGGCGACCCGCCGGCCGTGGCGCTCTCGACCTCGCTGCGGGAGGACCTCGGCCTGGAGATTGGCCGACTCAAGACCGGCACGCCGGCGCGCATTCTGGGGCGGACGATCGATTTCGGGTCGCTCGAGCGCCAGGACTCGGACCCGGAACCGTGGCGGTTCTCGTTCCGCGACGCACCTGCCGACCTGCCGCGCCTCGGCGGCCGCGAGATGCCGCGCCAGCCGTGCTACCTGACCAGTTCGACGCCCGAGACGGCGGCGATCGTGCGCGCGAACCTTGACCGCTCGCCGCTCTACACCGGTCGCATCCACGCCATCGGCACACGCTACTGCCCATCGTTCGAGGATAAGGTGGTGCGCTTCCCGGAGCGCGAGACGCATCAGATCTTCCTCGAACCGGAAGGCGCGTTTACGGACGAGTATTACCTCAACGGCATCTCGACCAGCCTGCCGGTGGACGTGCAGTGGAAGATGATCCGGTCCTTGCCCGGACTCGAGCGCGCCGAGATCTCGCGCTACGCCTACGCCATCGAGTACGACTTCGTGTTCTCGCACCAAACCGAGGCGACGCTGGCGGTGCGGCGCTGGCCGAACCTGTTCCTTGCCGGCCAGATCAACGGCACCAGTGGCTACGAAGAGGCGGCGGGTCAGGGGTTGCTGGCCGGCGTCAATGCCGCGCGTCTGGCCGCCGGCGGGGCCGCGCCGATCGTGCTCGGCCGTGACCAGGCCTACATCGGCGTCATGATCGACGACCTGGTCACCAAGGAGGTTGTCGAGCCGTACCGGCTCTTTACCAGCCGCGCCGAGTACCGACTGCTCTTGCGCCAGGACAACGCCGACCTGCGGCTCATGCCGCTCGGGCACGAGCTCGGGCTGATCGCCACGGCGGACTTCTCACGCGTCCGGGCCCTGCAGGAGAGCATCGACACGGCCACGCGCACTCTCCGCACGCACCGCTATGAGGGCGCGCTGCTCTGGGACCTGCTGCGCCGCCCCGGCGCGCGCTACGCTGAAATACCCGGCGCGCCACCGGTCGAAGCGCGCGCGGCCGAGCAGCTCGAAATCGCGGCGCACTACGAGGGCTACGTCGAGCGGCAACTGGCCCAGGCCGCCAGCCTGCGCCAACTCGAGGAATGGACCATCCCGCCCTCGTTCAGCTACGCCATCAAGGGCCTGGGCACCGAGGCGCGGTTGAAGCTCGAGAAAATGCGGCCGCGCCACCTCGGCCAGGCCGCGCGCCTGGACGGCGTTACGCCCGCGGAGATCGCTCTGCTCCAGGTGCACCTGCGGCGGATGAAGGGGTGAGGGGGAATGCCACGGGGCGCGGTCCCACTGTCATGGGCGCCCGGCGGCACTGGCGCCGGGTCAGAAGGAGATGGTCCCGCCGCCAGGGGGGAATACCGCCCGTCAGGACTCGACTCGACCGTGGCGTTGTTCCTCGAATGTCTTGTCCCGGCTGCCGGCAGGAGCTACCGCATTCGTAGGACTTCGGCGGAGGGAACGCCACGGCACCCCGTTCGCCCTCGAGGGTAGCCTACGCGCCGGCCTTCTCCGTGCGGAAGGTGAACGCGTGGGCCTTGTAGCCGACCACGACCTTGTCGCCCTCGGCCAGGTCGCCGGCGACGAGCAGGCGCGAGATCGGGTTCTCAAGCTCGCGGACAATGACGCGCTTCAGCGGCCGTGCGCCGTACACCGGGTCGTAGCCTTCGTCGGCAATGGCCCGGCACGCCTTCTCTTCGATCTCCAGGTTGACTTGCGCATTCCGCAACCGCTCGGCGAAACGGTTGAGCTGCAGGTCGACAATCTTCAGGATGTGCTCCTTGGTCAGGGCGTGGAACACAACAATGTCGTCGACACGGTTCAGGAACTCGGGGCGGAAGGCACTGCGCAACTCGGCCATGACGTTGTCCTTGATGGTGTCGAAGTCGGCGCCCTGGTGTTCGACGATGAAGCGGCTGCCGATGTTTGAGGTCATGATGATGATGGAATTCTTGAAGTCCACAGTGCGGCCGTGCGAGTCGGTGAGTCGTCCGTCATCGAGGATCTGCAGCAGCACGTTGAACACGTCCGGGTGCGCTTTCTCGACTTCGTCGAGGAGCAGCACGCAGTAGGGGCGGCGCCGGATCGCCTCGGTGAGTTGTCCGCCTTCGTCAAACCCGACGTAGCCCGGGGGGGCGCCGATCAGCCGCGAGACGGTGTGCTTCTCCATGTACTCGGACATGTCGATGCGGACCATGGCGCGTTCGTCGTCGAACAGCGACAGGGCCAGGGCGCGCGCCAGTTCGGTCTTGCCGACGCCGGTCGGGCCGAGGAAGATGAAGCTGCCCACGGGCCGTTGCGGGTCTTTCAGGCCGGCCCGGGCGCGCAGCACCGCCTCGGCGACAGCGTCTACCGCTTCGTCCTGGCCAATGACGCGCCGGTGCAGTTCGTCGGCCAGGTGCAGGATCTTCTCGCGTTCGCTCTGCACCAGCTTGGTCACCGGGATTTGCGTCCAACGGCTGACGATGTCGGCGATGTCTTCCTCGTCGACTTCCTCTTTGAGCAGGCGGTCGCCGTTGCCGGCCTTGATTTTCGCTTCGGTTTCCGTGAGACGCGCGGACAGTTTCGGAATGGTGCCGTTGCGCAGTTCGGCGGCCCTCTCCAGGTCGTAATCGCGCTCGGCCTTGGCGAGCTTGAGCCGGGCCAGTTCGAGCGACTCGCGGAGTTCGCGCACCCCGGCGATGGTTTTCTTCTCCCCATCCCAGCGCGTCTGCAGAGTCTTGGCCTTATCCTTGACGTTGGCCAGTTCCTCTTCGAGCTTGCGCACCCGATCCTTTGAGCCGGAATCGGTTTCCTTGCGCAGGCCGGTCAGCTCGATCTCAAGCTGCATCTGGCGCCGCGACGCTTCGTCCAGCGCCACGGGGCGGCTGTCGATCTCGGTCTTGAGTTTGGCGGCGGCTTCATCGACCAGATCAATGGCTTTGTCCGGCAGGAACCGGTCGGAGATGTACCGGTCTGACAGTACCGCGGCGGTGACCAGGGCCGCGTCGCGGATCTTGACGCCGTGGTGCACTTCGTAGCGTTCGCGGAGTCCGCGCAGGATGGAGATGGTGTCTTCGACCGATGGCTGATCCACGAGCACGGACTGGAAGCGGCGCTCCAGCGCCGCGTCCTTCTCAATGTGCTTGCGGTACTCGTCCAGCGTGGTGGCGCCGATGCAGTGCAGTTCGCCGCGCGCCAGCATGGGCTTGAGCAGGTTGCCGGCATCCATGGCGCCTTCCGCGGCGCCGGCGCCGACGACCGTGTGCAGTTCGTCGATGAACAGGATGACTTCGCCCTGGCTGGAGGTGACTTCCTTCAGCACGGCTTTGAGCCGCTCCTCGAATTCGCCGCGGTACTTGGCGCCGGCGATCAGTGCGCCCATGTCCAGGGAAATGACGCGCCTGTTCTTCAGCCCCTCGGGCACGTCGCCGTGCACGACACGCTGCGCCAGCCCTTCGACGATCGCCGTCTTGCCCACGCCCGGTTCGCCGATCAGAACCGGGTTGTTCTTGGTGCGGCGCGACAGAATCTGGATGATGCGCCGGATCTCGTCGTCGCGGCCGATGACCGGGTCGAGCTTGTCCTGGCGCGCCTGTTGGGTCAGGTCGCGGCCGTACTTCAGCAACGCGTTGAACGTGGTCTCGGGCGTCTGCGAGGTGACGCGCTGATTGCCGCGCACGTCCTTGAGCACGGTCAGAATGCTGTTGCGGTTCACGTCGGCAGCCTGGAGTAAACGGGCCGCTTCGGGCGCCTTCTCGATCAGGGCCAGCAGCAGATGTTCAACACTGACAAACTCGTCCTTCAGCGACTTGGCTTCGGCCTCGGCCTGCTGCAGAACCATGGACAGCACGCGCGACACGTACACCTGCGACGACCCCGGACCGCTGACCTTGGGCAGACGTTCCAGTTCACTGTTTACGCGCGCGGCGAGGCCACTGGCGTCCTTGCCGAGCTTCTCCAGAATGGCAGGCGCCACCCCCTCGTCCTGTGTCAGCAACGTCGACAACAGGTGCAGGGGCAGAATCTCCTGGTGCCCCTGCGTGGCGGCAAGTTGCTGCGCCGCGGCCAAGGCTTCCTGCGACTTCTGAGTGAATTTCTCCGTCGGGTTCATCGTGTGGTCCTCCAGGCAAGCGTCTCGTGGCGTCGGCCCGCCTATCCGCTACACAATTTAGCACTCGCGCTGCCAATGGACATGAGATATTCTGTAACATGTTGCTGGAGAGCGTTAAAAGAAAAACGGCTCTCCACGACCGCCCCGCGGCAAGTGCGTCATTGTGGCGCATTTCGGTTTGCCGGGCGGGCAGTCTGGCGCAAGCGGGCGGCGGCGCAGAGTGACACGCGAGTAACATGGGAGTCGCGGGTGCACGGTTGGGCGGTAGATGGCCAACGTGGCGGGAGCGGCTCGCTCCCGCGGGTGTCGGAGCGAGCCGGTC